>DASZFS010000518.1:0-15131 GCA_035939575.1 Vicinamibacterales bacterium | reverse complement strand
CGAGGAAGGATGGGAAGGGCTGTCCAAAGAGACAGGCGGGGCAGACCTGCTGTCGAGCGTTATTCTGATCCTGGAGGCTAGACGAAATCTGATTCGCCTGGCGAGGGAAGGCGCGCTCAAACCTGAACAGTACAAGAGTTGCATCGAGCGCGTGGGACAAGATACGAGTCTGTTTGTGTTGCGAGACCTGACGTTAGATCTCTGTCAATCCAACCTCCTGCCTGCTGTGGCGACTCCGCGATCGCTCGACCTTGCGCATTTGCGATCGGCGCTCTGGTTTCATGCCAGTGAGCGAATCGATCGGTTCGTCACCATGGACGCCTCGCAGGAACAGGCCGCGAGGGAACTCGGCCTACCTGTCTGAACCGCGTCGGCCGCTTTCATTTCTCGGTGATCACGACAAACAATACGCTGGGCCGAAGACTCATGACCGCGTACAGCGTCCTCGCCCAATATCGAGATTTCCACGGGTTGTAACGATCGTCAGGGACTCGCGGGCGTAGGCAACTGCACGCGGCCATGAGTCTTCAGCCCGCCGCAGAGTCTTCAGCCCCGTTCTGTGCGTCAGAATGTGAGCCGGCCGTCGTAGGATCGTCCGCATGTTCACGATACTCGTCGGATCAACACGTCCCGCGAAGGTTGAAGCGGCGATCGCGGCCATCAAGGCCGTTGCGGTCATAGACGAACGATTTCGAGGGAGCCCGGTCGAGGCCGTCGATGTCACGGAGACCGCGCCGGCGATGCCGATGACGGACCGGGCCATTCTCGATGGCGCGCGGCTGCGCGCGCAGACGCTCATCGATCGCGCGACGGTCGCCGCGAAGACGACGGCCACCTTGGCCGTCGGGCTCGAAGGGGGACTCGACCCGCTCGCGGGCGACGGCGATCGCTTCATGCTGAAGACGTGGGCAGCGGTCACTGATGGCGACCGCTGGGGCTACGGTTCCGGCGGCGCGATCGTCTTACCGGATTCAATCACTCGCCAGGTACTCAACGGACGCGAGTTGGGCGACGTCATCGACGAGGTCGCGCGAAAGGCAGTCCGCGGCACGCGCGGCGCATGGGGAGTGCTCACGCTCGACTTGATCGGACGCGGCGACTCGTTTACGTCAGCCCTGCTCGCGGCCCTCGCGCCGTTTTACAACGCCGCCCTGTACGACTGAACCGTCCGCCGGCGACGGCGAGCGGTCAACCTCAGGCCGGCGCCTCAAGATTGGGGTGCAAGGCGCGACACGTCGCTTCCCCCGCGACGAACGTCTGCGGATGGGCCTCCAGACGATTTCAGGAGGATTGAGACCCTATCACGGCCTGACCGCGGCGCCGGCGGGCGTCGATCTCCAGGGAGTCCGGGTATTCGACGCGCTGATGTTCTGGCGTGGGTCCTGTGTTAGCCACCTGAACCTCCCGCACTACGCGTCCGACCAGGCTCTCTACGCACCGCTGAAGTTCCGAGCGCAGGACCTCCGCCGCGGTCAGGTCCGGCGGATGGCTCAGCGCTTCGACATCCACGCGCAGTGTGACGGTGAACTGAAAGCAATGGGTTTCCACTTCGCGGTCTAACATAACGCGTCTGCAGAATGCGTTCCAGAGTGACTCACCTCGGGGCTGTAGACGGCCTCACCGCGTATCCTGTCTCCTGGGTGGGCGGGGGCGCCCTACGCCGAATGCTCCTCGTCGGGCAATCGGCACCGCCCAGCCGCAGCAGGCGCCGCGCTTGTCGTAGCGGGTGTCTACCAGCTCACCCCATGGAAAGCAGCCTGCCTCGAGCATTGTCACGAGGCACGCCGTCAGGCGCGCTATAATGGACATCTTAAATGACTAGTCATATAATCCAGTCATGAAGCAGATCGCCGCGGCGAAATTCAAAGAGCAGTGTCTCGCCCTGCTCGACGAGGTGGACCCTGACGGGATCGTGATCACAAAGCGGGGCAAGCCCGTGGCCAAATTGATCCCGTTTGCCTCCAACCCGGCGAGCCTGATCGGTTCGCTCAAGGGCAAGCTCCACATCAAAGGCGACATCCTCTCCACAGGACTCCGCTGGCATGCTGAACGTTGACACCCACATCCTGCTCTACGCGGTAGCCGGTGCGCTCAAGCCGCGTGAGGTGAGACTGTTAAGTTCCGCGCCCTGGAGTGTTTCCGCGATCGTGCTCTGGGAGATCTCCAAGTTATCCCAGATGGGGCGGATCGACGTCGATTTGGACGATCCCGAAGTTGCCCGTGTTCTCGCGAAGATTCACGTGTGGCCCCTGACCCGTGAAATTGCCCGCGCGAGCACGCGCCTCGACATCCGTGGCGATCCGGCCGACGAGCTCATCGCGGCAACCAGCATCGTGCACAAGGTTCCGCTTGTGACGAGGGACCGGGCGCTGCTCAAATCGACAGTCGTACCGCTCGCGCAGTGAACGAGCTCCCTAGCGCTGCGAAATCAACGGCACAACGGCGTCCTGCCAGGCCCGTGTCGCACGGAACCAGCCCCCTTCCAGGCCGTGACGGTAGATAGAGCCCCAATTGAGTTCCTGCCACTGATCGCCTTTACCTGGCAGATACACGAACCCTTCGGCGCGCGCTGAGTCGTACTCATACAAAACGACATACGCAAGGCGCTCGGGTGCTGGCTGTCCGCCAACACCTCCTTCCTGCACGAAAAACGCAATCTGGTACCGTGGCAGGCCGCTTGGCCTGGCAACAACAGCGCCGGCCGACCAGTCCACAATGAAGCCTTCGGTTCCCTCCACACACTGGCCAGAGGCGCAGCTGCTGGTACCAGGTCCACTCCAGATCTGGAACGCCTCAAGAACTGCCTCGTTTCGAATGTCGATCGGGCGACCGAGGTTGCCTCCAGAGATACTGATTCTGGACGTGGCACCCTTTGCTCCTAACGCTGTGGAAAACCCGACGGCAATGATGATGGCGAGTACGGCCTGGAACGCAGTCTTCATGTGGTCCGCCGGATGCGGTTTATCTGCTGGCAGGATATCACTCCAGCAACCCGCCGGTGACGCTCACCACGGCCGGCTAGCCTTCTCTCAGCACCTCGGCCGGGTCGATCCGTGATACCCGCCACGCCGGCAGCAAGCCGGACAGTGCACCAATGGCAACGAGCGTTATCGCTGCTCCGACCAGGGTCGCTGGATCGCGAGGCTCGAGGCCGTAGAGCAGCGGCGCCAGGAACTTCGCCGCCCAGAGGCCAACACCAGTGCCAATGATCGTACCGGCGCCAACGAGGACCGTTATTCGCGAGAGCACGTGCCGGATGACGCTCGCAGGGGCGGCCCCGAGCGCCATGCGGAGACCGATCTCGGTGCGACGGCGAGCGACGGCGTAGGCGGTCACGCCGTACAGGCCCAGTCCTGCGAGCAGCAGTGCCAGGGCACCGAAGAATCCCGACAGGATCGCTACGAGCCGGTCTTGTGCGAGCGATTCGTCAACCAGTTCGCTGAGCGGCCGGAAGGCGATTGTCACATCGGGATTCACGGCCGTCAGGGCCGCCGCCACGCTGCGGGTCAACAGCGCGGGCGAACCGACCGACGGTCGCACCGCGATGTAGAAGTACGTGAGCGAGATGCCTCCTTCCGCCTGGGAAAGGGGGATGTACATGGTCGGTGGCGCCGGCTCGCGGATGGAACTGTAGACCGCGTCGGCGACAACGCCCACAACTGTCTTTGAGCCAACGGGAACCTCGCCAATGGCCCCAAACCCCTCAGACACTTGAACGGTCGCGCCGATCGGGCGCCGGTCCGGAAGGAACCGGCGAACGAAGGCCTCATTCACGACGATGACCGGGACGGTCGCGAGCGTGTCGCGCTCGTCAATGTCGCGACCCGCGCGGACGGCCGTCCCGTAGGCGGCGAGCCATCCCGGCGTGACATAGCTGGACCGCGAGATACGCTCGACATCCGGGTGCGAGGGACCAGGCACCGTGACCGAGACCAGGTCATGCACCTGGGAGATCAACGGTGGCGTGAGCGAGCCGCCCGCGTGTGCGACGCCCGGCACGGCGGCAGCGGCTTTCACCAGCTGGTGATAGAACGGGTTGCGATCCACTGCACGGATGGTGGGCGCACTCAATGTGACGACGAGGACGCGATCGCGGTCGAAACCGAGGGACACGCGGGCCAGCCGATCGAATGTCTGGACGAAGAGTCCAGCGGTCATGACGAGCAACAGCGACAAAGCGACCTGCGCAACCAGTAGACCATTCGACAGGCTATTGCCGCCTCCCTCTGCAGCGGTTCGTCCGTGTTCGCGCAAGGCATCGATCGGCGCCACGCGCATGGCTCGGAGGGCCGGTGCGAAGCCGAACAGCAGCGTGGTCGCACACAGCGTCGCCGCTGTAAAGACCAGGACGCGCGTGTCGAGCGGCAGAGGGAGCGCCACGGGGTTCAACGACGTCGACAGACGCGTCACGATCGCCCGGCTCGCCCACATGGCCACCACGAGTCCGGCAATCGTCCCGGCGCCAGCCAACAGCAGACTCTCGATCAGGGGCTGGCGGGCGATGCGCCACCCTGAGGCACCGAGCGCAACCCGCACGCTCAGCTCGTGTCGTCGAGCGGCGCCCCGGGCCAACAGCAGATTCGCGAGATTCGCGCCGGCGATCAGCAGGACCACCAGGACAACGATGAGGATCATCACGAGCGGTTGCTCGAACCGCTGGCGTAAGGGGGATACGCCCGCCCCTGCAGGATCCAGTCTCCACGGGTCCTTCAGGAAGCTCCCGTGATCTCGAATCTGGGGCGGCATCGCGGCCGTCCGAACAGATGGCTGAACTGCGCGGATGGCTGCCGCGGCCGTCTCGAGCGACTGGCCCGGCTTCAACCGCAACATGATGCGGAGCCCCTGGTCATCGTCCGTACTCACAACAGCCGGGCGAACCAGGCTGAACGTCCGGATAGGCAGCGCGACGTCAAATGTCCGGCCGACTTCGACGCCGAAGAAGTCGGGTGGCGCGACGCCAACAATGGTGAACAGGGCGCGTTCAACGGTGACGCGCGACCCGATGACGCTGGCGGCGCCGCCAAAACGCCGTTGCCAGAGCCCGTAGCTGATCACCGTGACCGGACCATCCGGGCCGCCGCCGCGTTCGTCGTCTTCCGGAGTCAACGTGCGACCGAGGAGGGCGGGCACCCCCAGCGTCGTGAAATAGTCCCCGCTCACAAAGGCGTCGGTCACGATCTCGGTTTCGCCGTCATGCGTCAGGGTGACGGTGGCGAGTCCCATCCACGCCAGAGCGCCGTCGAACGACTCACGGTGCTGCCGGACCTGATCGAAGACGTTGTAGCTGTACAACTGCTCGTTCAGCGACGGGCCGGTCGAGACCGTGACCAGCCGTGGTGGATCGGTGACCGGGAGCGACCGGAGCAGCAGGCTGTTGATCAGCGAAAAAATCGCCGTGTTCGCGCCGATGCCGAGCGCCAGGGAAACGATGGCGACGGTAGTGACAACCGGTGTGGCTCGAAGTGCGCGAACAGCCAGGCGGAGATCCCGCATAGCGGCCTCGGGGCACATTGTCGCACCAATCCGATGCTCAACGGGCTTGGCCGGTCTCGGCCTGCGTGGGGACGCGCGTTACAATAGCGACCGTTCTGGACGAAGCACCTGGCACTCGCACGGTGGACGAGGCTCTCGCGCGCAAGCTGCGAGGAGTCGGCCCGTTAGGGATTCTCGCATTCGTAGTCATCGCCGCACTGGGTCCGGTCCTGGAGCCGCTCGGGACGGTCCTCGTCCTCGCGTGGAAAAGCGCCTCAGAGACTTCATGGCGTGAGCTCGGGTTTGTGCGGCCGGTAAGCTGGGCGCGCGCGACGATCCTCGGCATTGTATGTGGCGCCGCGCTGAAGCTCGTCCTGAAGGCACTCGTGATGCCCTTGCTAGGCGCAGATCCGGCCAACCAGACGTACCGGTACCTCGCCGGCAATTCGGCTGCGGCTGCAACCATGGCCGCTTATATCGTCGTCGCCAGCGTCAACGAGGAAACCGTGTTCCGCGGATTTGTGTTCGAACGCCTCGGCAAGCTGCTCCCACCCAGCCTTCTCGGGAAGATCGCGACCGTGCTCGTGAGCTCCGCCTGGTTCGCAGCGGTCCACTACGTGGAGCAGGGCGTCGCGGGCGTCGAGCAGGCGGTCATGACGGGGCTGACGTTCGGAACCATCTTTGCCATCACACACGAGATCTGGATACCGATGGTTGCGCACGCCGCATACGATTTCGTCGCGATCGCGATGATCTACTGGAACATCGAATCCACGATTGCCCACCTCGTGTTCAAGTAGGGAGGCGCGCGCTCAGTGTGGCGCCAGCGTCCAGGTGAAGCCTGATGTTGAACAGAAGACGTTGTGGTAACAGGGAAATCCTTCCCTGACGAGCGCCGCGCGGCCATCGAACGTCCCCTCGAAGCGTCCTGCGTTGTCGGTTTCCCCAGCTACGACGCCACCAAACAACACGGCATTGATGAATGGGGCAGGATTAGGGAGCGAAGTCGGCGTCCCATTAGGTGAAACGTCCACAGCCCCGCCAACGCGATCTGGTCCTCGTTCAGCGAGGACCAGGCTGCCAGTGTTTACGCAGACACGGTTAGCTGTCTGGGCTCGAGGTGGCGGTGACCGAGACTGTCTCCTGCCCACCGGAGCTTTCAGTAACGATCAGCGTGCTGGCAAAGGTGCCATAGGCGGCCGGGTTGAAGGCCACGGTGACGGTGCACGTTGCGCCGGCCGGTAAGTCAGATCCGCACGTGCTCCCCTGCACAACGAGAGAGGGATCGCCGCTCATGGCAATTCCCGCAATCCCGGCAGAGACACTGCTGGTGTTAGCGACGCTCACAGTCCGGCTGGAGCTATCGCCGATGGTGGGGCAACAGAAATTGAGCGTCGCCGGGGACAAGGTTAAGTGTCGCGGCAGGGAGCCTGTTCCCGCCAGAGTTATGGTTTGCGACGCCCCCAGGTTGCCCGAATCGTCATTGAGGGTCACGGACCCGGTCGCCGGACCGGCGGCCGTAGGCGCAAAGGACACACTCACCGTACAGCTTGCCCCCGCCACCAGGCTGTTCGGGCAATCGCTGGTTTCAGCAAATCCGGCACTCGCCACAGTGCCGGAAAAGTTCAGCGTGCTGCCTCCGAAGTTGGTGACGGTAACGGGCTGGGGATTGCTCGACGTCCCGACATCCTGAAGGGCGAAAGTCAAAGTTGCCGGTGACACGCTGAGAGCGGAAGGCCGTGGACTCGGCACAGGGACGGCAGTAACGCCAAAGATATAGTAGGACCCGATGGGGCCAATCGTACCCGAGGAGGTGAGCACCCCTGTCATGTTGTCGATGAGTCTGACGCCTCCCCCTGCTGTGAAAATGGTCCCACCGGAATCGACCGAAATGCTGTTCAATCCCGGGCCGCCGCTGGGCGCGATATACAGGGAAGTCCAGTTGGCTCCCGTCATGTCGTCCACTCGAACCACTCTGGGCGCGTAGCAGAAGCTGTCGGCGACGTAAATCCTGCCCCCGGAATCCACGGCGACGGCCGCAGGAGAACAGAACGACTGGCTCACTCCGTTCACTGGTGGAGACTGCGCCAGTTCCGTCCAGTTCGTGCCGTTCATGTCGTCGATGCGCACGATCCGCCGATTTCCACCGTCGGCAATATAGATGCGATTGCTCGCGTCAACCGCCACCGACATGTAAGAGAGGAACTGGCCAACACCGCTTCCCACGGTGCCATAGGAAATCCAGTTGGTGCCGTTCATGTCATCCATGCGTACAAAGCGGGAGTTTCCGGTATCCATGACGTAGATACCGCCGGCGGAATCAACCGCAATGCCCTGGGGGTCATAGAACTGTCCCTGATCTGAACCGCACGTGCCCCCATAGGAGGTCCAATTGGTGCCGTTCATATCGTCGATGCGGACGATGCGGCAATTGTACGTATCGGCGACGTAGATCCTGCCAGCCGAGTCAAGCGCAAGGCCATACGCGCCATAAAACTGCCCGACATCGCCGCCCTGGCTGCCGAATGAGATCTGGTTTGTGCCCTGCAGGTCGTCGGAACGGTGAATCTGCTCGGTGTCGGAGTAGTAGAAGGGCGAATAGGCGGAGTTGTAGGCCGTTGTTCCCCTGGCCGCGGCGCCGCCAGTTCCAAATGCCTGATACGTCACGCCGCTGATGGCTTGAGCCGCGCCGTTCACGGTCCAAGTGCCGCTGATGTAGCCAGCGAAACTGTAACCGCAGGTGACAGGGTGGCCCCGGCCGCCGCCGGAGCAACTTTCCGTGAATGTGGCGCTGGTAAAGTTCGCGCTTATGGTCACCGTCCCGTCGTTGGACACATAAGCAAAGCTGCCGGCGCAATGGGTCGGCGTGGTCTGGGGACAATCAATGGTCAAAGAGCCGGGGGGAGTGGCAACGCTCGAGTGGATGGCGACGCCGGAACTTACCAGTGTTGAGCCACCAGAATTGGAAAAACCGCCTTGATCGGCGTAGGCTGCATGAGTCCAAAAGACTAAAAGACCTAGAAGAAGTGTCCGATTCATTTTTCGACCCCCCGTCGACAGGTCTCGAATCATTCGCTTCAGCCGACACTCCGATTTGGCCATCTTCGATCGGCTGCATTCTATCCCGTGTGCTGCCAGGTCACCACCAGCACGTCGCGACAGGCAGGGCGCTCGACGTCCACCGGCTCGATCGGCGTCACGCCGTGCGCAACCCTGGAGTCATCCAACAGCGCTGCATCGAGAGGATCGGTCAGCGTAAACCTGCCAATCTCGTCGGCTTCACTCCGGGGGCCCTTATCCCCCGGAGTCGGATTCACGCGATGAACGGTTGTCGTGCCGCTGCGGATGTTCCGCCGGCCGATCAGCAGCACGAGAACGTAGTCAACGCCGTCCCGGTGAACGCCCTCTGGAGTCGGTTGTCCGCGTTCATCCTGGCGCGCCTCGATCCGAAACTGATGCGTCTCGATGTGCCAGTTGCGCGGTCCTGCGACGCTCTCGAACAGCGCCCGCGAGAACGCCAGAATCGCGCTCATCGTGGCGCCGCTGCCAATCGCCGTGTCGACCGGCTCGAACCACCGCGCGATTCCTCCATTCAGCGTGTTGTAGTCACGGCTCTGATAGTGCGGTTGGTGGGGCTCCCGGACAATCGGGCCGTCTGCCATCGCCGCGTACACGGCATGCCGGCGTCGCCGATAGCGCCCGCCGTCAGCCATGTAGCCGTCGAGCTCGAGGTTGTCCCAGCTTGCGGCGAACGCCGGCCAATCGACCAGCGAGCCAGCGCGCATCAGTAGCTCCCGCATTTCGCCAGCGCGTACAAAAGTAAAGCCACTTTGCGCGATCGCCGACGTCAGCGGCTTCAGCGGCCCCGCCCATTCGATGGTCACGTCACCATCGTAATCACGCGCGCGCCAACGGGTGCGGTCCATGATTGGATTGGACTGAGTGTGGTTATGCTTGGGTTCACACATGGAGATTTGCGATGAAACACGTCGGTCTTGCAATGCTGCACTCTCTGCTGGTCGCAGCGATCACCGTCGGGGCCCAACAGGCCCAACCGCGATCGCTCGCCATCACGCACGCTCAGATTCTCGACGTGCGGACCGGATCGATCCTTCCCGACGCCACTCTCGTGATGCAGGGACGGACGATCGTGTCAGTCGGCGCCACCGCCCCGCCTTCCGGAGCCGAGGTGATCGACGCGCGCGGGCGCGTGGTGCTGCCCGGTCTGATCGACGCGCATGCACATATCTCTGATCTCGCTGGAGCGAGACGGGCGTTGGTCTCGGGTGTCACGACGGCTCGAAGCGCGGGGGTTGCGATGTTTGCGGACGTCGCCCTCCGAGAGATGGTGAGGAGCGGTCACCTGGCCGGACCGGATATCCTGGCAGCTGGTGTTCACCTGCAACCGCATTTCGAGAACACCAGCGACGTCTTATCCGACCCGCGACTGTTCGAATTCGCCGGCGGTCTCAAGACTCTGGAACAGATCCGTCGCGCCGCTCAAGTCAATCTCGACCACGGCGTCGACGTGATCAAGACCAGCGCCACGGACCGGGCCGGGCTCCCGGACACCGATCCCCGGCACTTCCTGTTCGACGAAACACAGATACGGGCCATCGTCGAAACGGCGGGGCGTCGCGGCGTGCCGGTCGAAACGCACGCGCACGGCGACGAAGGCGCCGCCAACGCCGTCCGGGCCGGTGTACGCAGCATCGAACACGGGACGTTTCTAACCGAACCCACGCTCCGGATGATGAAGGACAGCAATGTCTGGTTCGTGCCAACGTATTCGGCTCTCGTCGACATCAGCGATCCAGGTGGAGACTACGACGATCCAGGGCTGCAAATCCGCGGGCGTTTCATGCTGCCTCAGCTCCGAGTGGCCATTCAGATGGCAGCAAGGATCGGCGTCAAGTTTGCGACAGGGGCCGACACGGAATACGGTCCTCGCAGCGTAGCGCGAGTGCCCGGAGAGGTCGCGTATCTCGTCGACGCGGGGCTGACGCCGCTGGCGGCAATCCAGGCGGCCACGATCAGCGGTGCGGAGCTGCTGGGCATCGGGTCCAAGACAGGCCGGCTTGAAGCTGGATATGAGGCCGATCTTATCGCGGTCGACGGCAATCCACTCGAGCGCATCTGGGTGCTGCAGAACCCACTGCTCATCGTCAGCAACGGACAAGTCGTCCTCAACTCGCTCGATCCATCGAAATAGGCGCGGCACTCGTGATCGCTACCACACCGCTTTCGCCGCCAGCTGCACCTGGCGCGGATCGTAGGTCGCGGTGATGGTCCCGAACGCAGAGGTGCTCCGGTTGCCGTTCGGCGCGACGAAGTTCGCCCGATTGAACAGGTTGAATGCCTCGAGCCGCAGTTCGACGTGCGCCGACCCGTTCAGCTTCACCTGCTTCGACACGGCCATGTCGAACGTCCAGAAATTCGGTCCGCGCACGCTGTTGCGCTGCGCGTTGCCGAACGGCTGGCTCGGATCGGTTGGAATCACGACACACGACGGGTTAAACCACTGGGTGGTCGACGGTGACGCCGCGACAGGGTTGCAGGTGACGTTCGGGCGATAGTTGTTCGCACCGGCGAAGTCGTTCGTAATGCCTGATACCTGGAATGCCGCGGCCGGGCTGTACGTGAACGTCACCGGCTCGCCGGACGTCACGGTGTTTATCCCAGCAATCTGCCAGTCGCCCCATGCCTGGCCGCGTCCGAACGGCAGCATCCACACGACGCTGGTCGTGCTGTTGTATGGCTGGTCATAGCCAGACGTCGCGTAATCGGCACCGATGTTATGAATATCCTGCGGCCCCGGGAAGTTGCCATTCGCGTTCTCGAGAGACTGCGACGCGTTGTCCTTGGCCCGCGCGAGTGTCAGAGAGCTCAACAGGTTCAGCCTCGTCCCCATCCGCCATTCATATTTCAGCTGCAGCGCATCGTACCGTGAGCGGCCCCCGTTGAACACTTCGGTGATGTCGCCAAAGGTCGGAATCGGTCGCCGCGCCTGGAGCGGAATCGTGCCTGCGGAGTTGTTCGGCGCTGCCTGGTTGAGGTTGCCAACCAGGAGAAGATCGGTCGCGCGGTTGCCGATGTAGGCCACGTCGAGCAGCATTCCGCGGGCGAATTCGCGCTGCGCCGAGACGTACCAATTCTGTACCGGGCTCGCCTTGTAGTCCTTCGGGATGTAGCTGACCAGCGCCGTCAGCGGGTTGAACGCGGATGGATCGGTTATCCCCGGCGGGTAGCCCTGCTCGGTGGTCAGGAACGATGAGGAGGTCGGGTCGGTCTGGTTGACGACCGATCGAACGACCTGCGGACCGTTGATTGCGAGCAGGTTCGCCGACCCGATCCGATCCCAATGCACGTAGCTGATTCCCCAGCCGCCCCGAATCGCTGTGCGTGCGGCCGGGGTGTATGCCAAACCGAACCGCGGGCCGAAGTCGCGGCGATCCGGATTCACGAGGGCGCGGTTCTCGATCGATCCCGCGCTCGCCTTCACCATGCTCACGCTCACCGGATCGAAGTTCGTGAGCCGATTGTCGGCCTCCCACAATGGGGACCCATATTCGTAGCGCAAGCCGAGGTTCAGCGTCAGCCGATCGCCGGCGCGGACGTCGTCCTGCACGTAGCCCATGTGGAGATCCTGCCGCATGTTCGCGACGAACAGTGTGCTGAGCGCGTACTGAGATCGAAGCCCGAAGATGAAATCGGCGAGGTTGTAGATGTTGTTCGACGCCGCGCCAGCCGGGCGCGAGAGCTGTCCAGTGTACGAATCGAGGCCGTACAGCGGGTTCACGTCCATGACCTCGACGTTCACCCGCTGGTACTCGTAGCCGGCTTTCAGCGAGTGGCGGCCGGCGAGCCACGAATAGTTCACCTTTGGGTTCCAGAGCGTGGGGTACTGCCACTGCGGATTGGTCGCCTGGCGGCCGAAGGCCGAGTAGCCGGTAATGCTTTCGCTCGGCAGACCGCCCGAGATGCGCGGGTCGGTTGGCAGCCCTCTGAGGCCGAACGCGTCCTGGGCGCCGGGCGTGCCGAGGCCCGGCGGATTCTTGCCCGCGTCGGTATGCGACCAGCCGAATCGGACCTCGAGGAGCGAGCGCTGGCTCGTGACCATCGTCGCGCCGGCAACCAGCTGCTTGCTGCGCGCGTAGATGTTGCCGTTGCCTGCGCCGCCCGCCGGCAAGGGAAACGGCGGCTGATCGTTCGTGTTCAGCTCGCGCCAGCCGTACCGGCCGAAGAAGGACAGAGACGGGCTCGCCTGCACGTCCAGCTTGCCGTCGGCCTTGTTCGAATGATTCGTCAGATCCTGCGCGATCGAATAGTTATTGGCCGCGCCCGGCAGGTTCGGCGCTGGCAGCCCGCCGAGCACGGCCTTCGCGAATGCCGTCATCGGAATCGGTGAGCCCGCCGGATACAGCACGCCGGTGCGCGGATCGCGGACGTCCAGCGGCAGGATCCCGGCGTCCTGCGCGGCCGTCGGCAGCGTCGAGAACGCGGCTTGTTGTTTGTCCTGCCGGAAGCCCTCGTAGTCGCTGAAGAAGAACGCCCGGTTCTGGACGACCGGCCCGCCGAGCACGCCGCCAAACTGGTTCCGCTGCAGCGGCGGCTTCTTGCCGTCGGCTGGCAGAAAGTAGGGCTCGGCGTTGAGCGACGTGTCACGGATGAACTCCCACCCGCTGCCGTGGAAATCGTTGGTTCCCGCGCGCAGGCGCACGTTGATCGTCGCGCCGGCGGTGCGGCCGTACTCGGCGCTCTGGTTGTTCGTCACCACGCGGAACTCGCTGACCGCGTCGGGCGGCGGCTGCATGACCTGGTTCGAGAAGCCCTGGTTGCTGGTCCCGAACGCGTTGTTGTCGACGCCGTCGATCAGGAAGTTATTGAACACGCTGCGGAGCCCGTTCACGTTGAACGCCGCCTCGCGCGGGGTGCCGTTCGTGCTCTTATTGAGCGACGACTGACGGACGCCGGTCGTGAGCAGCGCGAGCGCGGAGTACTCACGGCCGTTGAGCGGCAGCGCCAGCGTCTGGTCTCCCGTAATCACCTGATCGCGCTGGCTCGATTCGGTCTCAACGAGCGGTGCGGCGGCTGTCACTTCCACTTTCTCAGACAGCTGGCCGACCGTCATCTGGACGTCGACGCGCAGTCGCGCGCCCACCTGCACCTCGACATTGTCGACCAGCGCAATTGAAAAGCCAGCCTTCTCGGCGGTGACGACGTAGGTGCCTGGCTGGACGGTGACGATCTCATAGAGACCTTCGGCGTTCGACATCCGGCTTGTCGACACGCCTGTCGCGGTATTGGTCAGCGTGACCTTCGCGTCCGGGACCACGGCGCCGGACGCGTCGCGTACGGTGCCGAGCACCGACGCTGTGTCGAACTGTGCGAGCGCGGAGGGCACGCACAGCAGGAGGAAGACGAGCGAGGAGCAGACAGACAGGAGCGCGCGCTTGAGCATCCCCGCGATGGTAGCGGCGGCTTGTGAACGCCCGGTAAATCGGGCGTAACAAGAACGTCACGGGCCGCAGGATGCATGGGGCTGGAGACGCGAGGCAACTGCACGCGGCCACGAGTCTTCAGCCCACTCAACCGGAGCACTCAGCGGCCGGCGCGCCGCCTGGCCAGGAAGGCCCGAATGTCAGGCCAGAATTCCTTCATCTGGTTCGCGAGGGCGTCGTTCAGGACCTGACTGGCAAAGCGCGTCAACGTACCCGCGGCCGATCGATCGCTGGATGGGTAGTACCCATTGGAGATCGCCGCAGCGCTGAAGTTCCCGGCCATCTCGGAATAGTTGAATTGCGCGCGCCCGGCCGACGAACGGGTGATGATCGACCGCGACAGTGCGTAGACAGCACGGCCGAACACGCTGCCGCGCTCGCGCGCATAGTACCGAGGGTCCTGATGCAGCAGTGACGGCAGGATCGCGGATGTCATGAAGTTGCCGATGGAGTTATCGGCCATCGCCGTTGCATAGCGGCGCACGTACGACTGCTGGCCGCCTTGCCCAAGTCCGACCATGACGCCCACGTAGGGGAACACATACGGATCAAACGATCCCAGGCCTGCGAGTTGGAACTCCTGCCGGGAGGAAAGTTGTTGTGCCGTTCGGTCTCGCTCGACCGTGGCTTAGTTCGGCAGGATGCCGAAAATGCGATCGTTGGCCGGCGCCGACGGCGGCACGTCGTTCGGCTGTTCGTGGCTCGCCGGTGGAGTCGCCGTGTCCACGCCAGGTGTGGCCGCGCTTGAGTCGCGAGTCCCCAGATCCTGGGCACCAGCGGCACACACGGCAAGCAGCACCATCCCAATTACGTTTGTGAAGAGGCGGCTCCGCCGATTCATTGAGTCCACTTAGGCAAGTCAGCCGCCATCAGCCTCCGTCAGCAGTGATTGCCGTAAGGGCGTGTTACTAAGGCACTTGGGCTGTAGGGACGCGAAGATGCCGATGGTCGATCGAACCTCAGCGTGTCCTATATTTGAGCAGTGACATGCAAGCAATGGTACGTAACATCCGTAGATAGTACACGTTAGCTATCATCGCTCATTTTGGGACATTCTCATCACGAGAGATTGTGCCAAAACGGGCGGATCTCGATCCTGCCGAACCGGGCCATAGGGTGCTTCGAGGCGACCTCAATTGCCTCATCGAGATCGGCGCA
>DASZFS010000517.1:0-7438 GCA_035939575.1 Vicinamibacterales bacterium | reverse complement strand
GAAGACTCATGGTCCGCGTGCAGTTGCCTCGCCCCAAGAATCAAGGTTCTCAACAGTTGGCAGGGTGGTCAGAAATCGAGGGCGTAGGCAACTGCACACGGATCATGAGTCTTCAGCCCGACTTCAGAGTCTTCAGCCCGCCGCAGAGCCTTCAGCCCGCCGCAGAGCCTTCAGCCCGCCGCAGAGCCTTCAGCCCGCCGCAGAGCCTTCAGCCCGCCGCAGAGTCTTCAGCCCGACTCAAATCTTCAGCCCGCCGCAGAGCCTTCAGCCCGCCGCAGAGTCTTCAGCCCGACTCAAATCTTCAGCCCGCCGCAGAGCCTTCAGCCCGCCGCAGAGCCTTCACTCTCCGCGGACGCCAATAGAGATACGCCGGGGCGCCGAGCGCCACGATGAGCACGCCGACGACAGACTCGATTGGCCGCTCGATGAGCGTGTTCACGACGAGCGCGCCAAGCCCGAGAACGAACACCACCGGTACCGCCGGATAACCCCATGCGTGGTATGGCCGTGGCGTGTCCGGCTCGAGCCGGCGGAGACGGAAAATGGCGAGCCCGCCGAGCACACCGAACGTCACTGACGCGAACGTCACCCACGTGAACAGCTGCTCATACGTCCCGGTCAAGGCCAGCAGCGCCGACCACGCGCAGGTCATGGCGATCGCCACATGCGGCGTGCGATACCGGGGATGCACGGCAGCGGCCGACTCGAAGAACAGCCCGTCGGCCGCCATGGCATAACACGCGCGCGACATCGCGATGACCGTCGCGGCGTTGCACCCGAGCGTGGAAACGACCACGGTTGCCGCCACGATCGTGGCGCCGCTCGGTCCCACGAGCGCGCTGACGGCTTTCTCCGCGATGCGCTCGACCCCCTGAATGGCCGAGAGGGGCAAGGCGAGCATGTAGGCAATGTTCACGGTGACGTAGATACCGGTCAGGGCAAGGATGCCCAGCACGAGCGCCCTCGGAATGGCGCGCCTGGGATCGGCGATCTCGCCCGCACAGAACGGCAGGTAGTACCACCCTTCGTACGCCCACATCACCGCGATCATGACGACGCCGAAGGCTGCGGCGGGCCTGGGAACGTGCGGGACAAACGGCGTGAGCGAGGGCGTCACCGGATGCAGCGCGAGCGCAACAACAGGCAGCGCGATGAGAGCCGCCAGCTTCAAGACGGTCAGCACCACCTGGAGACGGTTGCCGCTGCGGACGCCAAAGTAGTTGACTGCACCGAGAGCCAGAATCGACGCGGCCGCCACAATCTGTCCCGCCGAGATGGACCATCGACCCCATGGCATGGCGACCGCAATCACCTGGTTGGCCGTGGAGACAGCGGGGACAAAGTAGCTGAAGTACTTCGCGAAGCCCACTGCCACAGTCGCGGCGCCTCCAGTGACGATGACCAGCATCGACGCCCACCCGAAGAGGAACGCGACGAAGGGGCCGTACGCCCGCTCGAGAAACACGTAGAGGCCGCCCGATCGTGGATACATGGCGCCCATTTCCGCGTACGTCAGGCCACCGCACAGGGCAATGACGCCGCCGGCGACCCATGCGAGAAGCAGCAGCGGTTCGGACGGCAGCACCGCGGCCATGGAACCAGGCGTGAGGAAGATTGCGGATCCGATGACGTTGGTGATCACGAGCAGCGTGGCGCTCCAGACGCCGATGCCGCGGATCAGGGGCGCGTCAGATTCAGGAATCACGTCGCCGCGGAGCCTACCGCATGGGACCGCGCCGTGTCATTGCCGAACGTGTGCGAGAATCCCCCAGGTCAGACGCCGACCGCGGTCAACCCGGCACCCTGGAGATGATGAATGCGCGCTTCACACGCCGTTCGGTTCGCCGTCCGGTTCGCGCTGCTCTCGACGATCGCGTGCGGCAACCGCGCGCCCCGCCAGCGATACGACGTCGTGATTGCCGGCGGCACCGTCTATGACGGATCGGGCGCACCGGGTGTCCGCGCGGACGTGGGCATCGTCGGCGACGAGATCAAGGCCGTCGGCGACCTGCGCGACGCGGACGCGGGCATGACCGTTCGCGCCGAGGGCTTTGCCGTCGCACCTGGCTTCGTCAACATGATGTCTGGCGACGACTCCCTGCGCGTCGACGGACGCTCGATGAGCGACATCAAGCAAGGGGTGACCACCGAGATTTTCGGCGAGGGCGATTCAATGGGGCCGCTCACGCCTGAAATGCGGGCCCGCCGCCTCGCCGCCCAGGGCGACCTGAAATACCCGATCACGTGGACGACCCTCCGCGAAGGGATGCTGGACCTCGAGAAGCTCGGCGTGTCGCCGAACTTCGCGTCCTCGATCGGCGCGGCGACGCTCCGCGAGTACGCGGTCGGCCTCGACGACAAACGGCCGACACCCCAGCAGCTTCAGACGATGCGCGATCTCGTGGATCGCGAAATGACAGACGGGGCCCTGGGCATCGCCTCCGCGCTGATCTACGCGCCTGGCTTCTATGCCACGACCGAGGAGCTGATCGAGATCTCCAAGGTTGCGGCGCGGCACCACGGCATCTACATCTCGCACATGCGCAGCGAGGGCAACCGTCTCATCGAAGCCGTCGACGAGCTGATCCGCATCGGCCGCGAGGCGGGCCTCCCGGCCGAGATTTACCACTTGAAGGCGGCGGGGCAGGCGAACTGGCCCAAGATGGACCGCGTCATCGAGATGGTGGAGGCGGCGCGCAAGAGCGGCCTTCACATCACGGCCGATATGTACACCTACACGGCCGGCGGCACGGGACTGGACGCCGCGATGCCGCCCTGGGCCGAGGACGGTGGATACGACGCGCTGTTCAAGCGGTTGGGCGATCGCGCCCAGCGCGCCAAAATCGCGCAGGCCATTCGGACCCCCACTGACGCCTGGGAGAACCTGTATCTCGCGGCCGGATCCGCCGATCGCGTCCTGCTGGTGGAGTTCAAGTCGGACGCGCTCAAGCCGATGACCGGCAAGACGCTTGCCGAAGTCGCGCGCCTCCGGGGCACCTCGCCGGAAGAGACGATCATGGACCTGGTACGCGAGGACCGGTCGCGCATCGGCACGATCTATTTCCTGATGTCTGACGACAACCTGAAGAAGCAGATTCAGCTGCCGTGGGTGTCATTCGCTTCAGATGCGGGATCGATCGCCGCCGAAGGTGTCTTCCTGAAGTCGTCGGCGCATCCGCGCGCGTACGGCAGCTTCGCGCGCGTCCTTGGCAAGTACGTGCGTGACGATCATGTTCTCTCGCTCCCGGACGCCATCAGGAAGCTCGCGGCGCTTCCGTCGCAAAACCTCGGTCTGGACCGCCGAGGGCTTCTCAAGCCGGGCATGTTCGCCGACGTCGTTGTGTTCGATCCAGCCACGATCGCAGACCGCGCGACGTTCGAACAGCCACACGTGTATGCCGTGGGCGTGCGGGACGTCTTCGTCAACGGCGTGCAGGTGCTGAAGGACGGGGATCACACGGGGAAGAAGCCAGGGCGGGCGCTCAAGCGGGGGCGGTGAGCGCTTCAGCACGCTGTGACCGGTGGCTCGAGCCGCCGGAGGCTTCGAGGACATCACCGGTAGCGCAGGATGGCTGCGGTGATGTCGTCGCCTTGACGTGCGCCCTGACAGAACTCCTGCACGGCGTGAAAAAGCCGACCGAGCAACATCAGGGGCGACTCCGACGAATGCCGCGTCACGCACGCCAGCAGCCGGTCCTCGCCGAAATCCTCTTCGCCGGCGTTGCGGGCGTCGGTGATTCCGTCGGTGAACATGACGACGGTGTCTCGCGCGTGAAGCTGGAGCGTCTCCTCCTCGAACACCGTATCGGCGAACGCACCGAGCGGCGGGCCGCCGGCCGTCAGGCGCCGGACCCCCGACTGGGACAGCACGGCCGGTGGATTGTGGCCAGCGTTCGAGCACACCAGGCGTCCATCCGGAGACAGCACGCCATAGACCAGCGTCGCGAATCGTGATTCAGGCCGTCGAGACATCAGGCGTTGATTCAATCGTCCGAGCGTCAGCGCCGGACTCTCGCCGACCGCTGCGTCCACGATGAACATTCCCTGCAGCATCGCGGCCAGGAGGGCCGCGGGCGCGCCCTTCCCGGCGACGTCGCCGAGCATGATTCCGAAATCGCCCGACGCCAGCTCGATGAACTCAAAGAAGTCGCCACCTATGGCGCGACACGGCACCGAGTCGCCCGTGGCTTCGCAGTGAGGACCGACGTGCGCGGTTCGTGGCAGCAGGACGCGCTGGACCTCCGCCGCGGTCCTCAGCTCCTTGTCCTGGGCGTGCTTCTCGAGGCGCTCCAGGACCCCCAGGCTGTCATAGATACGCTCTTCCCGGACGATCTTGCCGGCAGCCAACGTGCACAGCACCACGACACGGTACGAGATGTCCCCGCCTGTAGCGGGCAGACCGAACCATCCACTTCGATCGGTTGCCGATATCGCGCCGATTATCGCGAGCCGGTCGCCGTCCAGCAGCACGTCCGAGACAGCCAGGGCGCAATCGGGCAACATCGAGAACAGCCGCTCCCAGGTCGCGGCGATCGACGCGCGGCCTCTGACCTCGTTGAACATGGGGCTCACGGCGACCGCGTCTTCGGCGTAGAACGCCATGAGCCTCGGAATGTCGTGGCAGTTGGCCGCGTCCTTCAACTGGCGGGCGAGGGCAAGGACGTCTTCTCGTGACATCACCGGAGCAGAATACAGCGGCGGGGCTTCGCTGAGGGTGCTGGAAACAGCCCAGCCCCGAGCGGGGCCCGGAGCCGGGCGTTTCAACGCGTGTCTAGCACGCATTCTGGCAGGAGCCAGAACCTAGCAGATGATGTCGACTGTTTGTGGCGCACCGACGATGAAATGATCTGTCGAAGATGCGCCCCCGCTAGCCCGGTGGTCTTTCCACACTTTCCATACTAGCCTCCACGTTTGGTGACGTGGTCAAGGTATGAATACGCCTGCTTGCACGCCATGTCAAGCTCTGCTCTCGTCCATGCTCTCGTCCAGAATCTTGCGCGCGCGCAAGCGCCGCTTCACGTCGTCCCAGTCGTTCGGCACGATGTTCAGCGCGGCCTCGGTCTGATGTTCGATCGCGGAGAACGGCACGTCGAGAAACCGGGCGACGACCTGCTCATATGAGTCGGTCAGGACGCGGTTGGCGGGATCGAGACCGGTGACGACCGTCAGTCCGCTCCAGGCCGTCGCGATCGTGAAGATATCCAGATCTGGCCGATAGTGCTTGAGGCACAGAATCGTCCTCCAGACATCGCCTGTGTAGAACGTCGTGGCTCGAACACGGGTCTGCGTCGCCTCGTCCAACGGCACGGTGTCGTGCATCAGGATCACCGAACGCGGACCGCAATAGCGCTCCAGGTTGATGAAGTCCCGGAGGCTCTCCTCGAAGAGATGCGAGCCATCGATGAAGCCGATATCGAGCGCGCGCCCGGCAAGGAGGCCATCGGGCCGGCGCCGCGCGAAGAACTCGTCGCTCGTCTCGACAAAGACATGCGCTTCCGTCTTCAACGGCCGGCACATGGTTGGTGCCGGATCGACGGCAATTGCAAGCGTCGGCGGCTCGACCAGGGCGAGCGAATCGCCGCTGCCCACGCCGATCTCGATCATCGTCCGCGGCGCGAGCAACGTATAGAACCGGCTGAGCCAGGTGTAGTAGAGATCGCCCGGCATGCGCAGCGTCGACAGGCCCATGTGCGCGGCGACCAGATCACGATCGAGATCCAGTCCGGCCCGGTAGCTCGATCCGGCGAGCTCAGTCTCCCCGAGCAGGCGATACGCTTCCGCGAGCGCGAGATGACGATTGACGTCGGGAGGGTAGGTATCGACCCAGCTCGCCGTGAGCGACAGCAGCCGCTGCAGCTCCCACTCATCGGGCGCGTGCTGACGACCGAGACGCGCGACGGCGCCGGCCGATCCAAACCGGCCTTCCCGGAATTCCCTGTGCGCGAGCGCGATGAGCGCGGCAACTGTCGGATCCTCCGGTTGTGCCGTGCGCGCCGCCGTGGACCACAACGCGCGGTCGAATCCACTCCCGAGCGGCTGTGCGCCCGGCATTGCCGGATCGATGGCGCCGCGGACGAAGGACGAGAACGCCGCTGGCGGAAGCGTTCCCAGAAACGTCGGAAGGCCCTGCCCCGGGCGCTGTGTATAGCCCTGCCCCTGGAGGTCCCGATACTGGCGATTCCACACCTGCCAGTTGTCCGATCGCGAGGCGGGAGGCGCATTCGTGGCGACGCCGCCATGGACCTGGTGAAACGTCCCCTCGCCGAGCAGCAGCACCGTTTCGGCGCCCGGCGATTCCACCGCTCGGCGATAGGTGTCGAGATTGACCAGCCCACCTCCTGGCAGATCGAAGCGCTCGTCCATCCCGCCGAGTGCCTGCCAATGGTCGCGACGGAGGAACAGGGCGTTCGATTCCGCGACTGAGGCAACCCAGCCGTCGACGGACGATTCATCCAGCGTCCCGATCTCGAACAGTCGATAGCCGTCCCTCGGCCAATCGATGCCGGCGAGCAGCGCATCTTCGCGGGCGTGAGAATAGCCCGCTTCGATGGCTTGGCTCTGAAAGTCGCCGCCGAGGTACCAGCCAAGGCACGCGACCACCGCCTTCTCATAGATGTGCGCGCCGCGCAGCGCAAAGAACAAAAGGCCGGGCGTGACGATGCGCGCGCCGTCGATCATGACGCCGACGACGCCGCCGCGGGCGGCGGCAAGGCCGCGGTTGACCGCATGGGCCGGTGAGGACGGTGCCGCGTCAATCCTGATGATCTGAAAGTGACCGGCGAGGCTGTTCACGCTCACGGGGTCGAATGGAGGATCCGACCCGTTGTCGACGACGACGATCTCGTAGTCATCGGAGTCGATGTGACGCTGATAGGCCGCCGAGAGAGAGAACAGAGTCCGCGGCGCTTCTCGAGCGATGTTGTATACGACGACGACGACGGAGAGCTTAGGCATCGACCCCTGCAACTGGAGACATGGTATCGTGTCGGCCGAAATGTCGCCTGGGCAGCTGTACCTCGACCTGATGAAGCGGTGCGTGACCAACGCGATCTACGATCCCGGCGCGCCCGACCGCTCGTCGCGGCCCGCTGACGGCATCGGCTGGCCCAGGCTCGCGCACTCGATGCTCGGCCGCAAGCGGCTCGATAACATTCAGTTCTGCATCGAGAGCGTGCTCGAAGACGGGATCCCGGGCGACATGATCGAAACCGGCGTCTGGCGCGGCGGCGCCACGATTTTCATGCGCGCGGTCCTCAGTGCCTACGGCGTGCGCGACCGCTGCGTATGGGTGGCCGATTCGTTCGAGGGGCTCCCGCGTCCGAGCCCATCGTACCCGGCAGATGCTCAAAGCACGCTGCACGAGCGCTCGGAGCTGGCGGTCTCGTGGGAAGAGGTGGCCGACAACTTCCAGAAGTACGGACTCCTCGACGGGCAGGTA
>DASZFS010000516.1:0-48209 GCA_035939575.1 Vicinamibacterales bacterium | reverse complement strand
GGGTGATGGAGCAGAAAGAGATTGCCCTCGGAGTTCATCGTGGCCACGCGGATGCCGAGAAATGCCGCCCCCTCCGACGACACGAGCGCGGCTTCCGCGTCGACCGGATTCAGCATCGCCGACAGCGTCACGACCTCGATGCCTCCAGCCCTGATGACGGCCGGCATTTTCGGGGCCGTCGGTGGAATGTCGGCGTGGACCCTGCCGGTGACAGGAATCCATTCCGCCGGGAGCTTGCCACGGTGGCCCCAGACGGCAGGCTCAACGCGCAACACGGCGGCATCTCTGTTCCCGCCGTTCGAGAACGCCACGGTCATGTAGAGCCCGCCATGATTGGTCACATACGACACTTCCGTGACGGTGACGTCCAGCTGCTGCTTGGTGTAAAGGTAGCTTCGATAGAAGCTTGACGCCGACAGCGCCAGCGCCGAGACCGCGACGAACGTCGTCAGGTCCATCCGGACCCGCCATTTCGCGGGCAGGTTGTCGCGCTCGTGACGCTCTTCGGCCATAGGGCTCATCCTAGACTTAGACTACAACGCATCTCACAAACGGCTGAAGGTAGAGCCATCCATGAGATCACTTTCTAGACCCCGGTTTCTGGAAGGGCCGTTTTCGATCTCCCCAGCGGCCCCTTGGATGGCACCCACTGCGTGAAGGCGATCGCGGCGCCGAGCGCCTGGACCGCGACCACGAGCGCCACGCACGCGGACCATCCCCCGCGACTCCAGAACATCGCCGGCAGGACGCCACCTGTGCTCCCGCCGCCGTAGTAGAACGTTGAGTACACGCCCACCGCCAGCGCACGATCGCGCGTCGTCACTGCGCCGATGTAGCCGCTCGTCGTCGCTTGCGCGATGAACACGCCCGTCGAGCACAGGGTGAGCCCGGCGACGATGAAGCTCAGTGAGGGCAGCAGAGTCATGAGGGCCCCCGCTCCTCCAACCGCCATCGCGGTCGCCAGCCCCGCCCGATGCCCGTAGCGGTCGACCCAGGCGCCCGACAGGGGCGTCACCGCTGCGCCGACGAGATACACGACGAACAGCCATCCGAGCGCGACGGTGGTGAGGCTGAACGGCGGCGCGGCGAGAAGAAACGTGACGTAGGTGAACATCGCGACCTGCGTGAACAGCACGCAGAACCCCACACCAAACGTCGCGACCAGGCGCCGGTTGACGAAGAGGCGTGCGAGCGATGATTCGCCGTGCCGGCGCGCGCCGGTGACCTGCGGACGAGGCTCACGGGGCCTGGTTGCGTGCGCACGCATGGAGCGCTCGCCCGGCAGCCACAGCCACAGCGCGGCGGCGACCGCGCCATTGAGAATCGCCAGCGCGATGAACGACTCGTGCCACGTCGCGCCGGCCGCTACAATACCGGCGGTCGCGCGGCCGGTGAAGCCGCCCAGGACCGTCCCGCTCATGTAAGCCGCGGTGCCGCGCCCGGCACGCTCGGCTGGCCACACCTCGTGAATGTACGCGATTGTGCTGGCGAAGATGCCGGGAGTCACGACGCCCTGCAGCAGCCGCCAGAGGATCAGCTGTGGCAGGCTCGTCGCCGTCGCCGCGAGCGCGGTCGTCACGGTGAGCAGCGCGGCGGAAACAAGAATCGTGCGCTGGAGCCCGACCCGGTCGGCGAGCCGGCCGACCGCTGGAGCCGCGACGGCGACAGCAATCGTCGGCGCGGTCACCGTCAAGCCGACCTGGAACGTCGATGCGCCGAACGTCCGGGCCAGCAGCGGCAGGAGCGGCTGCGTGGCGTACAGATCCAGGAACGCTGCGAAACCCGCCAGGACGACGGCGAAGGTCGGGAGCGATCGTTCCGAGTCGTTCATGCTCGCATGAGGTCCTCGTCCCGCTCGACGGAGAGCCGTGCGCGGCCCCGGGCGCCAGGCGCGGCGGGCCTACAGCGCGGGCTTGTCGCCGCTTCCAGGGACCGCGGCTTCCGCCGCCTGGAAACCGATCTTCGAGTGGGTGCCGTCGCAGAAGGGTTTGTTGGTCGAGCCGCCGCAGCGGCAAAGCGCGAACGGGCGCTTGGGGATCTGATAGGTGTTGCCGTTCCAGTCCACGATCGTGACGTCGTCGCCCTCAACCAGGTATGGGCCGTTCTGCCGGAGTTTGATCGTTGCCATAGTGAGGTCAGCTCATCTTCTGCATCGACGCGAGGAATTCCGCGTTCGTCTTCGTCTTGCCCATCTTATCAAGCAGCAGCTCCATCGCCTCGACCGGCGAGAGCGGGTTGAGGACTTTTCGAAGCACCCAGATCCGGTTGAGATCCTCTTTCGGGATCAGCAGCTCTTCCTTGCGCGTCCCGCTCTTCTGGACGTCGATCGAGGGGAAGACGCGCTTGTCGGTGAGCTTCCGGTCGAGATGAATCTCCATGTTGCCGGTGCCCTTGAATTCCTCGAAGATGACGTCGTCCATCCGCGATCCCGTGTCGATGAGCGCGGTCGCCATGATGGTCATCGACCCGCCTTCCTCGATGTTTCTCGCGGCGCCGAAGAAGCGCTTGGGCTTCTGGAGCGCGTTCGAGTCGAGGCCGCCCGACAACACCTTGCCCGACGGAGGGATGACGGTGTTGTAGGCCCGGGCCAGCCGCGTGATCGAGTCGAGGAGGATGAGCACGTCCTTCTTGTGCTCGACCAGCCGCTTGGCCTTTTCGATGACCATCTCGGCCACCTGGACGTGCCGCTGCGCGGGCTCGTCGAATGTGGAGGAGATGACCTCACCGTCCACCGACCGCTGCATGTCGGTGACCTCCTCCGGCCGCTCGTCGATGAGCAGGACGATGAGATAGACCTCGGGGTGATTCCTCGCCACTGACTGGGCGATGCTCTGCAGCAGCATCGTCTTACCCGTTCGAGGCGGCGCGACGATGAGCCCGCGCTGCCCTTTCCCGATCGGGGTCCAGAGATCCATCACGCGCGCCGAAAGGCTCTCCGGCGTCTCGAGTGTGATCCGCTCCTGCGGGTAGAGCGGCGTCAGGTTCTCGAAGAACAGCTTCTCTCGCGAGAGGCCGGGCGCCTCGAAATTGACTGCCTCGACTTTGATGAGCGCGAAGTAGCGCTCGCCCTCTTTCGGCGGGCGGATCTGCCCCGACACCGTATCGCCGGTCTGGAGATCGAACTTGCGGATTTGCGACGGCGAGACGTAGATGTCGTCGGGCCCGGGCAGGTAGTTGTAGTCGGGCGCGCGGAGAAAGCCGAAGCCGTCCGGCAACACCTCGAGGACGCCTTCGGAGAAGATGAATCCGCTCTGCTCGGTCTGCGCTTTGAGGATCTGAAAGATCAGCTCCTGCTTCCGCATCCCGGTCGCGCCGCCGACCGTGAGATCCTTGGCGATCTGCGTGAGCTTCTGGATGCTCATGTCCTTCAGATCGGTGATGTTCAGGCCGGGCCGGCGCTGATCGGTCTGTGGCGCGGCTGCTGCGGGCGCCCCGGGGGTCGACGCCGGGCCGGGGGCCCCGAGGCTCCCGGGGGGCGATGGCGGCGCGGATTCCGCCGGCGGGGTGGAGGCTGTGGGCTCTCCGGGTCTTGGCTGCGACGACGGTCCCGCTTCAATGGAATCGACCGGCACGGCGGCGTCAGGCGCAGGCTGCGTGGCCGCGCGCGCCGGATGATGGCGCTTGTGATGGCTCGGCATAGGACGTCTGGAAATTAGAAGTTATACGGATTCTGACCGATCGCGAAAATGCTGCAGGCGACGACGGGCGTAAGAGAGAGGGCGCGGGCGCGCGCGATGAGCGCGTCGCTCTCCGCGCCGGGGTTGAGCCACACTTCGGCGACGCCTTTTCTCGCGACGTCGTCGATCACCTGCTCGCCGACTTCAGGGGGCACGTAGAAGGACGCCATGTCGACCGCGCCGGGAACGTCGAGAATCGACCGGTACGCTTTCAGCCCCTCGACCTCGGTCTCATGGGGATTGATCGGCACCACCGTGTAGCCCTGCTCGTGGTAGGCACGCACGGCGCGGTTACCGAATTTCCGACGGTTGTTGGAGGCGCCGATGACGGCGACCACCTTGCCCATGTTGCCCACTTGCCTCAGTATAGGCTCATTGCGCCGCAGCGGCCTTCGGTGCGCTCGCCCGCACGAACTCCAGCAGGCGGCGGCAGCCCTCCCGCAAATTGTCCATTGACGTCGCGTACGAAATGCGGATGAAGCCAGGTGCGTCGAACGCTTCTCCAGGCGTCACCGCCACGCGCGCGTGCTCGAGGAGGGCGTCGACGAACTCGGCGGACGTGCGATAGCCATCCGTCGACAAGACATCGCTGACGTCCACGAAGAGATAGAACGCCCCGCCCGGCTTCAGGCACCGGATGCGCGGGTCGGCCGTCAGCCACGCGTGCACGGCATCGCGGCGCGTGCGGTATTCGTTCAGCATGGCGGTCACTGGCGCCTGCGAGCCGGTCAGCGCCGCGACCGCCGCCTTCTGCGTGATGGAGGTGACGTTCGACGTCGAGTGGCTCTGCAGCGCGTTGGAGGCCGCGATGACCGCCGAGGGACCGATCTGCCAGCCGCATCGCCAGCCGGTCATGGCGTATGCCTTCGACGATGACCCGCACAAGACCGTCAGATCGCGGCACGTCCCGGCCAGAATGCCCGGCAGGTTGTGCGGGACGGGATCGTAGATCAGCTTCTCGTAGCAGAGGTCCACGATGATCCAGATCTGGCGATCGAGCGCCGCGGCAGCGATCTGCCCGAGGTCCGTTTCCGAGATCAGCGCCCCGGTCGGATTGCACGGCGAGTTGATGATGATGCCGCGCGTGCGCGGCGTCATCGCCTCGAGGATGGCCTTCGCGCGAATCGCGAAGCCGTCCTCCGGATACGTGCGCGCGAGGACCGGCTTGGCCTCGGCCAGCTTGATCTGCTCGGTCAGGGTCGGCAAGTACGGCGCGTGGGTGATGACCTCGTCGCCGGGGCCAAAAAGCACCATCGCGGTGTTGAAGAGCGCCTGCTTCCCGCCCGCCGTGGCGATGACCTCGTTCTCGCGGTAGTCGACGCCGTAGTCCTGCTTGTAGCGATCGAGGATCGCGCACTTCAGCTCGACGATGCCCGCCGACGGCGTGTAGCGCGTGAAGTTCTGATCCAGCGCCGCGTACGCCGCTGCCTTGATGGGGTCGGGGGTCGGGAAGTCCGGCTCCCCTGCACCGAAGTCGATCACGTCGACGCCTTCGCGCCGCATCCGATCCACTGTCGCCGTCACCTTCATCGTCGGTGACCCGGAGATCCTCGTCGTGCGCTCCGCCAGCTTCATGCGTCCCCCGTCAGCTTTGTCACTTTGTCCCGCAGCCGGGCCTCGACAAGTTCCGGGACCAGCCCGTGAACGCGCCCGCCCAGCGCGAAGACTTCCTTGATTAACCGCGAGCTGATGTATGTGTACTGTTCGGCCGGCATCATGAAGACCGTCTCGATGGAAGAGTCGAGACGGCGATTCATGAGGGCCATCTGGAACTCGAACTCGAAATCGGAGATCGCCCGGAGTCCCCGAACAATGACCTGCGCACGGCGCCCCCTGACGTAGTCGACCAGCAGGCCGTTGAAGGTATCGATCTCCACGTTCCGTTGATCCTTGAACACCGCCCGCGCGATCTCCACACGCTCGTCCATCGTGAAGAGCGGGGACTTCTCGGCGTTCACCAGCATCGCAACGATGATGCGATCGAACAGCCGCGCGCCACGCGAGATGATGTCGACGTGGCCGTTCGTGAGCGGATCGAAAGATCCCGGATAGACGGCGAGCGTTGGCATGTGAACGCAGTTAAAAGGGTGACCTGGTGCCTTCTAACTTTTCATAGAATGACAGCATCGAATCGCCCGACACAATCTGGCGCGATCGCGCGACGCCCGAGGCCGATAGCGGCGCGCTCCGTCGCTTCGCATGCTCCAGGACGAGCACACCGTCCGCGGCCAGCAGTCCGGCGGCGATCGGAATCACCAGATCCGGCGGTTCGTCGTACGGCGGATCGAGCAGGACGATGTCAAAGATATCGTCGAAGACGTCAACGACGTCGCCACCGTCGGCGACGGGAACAACAGCGAAGTGCTCACGGATGATAGCACAGCCGCTCGGGACCTCGCATCGCGCGAGGTTGTCCGCGATGAGCGCGCGCGCGCGCCGATCCCGATCCACGAACGTCACGGCGCGGGCTCCACGGCTGAGCGCCTCGATCCCGATCGCCCCCGTCCCTGCGTAGCCGTCCAACACGCGCGCGCCGGCGATTCGCGGCGCCAGCACGTTGAAGAGCGTCTCGCGCAGCTTGTCGGACGTCGGACGGCACCCGTCCCACGTCGGGGCCTTCAAGCGCCGGCCTTTGAGCGATCCCGCGATGACTCTCAGGAGAACAGTGTATTTGGTCATCTGGTTATAGAGAGCCGCCTTTATCCAACTTCAATGAGCCTGAACCGCTGCTCCCAATTTGTCACGATCCTGTCTACAGCCGCCGGCGTCGGCTTCGTTCGGTCGAGCCACCGGACCGCCTCCCGCTGCGCGACCTCCAGCAGCTCGCGGTCGCGGACCAGATCGATCAGCCGGAATGTCGGCATGCCGGCCTGTCGCGTGCCGAAGAAATCGCCCGGCCCGCGAAGCCGGAGATCGCGCTCCGCGATCTCGAAGCCGTCGGTGGTCTCCGTCAGGGCCCGAAGACGCTCCCGGCTGTCTTCCGACAGCGGCGCCTGGTAGATGAGGAAGCAGTATGACTGGCACGGACCGCGTCCGACGCGCCCTCGAAGCTGGTGGAGCTGCGACAGCCCGAAGCGCTCCGCGTGCTCGACGAGCATCACGGTTGCGTTCGCGATGTCGACGCCAACTTCCACCACGGTCGTCGTCACCAGGATCTGCAGCTCCCCTGCCGCGAAGGCGCGCATGACGCGATCCTTGGCCTCGGCCTTCATCCGGCCATGGAGCAGGCCGACCCGGTAGTCCGGGAAGACATCGGCGGTCAGCGTGTCCGCCATCGCCGTCGCCGCCTTGAGATCGACCTTCTCCGATTCTTCCACCAGCGGATACACCACGTACATCTGGCGGCCCGCGTCGAGCTCACCCCGCGCGAACGCGTAGATCTCGTCCCGTCTCGACTCGGGCTTCGCCGTTGTCCGAATCGCCAGGCGCCCGGCCGGCCGTTCACGGATGACCGAGGTGTCGAGATCGCCGTACGCGGTCAACGCCAGCGTCCGAGGGATTGGCGTCGCCGTCATCACGAGCACGTCCGGGTGCAGCCCCTTCGACCGCAGTGTCGCGCGCTGCAGCACGCCGAAGCGGTGCTGCTCGTCGATGACCACCATGCCGAGCGCGCGGAACACCACCGAGCCCTGCACGAGCGCGTGCGTGCCCACGACGAGATGAATCGTGCCGGCCTCGACTTCCGCCAGGATCTCCCGCCTAGCCGCCGCGCTCGTTGACCCGGTCAACAGCGCGACACGGAACCGCGACGGCTGGAGGAGCCGCGAGATGTTGGCGAAATGCTGCTCGGCGAGGATCTCCGTGGGTGCCATGAACGCGATCTGGAGGTCGTTCTCCATCGCCACGAGGGCGGCGAGCAGCGCGACAATTGTCTTGCCCGACCCGACGTCGCCCTGCAGCAGGCGATTCATCGGAAACGGGCGCTGCAGGTCCTCCACGATGTCCTTGAGCGCCTGCTTCTGGTCGCCAGTCAGCCTGAACGGCAGAACACGGCGGGCCGAGTCGCGGATGCGGTCGTCGACTCGCACCGCCTTCGGCTTCCGCTCCGCCGCCGCGACCTGACGGCGGGCGTGGACGCCCACCTGGAACAGAAACGCCTCCTCGAGAATCAACCGCCGCTGCGCGGGCGTAGCGAAGAAGTTCAGGGCGTCGATCGGCGTGTCATCGGACGGAAAGTGCGTCGCCAGGAGTGAGGCGTACCGCGTCGGGAGCTCCAGGCGGTGCCTGACCTCCTCGGGCAGGTGTTCGGGCAAATCGGGGGTCAGCTTCTGGAGGGCGTCGAACACCAGGCGGCGCTGCATTTTCGGCGTCACCGTTCCCGTCTTCTCGTAGACCGGCACGATTCGACCCGTGTGGACGGTCTCTCCGTCTTCGTCGTCCAGAATCTCGTACTGCGGGTTGGTCATCTGCAGGCCGCCGTGCCCGCGCATCTCGATCTGTCCATAGAACACGACGTGCTGGCCGACCGCGAAGACATCGCGCAGGAACGGCTGGTTGAGCCAGGTGGCGCGCAGGGCGCCGCTCGGGTCGCCGATCGCCGCCTCGAAGATCTTGAACCCCGGCCGCCGCGTGGCGCGAACGCCGCAGCTGAGGATGCGACCGACGATCGAAGCCGCACGGCCAGGCTTGAGCGATGCGATTGGCTGCAGCCGGCTGCGATCCTCGTAGCGGATCGGAAAGCGGTACAGGAGATCTTCAAGGGTGACGAGGCCCGCTCGCTCGAGATCTGCGGCGCGTCGCGGCCCGACGCCACGCAGGTACTGGAGCGGCGTCGCCAGTACGTCGTTCGGGCCGGGGCCGCCGGCGCTGGACGGGTGGGGCAAACTGCCAGGCGTGCCAGGCCCGTCCGGTCCGGCCGGGGCGGTCATTGCACGATTATGGCTTGGCCTCGCTGGACTTGGATCTCGCGGATGCGCGCTGGCAGTGCAAACGGATCGTCGAGGCCGATGCCCGACGGCTTCTCGGCGGTGCGTGAATAGAAGCTGACAATCTCCTGCAGCAGCAGCTTCGGGATTGGCACACCACCGACGGTCGCGCTTTCAAGCTGAAACCGGCCGGTGCCGTTCGTGGTCGTCAGGACACCTGTTGCGGTCACGGGGAGGCGCCCGGTCAGGTAGTTCGTCGGATCGAACAGGCTCGCGGTCGCCTTGGCCTTTCGGACCGCATCGAGGTCCACGACGGCGCGGCCCGACAATCGCCCGGTCCCCAGAATCGTCACCGACGGCTCGACGACTCCCGTGGGTAATTGCTCCCTCGCGTCGAAGACGAGGTAGGAGTTGACCTCGGTTTCCGTGATGGTGGTCCGCCGCATCTGTCGAGTCCCGCGCGCGCCGTGTGCGTTGATGGTGGCGACCTTCTGGCGCAGCGCGTCTGCGTCGCGGCGGCTGTACGGGGCGTCAGCCCGCGGCACTGCCACGGCAAGTGCGCCAGCGACCAAGAGGGCGGCGAGACGCCTCACGGCTTCGATTATAACGTCTTGTCCTACGGCTTGCCGCGGCCCGCTTGACGGGCCTTGGTGACGAGCTCGAGCTTACGCCGCTCCATGTTTTCCTCGAAGACGCGGAACCTCGCCTGCTGCCGGACGTCGAGCACCTGATTGATGGCCTCGTAGGCTTTCCGGAGTTCCGCCTGGGTCCGGGCGTCTGCTTCGTCCAAGGCCTTCATCTGCTCACGCATCGCGCCCTCGTCGACCTGCGGCGCGTTCAAGAGACGACGGAGCTCGTTGAGATACCGGCCGCGCTCGACCAGCCCGCGCCGCCGCGCTTCCTGCAGCGAGCGAAAACGGGTGAGAAACTGCGCGAACTGATCTTCCGTGATCTGCAGCTGCTGCTCCGCCTGCATCAGCGCGTAGGAGTCGAACATCCGCTGGATTTCCCCCACCGTGACGGTTCCTTCCGGTGGTGCGGGTGCGGGAGCTTGGGCGGATGGCGGCGCCGGGGCCCCCGGGGAGGGGGTCGCCTGGCGGCCGCCCTGCGCCGACACGACGATGGTGGCGACGTTGGCGACGTTGGCGACGTTGGCGACGTTGGCGACGTTGGCGACAGGGGCCCCTGCGAGCGCCAGTGCTAGAAGAGTGCTTCTCAATTGCCCATTTCCATGTTGAGCAGCCGCTTGAGCTCCTGCAGGTCCTCGGCGCTCATATGCGTGACCGCGTGCTCCGCGCTCGTCCGCGACGTCAGCCCTGCTTCCTCGTCGCTGAGATCGACATCCGCGGACAGGGCCGCGACCAGCTGCAGCGACGGATCGTCGTCCAACGAATCGCTGAACACCTCCGAACGGAGCCAGGCCGGCGAGGCCGCATTCGGCCGCATCCAGTCGACGTACGCTCGCGTGGACGGTTGCGCCGGTTTCCGCAGACTCAGCGCGAAAAGAACGAGCGCGATGACCCCGGCCGCCGAGAGCGGCGCAAGCCCCGGACGCGCCAAGGCGCGCAACAAGCCCAGTACGCCGGTCTCCGACGTGTGGTCGGCGGCAATCGCGTCGCTCACCCTCCGCTGGAAGTGGTCCCAGAAGAGCGGCGACGGCTCAGGCACCGGTGGAACGTTGGCCACCGGGGCCACCGAGCTCATGGTCGCTCGAAACTCGGCGAGCCCCTGCCGGCATTGCTCGCACGCCGCGAGATGAGGCAGCGACGTCTCCGCGCGGGTCCCTTCGGCGACGTCAACGAATTCTTCCGGTGTGAGGTGCATACCCATCCGCCCTACGCGTCCCCGAGTATTCTCTTCAGATTGCCCATCGCGTGAAAGAAGTTTGCCTTCACCGCCCCCACCGAGCTGCCGAGCACGTCAGCGATTTCCTGGTGCGACATCTCGTGGAACATCCGCAGCACCAGTGTCAGTCGCTGCTTGCGCGGGAGCTGCGCGATGGCCTGACGGACGCGTTCGCCACGCTCGCGCCGCAGCAGCCGATCAGACGCCGATTCCTCGCGCTCGTCGACGAATTGCCGCTCGTCGATCGGCTCGGTCAGCTTGCCGAGCGGGGCTTTCGAGCTCACCCGATTCAAGCAGACGTTGACGGCGATCCGGTACAGCCACGTGGAGAGTGACGACTGTCCGCGGAAACTGCGCAGTCCGCGGAAGGCGCGCAGAAAGACATCCTGTGACAGGTCACTCGCATCTTCGTGGTTCCCCACGAACCGGTAGCAGAGCTGATACACCGGCCGGCGATGGCGCTCGACGATGAGGTCGAAGGCGGTCGGCTGACCGGCGAGACATGCCTGGACGAGCGCGCGCTCATCCAGCTCCGTCAACGGCGCGTCAGCGGAGGACATGGCGTGCCACGGTGTTGGAATCGTCCACGCAAGCGATGACGCCATGTGTCGGCCGTCCCCACCAACTTAGACCTGAACAGAAGGTAAAGGTTACATATGGGGCCGCGCAATCAGCAACCGCTCCACCTCTTCGCGCGTCGGCAGGCCACCGCGCGCCCCTAACGCCCGACAGTTCAGCGCAGCGACCGCATTCGCGTAGCCCAGGACGGTCTCGAGGTCGTCGAGCGGGCGCATGAGGCACGCGGCGGCGAAGGCACCGCGAAAGGCGTCTCCAGCGCCCGTGCTGTCCATGCAGTCGACCGAGAATGCGGGCGTGCGGATCTCCCGCCCCTCGCAGTACGCGAGACTGCCCTCGGCGCCGAGCGTCACGCAGACGAGCGGCGCGTTGAAGTCTCTCGCAATCGTCTGGACTGCGCGCCCGAGCTCGTCGTGCCCGGTCAGCGCAGACGGGAATCCCTGAGCCATGATGATCGCGTCCAGGTGTCGCAGAAGGTCAGTTGTCCCGGGGCGCACTTTCTCGATGTCCGAGACGACCGGGATGCCGGCGTCGCGGGCAAACCGCGCCGCCTGGGCCGAGGCGACGGTCTCGTAGCCGTCGACGATCAGCATCCGTCCGGCCGTGACCGCCTCGCGCGACATCATGGCCGGATCGCTCGCGAGCGCCGGGTCGCGATCCCACAGGACCGTGCGCTCTCCGGAGCGGGCGTCCACGATGATCAGCGCGAACTGATTGGTGGCGCCGGGCACGGTCCGCGCGGCGCTCACGTCCACGCCCTCGGTCGCCAGGCTCGACCGCGACAGGACGCCGAGATCGTCGTCGCCGAAACTGCCGATGTACGACGCGCGGAGTCCCAGGCGCGCGCATGTCACCATCGCGGTCGCGATCTCCCCGCCCGGCAGGCGCGCGAAGCGCTGGAGCGGCTGCTTGGAGTTGGCGCGGGGAAACTCAGCGACGACACCGACCAGGTCCACGCTGTTCAGCCCGAACCCGACGACGTCGAAGGGTTTCGCGCCGGCTCCGGCGATTCGAAATGGGATGCGCACAGGGCGGGGATCCTAACACTCGCTGGGCTTGAAGAGCCGTCCCAACAGTATTGACCTTCGCCTTTCTTTTGCGTATAGTGGCCTCGAGGCAAACATGCTTCCACTCACAAAACGGCAGCGCGAGATCCTCGATTACTTGAACGAGTTCATCGGGCAGCATGGGTACGCGCCAAGCCTCGAGGAAATCGGGCGCCGCTTCGGGCTCTCTTCGCTGGCGACTGTCCATAAGCACCTGACCAACCTCCAGGAGAAGGGCTTCATCAAGCGCGCCTGGAACCGGAGCCGCTCGGTCGAGATGCTGCCGACGCGTGCCGGAGGTCGTGCGATCGAGCTTCCGCTGCTCGGCTACGTTGCCGCCGGCCTCCCGATCGAGGCGGTCGCGTCGAACGAGACGATCGCCGTGCCGGAAGACCTGGTCGGGAAGCGGGAGACCTATGTCCTGCGTGTGCGGGGCGACTCGATGATCGACGAGCAGATCCGTGACGGCGACTTCGTGGTCGTCGAAGACCGCAAGACGGCCGACAACGGCGAGATGGTCATTGCGCTCCTGCGCGGGTCGGACGTCACGTTGAAGAAGTTCTATCGCGATCCCGGCGGCAAGATCCGGCTTCAGCCGGCGAATGCCGCGATGCAGCCAATTTTCGTGGATCCGGATCACGTGCAGATTCAGGGCGTCGTGGTGGGGGTCATGCGGAAGTATTAAACTTCCGGCATGACCGATCAGCCCAAGCAGATCAACTTCACGATCGTCCCCGCAGAAGATGCCGGCGACGGCACGCCGCGCACCTACGCGAACTTCTGCTCGATCGCCCACACACCGTTCGATTTCACCCTCACCTTCTGTGAGGTGATGCCGCTCTCCGAGAAGGGCATCAAGGAGGCGGAGGCCGAGCACATCGTCCGCGCCCCGGTGCGCGCAAGGATCGTCGTGCCCGTCCAGTTCGTGCCAAACCTCATCGCCGCAATGCAGGAGCACTGGCGGGTCTTCTCGGAGTCCTACGCCAACGTCGGTTGGAACAAGGGAGCCGGGCCCATTCATTGAGATCCCCCTGTGGACCACGTCAAGAGCCCCGCTGAAGTCCGCGCGATCCTGGACACGCTCGAGTCCCAGCATCCGGGCGCGGACACCGAGCTTCATTACACCACCCCGTTCGAGCTGCTGGTGGCGACGATGCTCTCGGCACAGTCGACCGACGCAGGCGTGAACATGGTGACGCCCGCGTTGTTCAAGCGCTACCCCGACGCGACGGCGCTGGCCAAGGCGAGGATGCCAACGCTCCAGCGTCAGATTCACTCCACCGGCTTTTTTCGTTCCAAGGCCAGGTCGCTCGTCGGCATGGCGAAGGCCCTGGTCGAGCGGCATGGAGGGCAGGTGCCGGCGAACATGGATGGGCTGGTCGAGCTCCCAGGCGTTGGCAGGAAGACCGCCAACGTCGTGCTGGGACACGCGCTCGGCGTCCCAGGTCTGCCGGTCGATCGCCACGTGCTCCGGGTGGCAAACCGGATAGGCATTGCGGAGTCGGACGACCCGGTCATCGTCGAGCAGCAGCTGGGCGCCGCGCTCCCGGCGGATCGCTGGACGCGCGCGTCCGATACGCTCATTCTGCACGGCCGCCGCATCTGCCGGCCGACGCCGCTCTGCGACGACTGTGCGGTTCGCGAGGATTGCGACTACTTCCGTACCGTCGTTTCGCGAGAGCGTGAGCGGCCTCGGGACAAGCCCCGGCGGACCACCGTGGACAAGACAACGGCAAGGAAGAAGACCCGTGCGCCGCGATCGGTTCGAGCGTCACGTCGCTGACGCGCTCGCGTCCATTCCCAGGCGCTTTCGCGACGCGTTGCGCAACATCGCCATCGTCGTCGAAGAGGAGCCCGATCCGGCGCTCCTGGACGAGATGGGGATCGAGCCTCCCGACACGCTGCTCGGGCTCTATCAAGGCACGCCGCTGACCGAGCGCCATTGGGGTCACGGCAACGCGCTGCCCGATCGCGTGATCATCTTTCAAGGCCCGCACGAGCGCGACGCCGGGGACGAGGACGACCTCATAATCGCCATTGGCGAAACCCTGATTCACGAGATCGGCCACTATTTCGGGATGAGCGAGGAGGAGATCGAGGCGATCGAGGAGAACTATTGGCGGAAAAACGGCCGATCGTGACCCCGTTTGCGAGAAAGCGCTTCGGCCAGCACTTTCTCGAGGCAGCCTGGGTCGAGAAGCTCGTGCGCGTGATCGATCCGCGGCCCGATCAGACGTTCATCGAGATCGGCCCGGGGCGCGGCGCGCTCACGCGTCCCCTCGCCGCGCGTTCCTTGGGCGTGATCGCGTACGAAATCGACCGCGACCTCGCGCGCGCGCTCCGCGACGAAGCGATTCCGAACGTGACGATCGTCGAAGGCGACTTCCTGGACCAGTACCGGGTACCGAGTACCGAGCACCCCTTATTGAGTCCCCCCTTGAGGGTCGCAGGCAACCTCCCCTATAACGCCGCGTCGCCGATCCTTTTCACCCTCCTCGCGATGCGCTACGCCGGCCTGCCGGTCTCCGATGCGACCGTCATGCTGCAGCGCGAAGTCGCGGATCGGCTTCTCGCCGAACCCGGGACGCCGGAGTACGGCGTGTTGAGCGTCCTCATCCGCCATCGCGCGGATGTCACGCGGCTGCTGAACCTCCCTGCGGGCGCGTTCCGGCCGCCGCCGAAGGTCCTGTCGTCGGTCGTGCAACTGCGCTTCCACGACGCGGACCCGCCGGTCAAGGATCTCGAGCGATTCGGCCAGCTTGTCAGGGCCGTCTTTACCAGGCGGCGGAAGACCATGGCCAATGCGCTTCGGGCTCTCGACCAGGGGAGGGCGAAGGCGCCCCGGTGGCTGGACGGCGGCCGGCGGCCGGAAACCCTCTCGGTCGCGGAATTTGCCCGGCTCGCCGACGAGCTCACCACCTAACACCTGGGCTGTGCTATAGTTACGCGCCGTAAGTCGTTCATCCCGCCCCGTTTACCTCAGGCGCACCCAGCAGCCTGACGGAGCCGCCGCAGCGCGGTTCCCTTCGTCTCTGGTCCGCTCCGCACGGAGCGTGTCAGGCGAAGGCCTGTCTCCTCCGTGATTGACGATGATCGAAGTAGTGCCGCTTGGCGGACTCGGCGAGTTCGGGATGAACATGCTCGCGATCTCGTGGGGCGCGACGACGGTGGTCGTCGATGCCGGCGTGATGTTTCCCGATCCCGAGCTGCTCGGCGTCGATCGGATCATTCCCGATCTCTCGTACCTGCACCAGAAGGGGCGCGTCGCGGCGCTCATCCTGACGCACGGGCACGAAGATCACATCGGCGCCGTGCCGCACGTGCTGCCGCTGGTCGACGGGCCGATCTACGCCACCCCGCTGACGCTGGCGCTCGTCGAGCCGAAGCTTGTCGAGCACGGCCTCGACGACACGCACCGGCTCGTGCCCGTCAAGCCGCGCGAGCGCGTGACCGTCGGGCCGCTCGAGATCGAGTTCATCCGTGTGACGCACAGCATGCCGGACTGCGTCGCGCTGGCCATTCACACGCCGCTCGGCGTCATCGTGCACACGGGTGATTTCAAGATCGACCAGACGCCCATCGACGGCGAGCACTTCGACATCCACCGGTTCGCCGAGCTCGGATCGGCAGGCGTGCTCGCGCTCCTGGCTGACAGCACCAACGTCGACCGCCGCGGCTTTACCGGCTCCGAGCTCGAGGTCGTCGAGGCCTTCGAAGAGATCTTCACCAGCGTGAGGGGCAAGCTCATCGTGGCGGCCTTCGCGTCCAGCATCTACCGGATGCAGATCCTCGTCGATCTCGCGGCGCAGTTCGACCGGAAGGTGGCGTTCGTCGGACGCGGAATGATCGAGAACTCGCAGATCGCACAGCGCCTCGGCTACCTGCGCGTGCCGGCCGGCCTCCAGATCCGCGACTCGGAGATCAACGGCCATCCGTCGCAGGATGTCCTGTGCCTCAGCACCGGCTCGCAGGGTGAGCCGATGTCTGCGCTCTCGCGCATCGCCATCGACGATCACCGCTACGTCAAGGTCCACGAGGGCGATACGGTCGTTCTCTCGGCGCGGTCCATTCCCGGCAACGAGAAGGCGATCGGGCGCGTGATGAATCACCTCGCCCGCCGGGGCGCGGAAGTGGTTCACGAGGGCATCAAGCACGTGCACGTGTCCGGTCACGGCAGCGAGGAAGAGCTCAAGCTGATGCTGTCGTTGGTGCGCCCGCGCTATTTCGTGCCGCTGCACGGTGAGTACCGCCAGCTCTCGCAGCACGCCCGCGTCGCGCGAAAGGTATTCGCGGGGCGCGATCCGCAGCCCGAGATCCTCCTGGCCGAGAACGGCGACATCATCGCGTTCGACGAAGCGGGCGCGCGAATCGCCGGCAAAGCACCGGTCGGACGCGTGCTCATCGACGACACGCGGACGGGCGAGGTCGGCGATGAAGTACTGCGCGATCGCCGGCACCTTGCCGAGGACGGCCTCGTGGTGCCGGTCGTCGCCATCAACAAGCAGACCGGCGCGCTCGAGGGCGTGCCGGATATCATCACCCGCGGGTTCGTCATGGAGAACAGCGAGGCGCTGCTCGCCGACGGCGCGAGGCTCCTCGGCGATGTCGTCGAGCAGTCAAGCGTGGAAGAACGGACGGATCAGGGGCTCATCAAGGAAAAGCTGCGCGTGGAGCTGCGGCGCTTCTTCCGCAAGCGCTCCGGCCGGCGGCCGTTCGTGCTGCCGGTGATCATGGAGATCTGACACGTGAAGGGATCGACCGTTTCGCGGCGCTTCAGCGAATTTGCCGGCGTGGCGCTCTTCGCGGCGGCGCTGATCTGGATCGTCGCGCTCGCCACGTATGAACCCACGGACCCGGCGTGGTTCTTCAGCACCGGTCTGCACGGCGCGCCGGTGAACTTCGCCGGCCGCGTCGGCGCGTTCCTCGCCGAGCTGTCGTTTCAGCTCGTCGGCTATGCCTCGTACTTCATTCCTGCGGTGCTCGTCATCGTCGGGTGGAACTATTTCTGGTGTCGAACGCTGGACGCGGCGGGCACCAAGGCCGCGGGCGCCGTCCTGCTGGTCGGGTGCGTCGGCGCGTTCCTCAGCCTCGTGTTCGGCAAAGTGGAGGTCTTCGGGAAGTCCTTCCGCGCGGGTGGCTATCTCGGCGAGTTCCTGGCGGGCGAGATGTCGGAGTATCTGGCCCGGACCGGCTCCATGATCGTCATCCTCGCACTGATCTTCCTGGCGATCATCATGTCGACGCAGTTCTCCTTCGGGCGGTTCTTCGGCGCCATCCTGAGGTCTGCGAGAGCGTCAGCCGTGCGCGCCGTGGACGCCTTCCACGCGCGGCGCGACGAGCGCCGGCGCGAGCAGCAGCGTCGCGAGGTGATCGAGAAGCACACGAAGAAGGGCGCGCCGCTACCCGAGGTGAAAAAGCCACTTCCGGCGATCGCGGCGCCGTCGGCCGCCGGGGATGAGGACGACGGGGAGCGGTCAATGAGGGCATCCCGGGCCGGCGGGGCACGCGACGCGGCCATTCCCGGCCGCGACCGTGGGCGGGGCCCCGATGGAGGGCGAGGCGCGGGCCGGCCGGAACGCGAGGGGGACGAGGCTCAACCTTCCGGGTTTGCCGGTTGGCGATCCGCGCCCAAGCCGCCGAAGGTCACGCTTCCCGCGCCGCTGCCGCTGTCCGATCCCGAGCCATTGTCCAAGGCGCCGGCCGAGCGGCGCAAAGGCGACTACGCGCTACCCCCGCTGGCGCTGCTGGACGCCGCCAAGGCGGAGCGGAAGATCGACGAGCGCGAGCTGATGGACGGCGCGCGTCTGCTCGAGGAGAAGTGTCGCGAGTTCTCAGTCGAGGGCTCCGTCGTCCAGATTCATCCGGGGCCGGTGGTCACGACGTACGAGTTCAAGCCCGACGCCGGCGTCAAATACGCGAAGATCACCGGCCTTGCCGACGACCTGTGTCTCGCGATGCAGGCCGAATCGGTGCTCATCGACCGCATCCCGGGCAAGTCCACGGTCGGCATCCAGATTCCCAATCGCAATCGCGAGCAGATTTCTCTGCGCGAGCTGCTGGAGTCCGAGCTGTACCGGCGGTCGGCCTCCAAGCTCACGCTGGCGCTTGGAAAGACCATTCACGGTGAGCCGTACATGGCCGACCTTGCCGCGATGCCCCACCTGCTCATCGCCGGCTCGACCGGCGCAGGCAAGTCCGTCGGCATCAACGGCATGCTCACGAGCATCCTCTACCGGGCCACGCCGGACGAAGTGCGCTTGATCATGGTTGATCCCAAGCGGCTGGAGCTGGGGATGTACGACGACATCCCGCACCTGATGACTCCTGTCGTGGTCGATCCCAAGCAGGCTGCCAATGCGCTGCGCTGGGCCGTCCGCGAGATGGAAGAGCGCTACAAGACCCTCGCCGCCGAGGGGGTGCGCAACATCGAGCAGTACAACCGCAACATGGCCCAGGCGATTGCCGAAAAGCGCGAGCCGGCCAAGGAAGGCCAGGAATTCAAGAGCCTGCCTTTCATCGTCGTCGTCATCGACGAGCTCGCCGACCTGATGATGGTTGCGGGAAACGAGGTGGAGGAATCGATCGCCAGGCTGGCGCAGATGGCGCGAGCGGTCGGGATCCATCTGATCCTCGCCACGCAGCGGCCGTCGGTGGACGTCATCACGGGCCTCATCAAGGCCAACCTGCCGGCGCGCATCGCGTTTCGGGTCGCGTCGAAGATCGATTCGCGGACGATCCTGGACGGCAACGGCGCCGAACAGCTGCTGGGGCGCGGGGACATGCTGCTCCTGCCGCCTGCCTCGTCGCGCTTCATTCGAATCCATGGCCCGTATATCTCGGAGCAGGAGAGCGCGCGTCTGGCCAGCTATCTCCGCAAACAGGGCAAGCCGGTCTACGACGAGACGATCACCGCCGACGAGAAGACGGCAGCCGACGGTGGCGTCGAATTCGAGAAAGACGATCTGTACGACGAGGCGGCGCGCATCATCGTCGCGAGCGGGCAGCCGTCGATCTCGTACCTCCAGCGCCGCCTTCGCATCGGCTTCAGCCGCGCGGCGCGCCTCGTCGACATGATGGAAATGGAGGGGCTCGTCTCCCCGGCCACTGGCGGAAAAACGCGCGAAGTCCTCGTCGACAAACACTACTTCGACGAAGTCGATGCGCAGTTGCGGTGACAGCTTATGGTGAAATCCACACTCCTCCTCGCGCTGACCGCGTGTGCCGCCATCGCCGCGGCGCCTCCGGTCCGGACGATGTACAACGATGCGCTCGCAAGGGAACAGGTCGTTCGACCCGCGCTGGCGGTCGATGATCCCGCCCCCACGGTCCTGACCGACGTCCGCGCCGCCATCGCCCGGTATGAGGCGGTCGTCCGCCGATACCCGGCCAGCGGCTACAGCGACAACGCGCTGTGGCAGGGCGCTCACCTGGCGCTCGACGCGTTCGAGAAGTTCGGACAGCCGAAAGATCGGGAGACCGGTCTCCGGCTGCTGCGCCAGCTCGCCACGATGTTTCCAACCAGCAGGCTCGCCAGGAAAGTGCCGCAGGAGCTGGAGCGCGTCGGGAACCTTGAGCCCGCTCACGCAGCGACAGTCGAGCCGGCACACGTCGAGACGGTCGCCCCGCCGGGATCGCGTGCCGCCGACAGGTCAGGGCTGGCGACTATCAAGGAAATCCGGCGGTCCATCCTGCCCGACGCCGTCCGGATCGTCATCGAGCTCGACGGCGAAGTGGACTTCCGGCAGGATCGGATCGAAAGCCCTTCGCGCGTGTTCCTGGATCTTCCGGCCACGAAAGCTGCACCGCCGCTCGTCGATCGCACCCTGCGGTTCGAAACGGACGCTGACGTGGTCCGACAGGTTCGGATTGGCCGGCATCCGAACAATACGACCCGTGTTGTGCTCGACGCCGCAGGCGTGTCGAGCTACAGCGTGTACCCGATGTACAGCCCGTACCGGCTGGTGATTGATTGCGTGCGCGCCGGGGCGCTGTCGGCCGCGGCGCCCCTCGGGAGTGCCGGAAGCAAGCCGGTTGCGTCGAAGCTCGCGCCGTCGTCCCTGGATGCGCGGCCAGCGGCACCTGTGTGGCTGCGAACCGCTCCCTCGAACGCGCCGCAGCACGGCGTGCTGCTGGCCGAGGCGCACTCCGTTGAGACTGAAGGTCCCGCGCGGCCCTCATCAACTCCGCGCGCTCCGGCCGTTCCCGCGCCGCCCGCAGCCGCGCCTTCACCCGCTCCTGGCCCGTCGGCCAGGCCTGCCGACGCGGCTGTGACCCCGCCCGATAGAAACGGCAACGGTGGGTTCTCGATCGCGCGCCAGCTCGGGCTGGGCGTCTCCCGGATCGTCATCGATGCGGGCCACGGTGGGCACGATCCCGGCGCGCAGGCACGCGGGATCGTCGAGTCCGAGCTGACCCTCGATATCGCGCTGCGGCTGGAAAAACTGCTGCAGAAGACCCCAGGCGTGGACGTGGTGCTGACGCGGCGGACCGACGAGTTCGTCGCGCTGCAAGATCGAACGGCTATCGCAAATCGCGAGGGCGCCGATCTTTTTCTGTCGATTCACGCGAACGCGAGCCCGAGTGCGCAGGCCCACGGAATCGAGACTTATTTCCTGAACTTCGCGAGCAACCTCAGCGCGGCCGCCGTTGCCGCGCGCGAGAACGCGGCCTCCGGTCAGGCCATGAACGCCCTGCCCGACATCGTCAAGGCCATCGCGCTGAACAACAAGCTCGACGAGTCCCGTGACTTCGCCTCGGCCGTCCAGCACGCCATGCTCGACCAGCTGCGCGCGTCAAACAAACTGGTAAAAGACCTCGGGGTCAAGCAGGCGCCGTTCGTGGTGCTCATCGGCGCGGCGATGCCGAGCGTGCTCGCGGAGATCTCGTTTCTGACGAATCCCCAGGAGGCGAAGCTCCTGAAGGGGCACGCGTATCGGCAGCGGATAGCGGAGGCGCTGTTCGACGCGATCCGCAAGTATCAGATCTCGCTCAAGAGCACGACGACGGTCGCGTCCCAGCAGCAGTGATTAGACGTTAGAACTTAGAAGTTAGAACTCAGAAGTCATGAGTCATGAGTCATGAGTTGAGCGCGATCTGACCCAGAACAGGACGGCGGCGAAGACGAGGGCGGCGACGACTGAGGCCAGCGCGAGCGCGCCGGTCAAGCCGAGCGCGCCGAACATGACGTCGTACAGTGACTCCGGTTTCGGCTCCACGATCTTGACGATGATCGGCTGCGCAGGCTGGAGCGTGAGCAGAGCGATCAACCTTCCAGTTTTTCGAACGCAAGCGAGGCGAGGGTCCGTACCGCAGCGCCCGTGGCTCCCTTCGGCATGAAGGGACGCGACTCCTCCGACCACGCGGTGCCCGCGATGTCAAGATGCACCCACGGCAGCCCACCGGTGAATTCCTTCAGGAAGAGCGCGGCGGTGATCGACCCGGCCGGGCGGCCTCCCGTGTTGGACAGATCCGCGATTTCGCTCTTCAGCTGTTCGCGATAGTCGTCGAACATCGGCATGGGCCACGACCGATCGCCCGCGCGGTCGGCCACCCGCTGCACTTGACGGACCCAGGCGTCAGGCGTGCCGAACAGCCCGGTGGTCGTCTTGCCGAGCGCGACGACGACCGCGCCGGTCAGCGTCGCGACGTCGACCAGGTGCGTCGCGCCGAGTTGCCGCGCGTACCAGAGACCGTCGCCGAGGATGAGGCGGCCTTCGGCGTCCGTGTTGATTACCTCGACGGTCTTGCCCTCAGCGCTCTTCAGGATGTCGCCGGGCTTGATCGCCCGCCCACCCGGCATGTTCTCAGTCGTCGGTACCACGCCGACGACGCGGATGGGCGCGCCGAGCAGACCGATCGCGCGCATGGCGCAGGCAACGGCGGCGCCGCCTGCCATGTCGTCCTTCATGCGCTCCATGCCGTCCGCCGGCTTGATCGAGATACCCCCGGTGTCAAATGTGACGCCCTTGCCCACCAGACCGAGAACGGGCGTCGCCGGGGCGCCGGGCGGATCGTGGCGGAACACCATCAGTCGAGGCGGCTCGTTGCTGCCGCGCGCGACACCGAGCAACAGGCCCATGTTCAGGGCAGCGATGCGTTGCTCATCGAGGATCTCGACTTTCACGCCACCCTCGGCGGCAATCCTGGCCGCGCGGTTGGCAAACTCGCGAGGCGTCAGCGTGTTGCCGGGTTCGTTGGCCAGCTGGCGCGCGAGATTGCTGCACTCGCCGAGCACGCGACCCCGATGGACGGCGCCGTTCAGGGCGCCGGCGGGCTCGGCAGTCTCGGCAGTCTCTCCGGGCACGATGGTCCAGGCTGGCGGGGCTGGCGGCGCGGGGTCGGCGGTCTTGTAGCTCCCGCCGTAGAATTCCGCGAGCGTCAAGCCCTCGACGCTTGCCTGGGCGAGCGTTGCCAGATCTCCGGTACCTCGAACCACGAATGCGACCCGGGCGACATGCCTGCGCCGCGCGTCGTGTCCGGCAGTCGAGGCCAGTTTGCGAAGCAGCTCCGCGTTCGCGTCCGAACGCCGTCCGGCGCCAATGAACGCAATGCGCTTTGCACGCCAGCCACTGTCCCCGACCGGCGTGACGAACAGGTCGAATGGTTTGGCCTCGAACTCTTTGCTCGTCATCGCCCGATGCAGTTCCCCGCCCGTCGCTCGATCCAGGGCCGCGCGCATGGCCCCGTCAGTACCGCCAGCGCCGTTGGCGGCCGTCTGCGAGTCGTCCTCGAACCAGGGCACGACCAGCAGATCGGCGTGAATGGCTGACAGGGGGCCAGTCGCGATGGCAATCTGGGCGGTTGGCGTGGCTGAGGACATCGTGCTCATTATCCTTTCCCCCTCATTATCCTTGATGCCGCTTGCTGCCATTCACCATCGCCGCTACAATTGCGTGCAGCTCCTGCCTTTTGAGGTCTATCGTGATGAGCCACCTGCGGCGCACTCTCGCGTGGGCCGGAACTGCGTGCCTACTCGTCATTGCGCCCATTGTGCTTGCCGGTCAGAAGAACGACAAAGATCCCGGCGCGGAGATAAAGCGGCCCAAGCTCACGCTCAAAGCCCAGCCCGCTATCGCGATGTCGCCGGCGAGAATCGTGCTCACAGCCGAGCTCGTCGGCGGGCCCAACGACTACGAGGAATACTACTGTCCAGGCGTGGAATGGGACTGGGGCGATGGGACGCAGTCCGAGTCGTCCAACGACTGTGCGCCGTACGAGGCCGGCAAGTCGGAGATCAAGCGGCGGTTCACAACCGAGCACATTTTCAGAGCGGGGATGTTCCGCGTGTCCATCCGGCTCAAGCGACGCGAGAAGGCCATTGCCCTCGCGACCGTCAATATTCAGGTTCGGCCCGGACTGCGCGATACCGGCCAGTAAGACTGAACTTAGAAGTTAGAAGTTAGAAGTTAAGACTCAGAACTCAAGACTCAGAACTCAAGACTTCTTTAGTTCTCAGTTCTCACTTCTAAAGGTCCCCTCCGACAACCAACTGGCCGCCCCGGGCTTCTAAACGGGACGTGGACTCTGTCGACTCTGTCGAGAGTGTTGTCAGGGATGTCCGGTTTGCGCTGCGTCTGTGCCTCGGAGCCCCGGGCTTCACGACAGTGGCGGTCCTCGCGCTTGCCCTCGGCGTCGGCGCCAACACCGCGATTTTCACGATTGTGAACGCCGCGCTCATCGAGCGGCTGCCGTTCAAGGATCCTGCGCGTCTCGTGGTGTTGTGGGAAGAGAATGCGCATCGGCCCGGCCGCCCCAATACCGTCGGCCCCATGAACTTCGTGCGGTGGAAAGAGCGGGCGACGAGCTTCGAGGGTATGGCGGGCTTCGCCGACACGCGGACGAACCTGACCGGAAGCGGGAACCCCGAGGAGCTTACGATCCAGAACGTCACTGCCGGGTTCTTTTCCGTCGCGGGCGTCTCTCCGGCGATCGGCCGGGGCTTCACGGAGGCGGAAAGCGTGGACCGGAACGCCGCTGTCGTGGTTCTCAGCCACGCGTTGTGGCTGCGTCGCTTCGGCGGCGATCCTTCAATAGTCGGGCGGACAATCCAGCTGAACGGGACAGCCAACGTGGTGGTCGGCGTGATGCCGCCTGACGTCCGGCTCCTGATGAAGAGCAACTCCCTCGTCGGGAAGCCGATCGATCTATGGGCGCCGTGGGTCCTGCCGGCCAGCGCGCGCGACGCTCGAGGCCGCTACATGTCGGTCCTCGCCCGCTTGAGCCCCGGCGCGTCGCTCGATCGGGCACAAACAGAGATGACCGCCGTGGCCGCCGCCACCGCGGCGGAATTACCCGACGTCGACACCGGTTGGACCGTCCGCGTCCTCTCAATCCGCGACGAGCTGGCCGGAGATCTCCGCCCCGCGCTGCTGATGCTGGCGGGCGCCGTGGCCTTCGTGCTGCTCATCGCGTGCGCGAACGTCGCCAACCTGCTCCTGGCCCGTGGCGCGGTCAGGCAGCGGGAAATGGCGATACGGGCGGCGGTTGGCGCCGGGCGCGGACGCCTGGCCCGGCAGCTGTTCACGGAGGTCGCTGTCCTGGGCGCCGCCGGCGGCCTCGCGGGGCTCGTCGTCGCGCAGGCGAGCCTCAAGGTGCTGGCCGCGGCAAGCCCCATCGACCTCGCGCAGTTCGGCCCTGTGCGGCTCAACTACGCAGTGCTCGCGTTCACCGCGCTCATCTCGCTCCTCACCGCCATCGTCTGCGGATTCGCGCCGGCGTTCGAAGGGGGTCGCGCGGACGTCCAGGAATCACTCAAGGACGGCGGCCACGCCGCGGGCGCGGGGCTCCGTCACCGGCGGCTGCGGCAGGCGTTCGTCGTTGCCGAAATCGCGCTGGCCGTCGTGCTCCTCGTCGGAGCGGGGCTGATGATCCGCAGCTTTGGCTCGCTCCGGTCGGTCGATCCCGGAATGGATACGCGCGATGTACTCACACTGCGCGTGGCGCTACCCTTCCGCAAGTACAACACGCCGGACAAGGCGCTGCAGTTCTTCGATCAGGCGGTGAAGAAGGTCGCAACGCTCCCAGGGGTGCGGTCGGCAGGCATGATCAGCTACCTGCCTTTCGCCAGTCTCGGTGCCGCCACGGCGTTCACGATCGTAGGACAGCCGCCTCCCCCACCCGGGCAGGACTTCGTGACCGACGTGAGCGTCTGCGACAACGGATATTTCCAGACACTCCGGCTGCCACTCGTGCGCGGGCGGTGGTTCACCGATCGCGAGCTGCACGAGACGTCGAACGTCGTGATCATCAACGAGGCGCTGGCGCGCCGGTATTTTCCTGGCGCGGATCCGCTCGGTAAGAGCCTCGTGATCAACATGAACAACCCGAACGTGCCGACCGCGATCGTCGGCGTCGTCGGCAGCTCGAAGTTCACGAGCCTGGAGAGCGAGACGCGTCCGGCCACGTACTGGCCGCACCCGCAGCTCGCGTATACCTCGATGACGCTGACGGTCCGCACGGGTTCCGACCCGGCGCCGTTCGCCCCTATCGTAGAGCGGGAGATCCAGTCGATCGACCCGGATCAGCCGGTGTCGGACGTCCGGACGATGGAGCAATGGGTCGAGCGGACGATCGCACGCGAGCGGTTCAGCTCGTTCCTGCTGCTGGTGTTTGCGTCGCTTGCAATGCTGCTCGCGGCGATGGGCATCTACGGCGTCATGTCCTACGCCGTCAGTCAGCGGACGCCGGAGATTGGCATCAGGGTCGCGCTCGGCGCCGGGCGTCGCGACATCACGCGGCTCATCGTCGGCAACGGTGCGCGCCTGACAGCGATCGGCCTGGGTATCGGCGTGGCGCTGGCGCTGGCGCTCGGACGGGCGATCGCCAGCCTGCTCTTCGAGACCACCAGCGCGGATCCGCCGACGTTCGCAGCCGTTGTTCTGCTGCTGGGCGGCGTGGCAGTCTTCGCGAGCTACGTCCCCGCGCGCCGGGCGGCGCGGATCGCGCCGACGGAGGCACTGCGTCATCAATGACCGAAATGACCGAACACATCTGGCAAGACCTGCGATACGCCTTCCGCACGAGCGTACGCGCGCCGGGTTTCGCGCTGATTGCCGTGCTGACCACAGCCGTCGGGGTAGGCGCGAACGCCGCGATCTTCAGCGTCGTGAACGCCACGCTGCTGCGCCCATTGCCCTTCCCGCGCGCCGATGAGCTCGTGATCGTGAGCCAGGCCAATCGGCAGACCCGGCAATCGTCCCGGGACGCGACCCCCGCGAACTTTCTCGACTGGCGCGCGCGCAGCCACAGCTTCACGGGCATGGCCGGTTTTCAGGAGAGCAGCGTCGTCCTGTCCGATGGCACCTACCCGGAGCGGCGCCGCGCCGCAATGGTCAACGCGAACTTCTTCGACGTCCTTCAGGTCAAGGCCGCACTCGGGCGAACGTTTGCGCCTGGCGACGAGGGACCCGGCGCGCCTCGCGTCGCCGTCGTCAGCGACGCCATGTGGCGCGGGCGCTTCGGCGGGCGGGCAGCCGTGTTGAACGAGAAGGCACGCTTCGACGGCGAGCCGTACACCATCGTCGGCGTGATGCCGCCCGCGATCGAATATCCGGCCAGGACCGAGGTCTGGATCACGCCGCATTGGCCGGTCCCCGATGACCCGCTGATCGGTCCTTTCGCCGACCCGTCGGCCGAGCGCGATCACGGGTATTTCTTCGTCGTCGCCAGGCTGAGGGCCGGGGTCGCGTTCGGCGCTGCGACGGCCGATATCAGCGCGGTCGCGGCTTCGCTGGAGGTGGACTATCCCGACGACAACCAGAACGTCGGCGCCGCGCTGGTACACCTGCGGGACGACCTCGTCGTCTCGGACGTGCGATCCATCGCGCTGCTGCTGTTCGCGGCGGTGGGCCTCCTGCTGCTCATCGCGACAGCAAATGTCTCGGGCCTGCTGATGGCCCGTGCGACGGCGCGCCATCAGGAGATGGCGCTGCGCGCCGCGCTCGGCGCGAGCCGCCGTCGGATTGTGACGCAGCTGCTGACCGAGAGCGTCCTCCTCGCTGGCGTAGGCGGCGCGACAGGAGTGATCGCGGCAATGTGGCTCGTCCCCGGCCTTGTCGCGCTCAGCCCGGCCGATCTCACGGTTGCAGGCGACGTGCGAGTTGACGCCAACGTTCTGCTGTTTTGCCTCGCCATCTCGACGCTTTCCGGCCTGCTGTTCGGCCTTGCGCCGGCGCGGCAGTTGAGCGGCGTGAACGTCAACGAGGATATCAAGCAGTCCGCGCGAGGCGGGGTTGGCGTCCGGCAGCGGCGCCTGCGCGGCGCGCTCGTGGTCTGCGAGATCGCGCTCTCGCTCGTGCTGCTCGCGGCCGCCGGGCTGACCGTCCGGAGCTTCATCGCGCTCCAGCGGGTGCCGGTCGGCTTCCAGCCAGACCAGGTTCTGACCTTTCGCGTTGCCCCGCCCTCGACGCGGTACGCGACGCAACCGCTGCGTGCGGAGTTCTGGGAGCGCATCGTCAAGGCGGTGCAGGCGATCCCGGGCGTCACGCTCGCGGGCGCCACCAGCCGCCTGCCGCTCCTGCCCGGCAACAGCGCCCGGGGCCTGACCGTGCCCGGGCTTCCGCAGGACGCACAAGCCGTGGCTGACTACCGGACGGCGTCCCCCGCGTATTTCGGCGTGATGGGCATCCCGGTGCTGCGTGGGCGCGTGTTTGCTGACACCGACCGGGAGGATCGTGCGCTCGCGGCGGTTGTGAGCGCGAGTGCCGGCCCGCGCTTCTGGCCGGGGCGCGACCCGGTCGGCCAGCACTTCCAGATCTCGGTCCCCGGTCCCGAGTACACGGTGGTGGGCGTGGTCGGCGACGTACGATCCGCGTCGCTCGAGGCAACGCCGCGACCGACCGTCTACGTGCCGTACCGTCAGGATGCCTTTCCGTTCATGACCATTGTCGTGAAGACCCGGCTGGCCGCCGCGGCGCTCGCCCCGTCCCTCCGGGACGCGATGCGCGCGGTCGACACGGATCAACCGGTCGGCGCGGTTCTCACGATGGACGAGCAGCTGTCGCGCTCGTTGACACGCAGGCGCTTCAGCGTGACCCTCCTGACCCTTTTCGGCGGCGTCGCCGTGCTGCTCGCCGGGATCGGTCTCTACGGGGTGTTGGCGTTCATCGTCTCGCAGCGGCGGCGCGAGATCGGCGTGCGCATGGCGCTCGGCGCCACGGCGGCTGACGTCATCCGGGATGTTCTCGGGCAGGGACTGCGTCTGGCGGGGATGGGGATGGCGGTCGGGCTGGTCCTCGCCCTCGGCGTCACGCGGCTGATGTCCTCGCTGCTCTTCGCCACGAGTCCTACAGATGTCGCGAGCTTCACGGCCGCCGCGACGCTGCTCGCCGCGATCGCCGTCGCCGCGAGCGTCATCCCTGCGCTGCGCGCGAGCCGCGTCGATCCGCTCGTCGCGCTCAGGGACGAATAGACTTGAATGGGGCTGAAGACTCATGGCCGCCGATGAGTATTCAGCCCGCCTCAGAGTCTTCAGCCTTCTGAGAGGCAGACGAACGGCACACATACGAATGCGCCGCCGGTAAACCGATAGAGCCGGAGGTCAGGCGTCGGCAGACTGAGCCCAACGATGAGAAACAGGTGGTCGGGGTAGCTGGCCTCCGCCAGATCGGTCGGCGACGGCAGCGCCGCGGACCGCGGATGCGAGTGATAGAAGCCGACCACGTCGAGCCCGCGCCGGCGCGCGTCGCGCAGCGCGTCAAGGTGACCTTTCGGGTCGATTAGAAACCGCGTCGTCGGCGTCTCCGCGAGGTTGCGCGTGGCGACCGCTTCCGCGACACCGGCGCGGCTGCCTATCAGGACCCCGCAGCACTCCTCGGGCGCCGCCGCCCGCGCACGCGAAACGATCTGCTCGATGGCCGTCGTCGTCACGCGCTCGGGGCCGTTGTCCTCAGGCACCGATCCGCTCCACCACCATCGCGATGCCCATGCCTCCGCCGATGCAGAGCGACGCCACGCCGTACCGCGCCTTCCGCGCATGCAGCGCGTACACGAGCGTCGTCAGCACGCGCGCGCCGCTGGCGCCAATTGGATGACCGAGCGCGATGGCGCCGCCGTTGACGTTCACCCGCTCATCATCCACTCCGGGGGCCCCTGTCCCCCGGACGTCGAGACCGAGCTCGCGCGTGACGGCGATCGACTGGGCCGCAAACGCTTCGTTGAGCTCGAACAGATTGATGTCCGCAAGCGTCAAGTTCGCCCGTTCCACGGCCTTGCGGACCGCAGACACCGGTCCAATCCCCATGACCTTCGGATCGACGCCCGTGGAAGCATGGGACAGAATTCGGGCCAGCGGCTGACGGCCGAGCCTCCGCGCCTTGTCGCCACTCGCGATGACCAGAGCAGACGCGCCATCGTTGATGCCGGACGAGTTGCCGGCAGTTACCGAGCCGTCCTTCTTGAACGCTGGCTTCAGCGCGGCGAGGCGATCGATCGTGGTTTCCGCGCGCGGGTACTCGTCGGTATCGATGAAGACCGGCTCCCCCTTCTTTTGCGGCACGGGCACCGGAACGATCTCGGCCTTGAACCGTCCTTCCTTGATGGCGGCGATCGCGCGGTGCTGGCTCCGCGCCGAAAAAGCGTCCTGGTCCGCGCGCGATACGTTGTAGCGCGACGCCACTTCCTCAGCCGTCATGCCCATGTGGCAGGCGGCGATCGCGCACGTGAGCCCCTCGTGAAGCATCGAGTCGATCGCCTCGGCGTTCCCCAGGCGATAGCCCCAGCGGGCGCCCTTGAGGAGATATGGCGCGTTCGACATCGACTCGGTGCCACCGGCGACGACCGTGTCCACGTATCCGACATGGATGCTCTCCAGCGCGTGGACGACCGCCTGGAGTCCGGATCCGCACACCCGGTTCACCGTTTCGCCGGGCACCTCGACCGGCAGCCCGGCCTTCAACGCGGCCTGCCGTGCGACGTTCATCCCTGCACCGGCCTGCAGCACGCATCCCAGCACGACGTCCCCGACGTCCGGCGCCGCCACGCCGGCACGCGCGATGGCTTCGCGCACGACGACCGCGCCCAGATCGACCGCTGACACGTCTCGGAGCCCGCCGCCAAACGCACCGATTGGCGTCCGGCACGCGCTCAGGATCACCGTCTCGAAGTCGCCGCTCATGATCTAATAATACTGAATGGTTCCGCGCATGAGCATCCGACTGCGTCACGCCTTCGCTGCCCTGTTTGCGGTCGTGCTCAGCGCCACCACGGCGCTGCTAGCACAGACCCCCATCAACCTTCAGGACACGCTGCCATTCGACACAGCCGTGCGCACCGCGACGCTCCCGAACGGGCTGCAGTACTACATCCGCCAGAACAACCGGCCGGCCCAGCGCGTCTCGATGCGCCTCGCCGTGAAGGCAGGCTCGATGATGGAGGCCGACGACCAGCAGGGCCTCGCCCACCTGGTCGAGCACATGGCGTTCAACGGCAGCGAGCATTTCAAGCCGGGCGAAGTGTTCTCCTATTTCGAGTCGGTGGGCGCGCGCCTGGGGCCGCACGTCAATGCTTACACGAGCTTCGACGAGACGGTCTACATGCTCGATCTGCCGTCCGACAAGCCCGAGATCCTGGCAAAGGCCATGACGGCGCTGTCCGACTACGCCGGCGGCCTGACCCTCAGCACGGAGGAAATCGACAAGGAGCGTCCGGTCGTCATCGAGGAATGGCGGCTCGGACTCGGCGCCGGCTCGCGCATCCGGGACAAGCAGCTCCCGCTGCTCTTCTACAAATCACGCTATGCCGAGCGGCTGCCCATCGGGAAGCCTGACATCATTCGCACCGCGCCGCGCGAGCGGCTGAAGGCGTTCTACGACACCTGGTACCGGCCCGAGCGCATGGCCCTCATCGTTGTCGGCGACATCGCGCCCGACACGATCGAGTCGTCGATCAAATCCAACTTCGGTCCGCTCACCGACCGCGCGCCCGCCGCGCCGATGCCGGACCGCACGGTGCCGATTCACAAAGAGCTGCTGGTCAGCGTTGTCAGCGACCCGGAGGTCACGCGATCGAGCGTCACGATCGAGCGTAAGCGTCCTCGCGAGGGCCAGGAGCGCGCGGTTGATTACCGGCGGGATCTCGTCGAGCGCGTGCTCGAGCACATCTTCGACGAACGCTTCAACGACGCGGAGCGGCGTCCCGACGCGAAGTTCCTCGGCGCCGGCGTCGGCAGCGGGACCCTGAGCCGCGACGTGGCGACGTTCTCAATGGGTGCGACCGTGCCCGACGGACACCTCGACGACGGCGTGAGCACGCTGGTGCAGGAGGCCAACCGCGTCAAGGAGTTTGGCTTCACCGGATCGGAAGTCGACCGGGCGCGGAAATGGATGGCCGCCTTCTACGAGAGGGCGTACGCCGAGCGCGACAAGACCGAGAGCGGCTCCTACGCGGAGGAGTATGTCCGGCACTTTCTGAACGGCGAGCCGAGCCCGGGCATTGCGTACGAATATCGCCTGGTGCAGCAGGTCCTGCCGACGATCTCCGACGCCGAGGTCTCGGCGTTGGCGAAGGCGCTCCTGACCGACGACAGCCGCGTCATCCTGGCCACGTCGCCTCAGAAGCCCGGCATCAAGATTCCGACGGACGCGGAGCTGCAGGCGTCGCTGACCGCGGCGAGCGCGATCCGAGTGACGCCGCTGACCGAGGCGATGGCAACCCGCAGCCTGATGGAGCACGCCCCGGCCGCCGCCGCCATCGCCAGCCGACGCACAGTCGACGATCTCGGCGTCACCGTCGTACGGTTCGCCAACGGGGTGGAGGCGTGGCTCAAGCCGACCGACTTCAAGAACGACCAGGTCGTGTTCACCATGAGCGCGTCCGGCGGTTCGTCGCTGGCGCCGCCGAGCGACTTCGTCGAAGCGTCGATGGCCGATGGCTACGCGTCGCTGTCGGGCGTCGGCGGGCTGAAGGTTGCCGATCTCGAGAAAATCCTGACGGGCAAGCTGGCCGCGGCCCGGCCGTTCATCGGGCTCTCCTCTCACGGCATCTCGGGATCCGCCGCGCCCGCTCAGCTCGAGACGGGGCTGCAGCTGCTCTACCAGGAATTCACCGCGCCAGGCGACGACCCCGACGCGTTCCCGCTGCTGAAGCGGCAGCTCGAGGCCGCCGTCGCCAATCGTGGACGCGCCCCGGGCCAGGTGTTCGGCGAGAAGCTCGCCCAGATCAACTCGGGCAACCACTACACGTCGCAGCCTCTGACGCCGGAGCGTGTGGCGACACTCGACAAGAACAAGATGACCGCGTTCTACAAGCAGTCGTTCTCGAACGCGGCTGACTTCACGTTCTTCATGGTCGGCGCGTTCAAAGTCGATGACGCCGTGCCGTTGCTGGCACAGTACATCGGGTCGCTGCCCTCGTCCGGCCAGCGCGTGTCGCGCTTCAAGGACGTCGGGCTGAACTTCCCGGCATCGAATCAGCGGGCGAAAGTCGAAGCCGGCCGCGAGCCGCGCGGACAGGCCGTGATCAGCTTCTTTGCCGATCCGAATCCGGATCCCACCGAGCAGGAGCAGCTGCAGGAGGCGACAACCGTCCTGCAAATCACCTTGCGCGATATCCTGCGCGAAGAGCTGGGCCAGACCTACAGCGTGTCGGCCGGCCTCCAGCAGCCGCTGCCCCAGCGCGGCGCCGGACGCATCGAGGTCCGCTTCGGCGCAGCGCCGGAAAACCTGGACGCGATGACCAGCCGGGTGATGCAGGAGATCGCGCGCCTGCAGAAGGACGGCCCGTCGCCCGACCTCACCAACCGCGCGAAGGAATCCGCGCGTCGTCAGTACGAGACGTCACTCAGGCAGAACGACTACTGGTTGGCCCGGCTCCAAACCGTCCACCTCTTCGATCGCGATCCGCACGAGATCCTGACACGCGCACAGCGCATCGACGCCATCACGCCGCAGACGCTTCAGGCGGTGTTCAGGAAATACTTCCCGGCCGATCGATCGACCGTCGTCACGCTCGTGCCGGCAGCCTCGGCCCAGCCATAGACCGTCAGCGCTCTGAGGAGGGCTGAAGACTCATGGTCGCGTGCAGTTGCCTGCGCCCGCGAGTCCTCACGACGCGGCGACAGCCCTTGACCATTCTGATTTTGGGCGAGGCAACTGCACGCGGCCATGAGTCTCCAGCCCCACGCTGAGCCGTCATGTCGCTTCTGAGCTCCGCGCAGCTCCAAGCACCTACTTTGGAAGTTGTTCCCGCCAGCGGGCGGCCTCGTCGAATACTTCGGCGAGGCGCTCGCCCGATGGCAGGTCGCGCCGCAGATCCTTCAGGACCGCGATCAGCGCGTCCAGCGCGGCGCCGATGTAATCCGCGTTCGTCGCGGCGATGTCCTTCCAGATGTCCGCGGGGCTCGAGGCCAGCCGCGTGGTATCGGCGAGACCTCTGCCCGCGAGCGTCAGGCCGTCCGATCCGGTGCGCTCCCCCACGACCTGCATCAGCGCGCTCGATGTCAGCTGCGGCAGATGGCTGAGCGACGCGACCAGCCGATCGTGCGCGTCCGCCGCCATCGTCCGGGGGGTCGCGCCGAGCGCCTCGACGAACGCCGACATGCGTGCGACGGCCTCGACCGCGCTGGTCGTCAGGATCCAGGGCCGACCCTGAAACAGATCGGGCCGCGCGTGATCGAGCCCGCCGCGCGCCGCGCCCGCGAGCGGGTGCCCTCCGACGAAGGTCAAACGATCGGGCAGCTGGCGCGCGGCCGCCGCCATCTCGCGCTTCGTGCTGCCGACGTCCGTCACGATCGCGGATGTGCGCACGTAGTCCTCGAGCTCGCCGAGGAGCGCCACGTTCTGCCGGATCGGCGCCGCAAGGATGACCAGATCGGCTTCCGCGAGAACGATGAGGTCGTCGGCGGCGACGTCGATCGCGTGCAGGCGCATCGCCGTTTCGAGGACATCCTTGTTGTCAACGGCAATCACCAGCGACGACGGCCAGAGCTGGCGCGCCGCGAGCGCGATCGATCCGCCGATGAGTCCGAGGCCGACGATGCCGATCTTCTCGAAGAGCGGTGGCGCGGCGGCCGCGCCAGCGGCGCGGGCGCGGCCGGGTTGGATGACGGGCAGGTGCATTGGTTCCGCGTGATGATCGGAATCGGGCTGAGGACTCATGGTCGCGTGCAGTTGCCTACGCCCTCGAGTCCTGGCGACCTTTTGTAACCCTGTACAATCTTGATCTCGGGGCGAGGCAACTGCACGCGGCCATGAGTCTTCAGCCCGCCTGAGAGCCTTCAGCTCGTTTATGAAATGGGCTGTCGTCTAGTCTTCGTCTCGGAGCCAGCGACCTGCAACCGGCCACGAGTCAGGCTCCCCAGCCGCGCCGCGCAACCGCCTCGAGGCAGATGCTGCGGCCGATCGCCGGCGCGATGATCCGGAGCTCAGCCATCAGCCGGTCGAACTGTGCCGGGAACATGGACTGCGCGCCGTCGCTCAGCGCATGGTCCGGGTCGCAATGCACTTCGATGATGAGGCCGTCTGCGCCCGCCGCGACCGCGGCGCGGGCCATCGGCGCCACCATGTCCCGGCGCCCCGCGCCATGGCTCGGGTCGGCCACGATCGGCAGATGGCTCAGCTTGCGCACGACCGGAATCGCCGAGATGTCGAACGTGTTGCGCGTGGCCGTTTCGAACGTGCGGATGCCGCGCTCGCAGAGGATCACGTCCAGGTTGCCGCCGCTCAGCACGTACTCCGCCGAGAGCAGCCATTCCTCGATGGTCGCGGAGATGCCGCGTTTGATGAGGACCGGCTTCCGCGCGTGGCCAAGCTCGCGCAGCAGCGTGAAGTTCTGCATGTTCCGCGCGCCGAGCTGGAAGATGTCGGTGTAGCGATCGATCAATTCAATCTGGCTGACGTCCATCACTTCGGTGATGAGCTTCAAGTTCTCGGCGGTCGAGGCATCGCGCAGCAGGCGCAATCCCTCCTCGCCGAGCCCCTGGAAACTGTAGGGCGAGCTGCGGGGCTTGAACGCACCGCCGCGGAAGATCTTCGCGCCGGCGCGGCGCACCGCCGTCGCGGCGGCGCGGACCTGCTTCTCGCTTTCCGCGGAGCAGGGCCCCGCCATCACGATGACCTCGTCGCCGCCGATCCGCACGTCGCCGACGGTCACGACTGTGCCCTCCGGCTTGAAGGTGCGGCTCGCCAGCTTGTACGGCTCCGAGATACGGAGCACCTCGTGCACGCCGTCCAGCATCTCGATGATGCCCGCATCCGGCCGGCCGGACCCGACGGCGCCGAGCACCGTACGCGTCACGCCGGTGGATCGGTGCACGTCCATCCCCATTTCGACGAGGCGCGCGACCACGCGCTCGATCTGCTCCTCGCTCGCACGTTCCTGCATGACAACCACCATGGCTTCCGCTTCCTCCACTGCTTTCATGATGCTACTTCGTCCTGTAGGCTTCGTCACCGTGGGCTTCGCCCTCATGCACCACGCGCCGTTCCAGGCGCCGCGCCTCGTCGATGATCCGCTCGAACAGCCGCGCGATGGCGTCCGATCCAAGCGGGCCTTCGGCGGCAACGCCCCGGACGTGCGCCAGCACCTGCTTTTCGCGCTCTGGCTGGTAGACCTCGACCCCCAGCTCCTTCTTCAGGCGGCCGATCTCGCACGCGACCCGCGCGCGCTCGTTCAGCAGCCGGACCAGGACCTCGTCCACCCGATCGATGTCTTCCCGCAGCTCGTCAAGCGTTCGCATCTTGTAAGGGGGCCGACCCCAGGAGCCACCGTACGTAGGCCTCAACCGCCGGCACCAGGTCGGCGGATTGCCCATGCTCCGCCACGACCGACACCAGCGCGCTGCCGACAACCGCGGCGTCCGCGTATGCGCCGATCTCAGCGACCTGCTCGGGTCGGGAGACGCCGAAGCCGAGCGCAATCGGCATCGTCGTCTGTGCACGGATGCGCCGGACCAGCGCCTCGGCGCCGGACGCCACGCGATCCCGCGCCCCCGTCACACCCAGTCGTGAGATGCCGTACAGGAACCCGCTCCCCAGGGCCGCCGCCTTTCCAATTCGTGCCTCCGTCGTGGTGGGGCTGAGCAGGAAGATCACATCCAGACCCGCCGCCCCCAGCGTCGCACGAAACTCGGTTGCCTCCTCTATCGGCAGATCGAGCGCGAGGACACCGTCCACTCCCGCGTCCCGTGCCGTCCGCGCGAACGCTTCAAGCCCCATGCGTAGGAGTGGGTTGGCATAGCTGAACACGACGATCGGCGCCGAGATTCTGGGGCGGAGCGTCCGGATGAGGTCGAGCGCGGCGCGAAGCGTCGCGCCGGACGCCAGCGCCCGCTCTGTGGCGCGCTGGATGACCGGACCGTCCGCCAGCGGATCGGAAAAGGGCACGCCCACCTCGAGCACGTCGGCACCGGCGCGATCGAGCGCGAGCAGGATCTCCCCCGATCGCGGCAAATCCGGGTCGCCCGCCGTCGTGTAAGTGACCAGACCGCCCCGGCCGCGGGCGCGGATGCGGTCGAAGGCCGCAGCTAGTCGAGACATTTCTGCACCGTCTGCACGTCCTTGTCGCCGCGCCCGGACAAATTGACCAGCAGGATCGCCGACGGTCCCAACTCACGCGCGAGCGTCGTGGCGTGGGCGATCGCGTGCGCTGATTCGAGCGCGGGCAGGATGCCCTCGAGCTTCGCGAGCGTCTGGAACGCGGTCAACGCCTCAGCGTCGGTGACGAAGGCGTATTCAGATCGACCCTGCGCGCGCAGCCACGCGTGCTCCGGACCGACGGCCGCATAGTCGAGTCCCGCGGAGATGGAGTGGGTCAGCTCGATGTTGCCGTGGTCGTCCTGAAGCACGAACGTGCGCGTGCCCTGCAGGACACCCGGGCTGCCTCCGGCGAACCGCGCGGCGTGCCGCCCGGGCGCCAGGGAGTCGCCGCCGGCCTCCACACCGACGAGGCGGACATCGCGGTCGTTCACGAACGCGTCGAAAATGCCGATGGAGTTGCTGCCGCCGCCGACGCACGCGCAGACAGCCGTCGGGAGGCGGCCGGTCATCTCGAGGAGCTGTGCCCGTGCCTCCAGCCCGATGACGGCCTGGAACTCGCGGACCATGAGCGGATAAGGATGCGGCCCCAGGACCGACCCGAGCAGGTAGTAGGTGCTGGCCACGTTGGTCACCCAGTCCCGCATCGCCTCGTTGATCGCATCCTTCAGCGTTCGGCTGCCCGCGTTCACGCGACACACCTCCGCTCCCAGCAGCCGCATGCGAAAAACATTGAGCGCCTGGCGATCCATGTCCTCGGCGCCCATGTAGACGCAACATTCCAGGCCCAGCAGCGCGCACGCCGTGGCGGTGGCGACGCCGTGCTGCCCCGCCCCGGTCTCAGCCACGATTCGCGGCTTTCCCATGCGCTGCGCGAGCAGGGCCTGCCCGAGGGCGTTGTTGATCTTGTGCGCGCCGGTGTGCGTGAGGTCCTCGCGCTTCAGGAAGATCGTCGCGCCCCCGGCGGACTGCGTCAGGCGCGCGGCCTCGTAGACGGGCGTCGGCCGCCCGACGTAGTGCGTGAGCAAACGCCCCAGCTCGCGCTGGAACTCCGGATCGTCCCGGGCGACCAGATACGCCCGCTCGAGCTCCTCGACCGGCTCGACGAGCGTCTCCGGCACGTAGCGGCCGCCGAAGTCGCCAAAGTAACCGCGCGCGTCAGGATCGCGTCGGGAGATGACCGGCATGAATCGCCTCGAACAGCGCCCGCAGGCGCCCATGGTGTTTGATGCCGGGCGCGTGCTCCACGCCCGACGAAACGTCGACGCCGCACGGGTGCACTCGCGCCACGGCGTCGCCGATATTGTCCGGCGTCAGCCCGCCGGCCAGCAGCACGGGGCGCCGCGCCGCGATGGGTGCGGCCGCACCCCAGTCAATCGTGGTCCCCGTTCCGCCGCGCTTGACGGGGTCGTGGGCGTCGAGCAGGAGCATCACGTTCGCCGGCCACTCGTCCGGCGCGTCGCGGCCGGGCGCGATCGCCTTGATGATCGGTCGCCCCAGCGACGCCGCGTACGATGGCGTCTCGGATCCGTGCAGCTGGACGGCGCCGAGGTGGACGAGGCTTGCCACGCCGCGAACGTGGGTCGCAGGCTGATCCACGAATACGCCGACCGCGGCCACAAACGGCGGGAGCGTCGCCGCGATCGCCCGGGCGCGAAACGGATCGATGAAGCGCGGGCTCGCCGGCCAGAACACGAAACCGATCGCATCCGCTCCGGCGTCGATCGCGGCGCGCGCGTCCTCGAGCCGCGTGATGCCGCAGATCTTGACGATCACGACGCGGCCTCCGCACCGGAGGAGAGAGAGACCAGCTCCCGCAGCGCCTGCCCCGGGTCTTCCGACGTCATGAAGCGCTCACCGATCAAGAACGCCTGGTAGCCGCTCTGCCGCAGGCGGCGCACGTCGTCCGGCGTCTTCAGCCCGCTCTCGCTGACCGCGATGACGCCGGCGGGCATCCGCGCGATCAACTCGTCGGACACGCGCACGCTGAGCTCCAGCGTGCGCAGATTGCGGTTGTTCACGCCAACCACCTTGGCGCCCAGGGACGCGGCGGTTTCGAGCTCTCCGGCGTCGTGGACCTCGACGAGCGTGTCGAGACCCAATTCACCGGCGGCGTCATGGAGCCGTCTGAGCTCGATCGCCGGGAGCGCCGCGACGATCAGGAGAACCGCGTCGGCGCCAGCCGCCCGCGCTTCCAGGAGCTGGTACTCCGAAACGATGAAATCCTTCCGGAGCAAGGGGGCGTCCACTCTCCGCCGCACGGCTTCCAGGTGGTCGAGCGAGCCGTCGAAGAACGTGGGCTCGGTGAGCACCGAAATCGCCGCCGCGCCTGCTTCAACGTAGCCGGCGGCGATCGCTGGCGGGTCGAACGACGCGCGCAAGACTCCGCGAAGCGGTGAGCGGCGCTTGCACTCGGCGATGATGTTGACGCGGTCGCGCGGTGTCAGCGCGGCGCTGAAACGCCCGGGCCGCGGCGTCCGGGCCAACGCCCGCTTCTCGATCGCTGCACGGGACTCCCGGCGCTCGCGCACCTCGACGATGCGCCGAGCTGCCGCGACGATTGTGGCCAGAAGATCTGATTGCGGATTACGGATTTCGGATTGAGGATTGGGCATCACGTGCTCGCTCCCGCCGCCCGCTCGCCTGCCGCCGACATCGCGACGAGCTTGTCGAGGGTGCGCCTGGCATCCCCGCCATCGAGGGCCTGCGACGCCTTCGCAATGCCCTCCCGCACCGATGGCGCGGCACCCGCGACGAACAGCGCCGCGCCGGCGTTCAACAGGACCACGTCGCGCGGGGCGCCGCGCTCGCCGTCGAGGATTGACTCGATAATGCGCGCGTTGGCGCGCGCGTCTCCTCCGCGCAGCGCGGAGGTGGGGGCCTTGGACAACCCGACGTCGGCCGGGTGGAGATAGAACGTATTGACGGTGCCGCCGCGGCACTCCGAGATCTTCGTGTAGCCGGCCGTCGTGAGCTCGTCGATGCCGTCGGCGCCGTGTACCACCCAGGCGCGGGTCGTCCCGAGCAGCAGAAGCGCGCGCGCGAGCAGCTCCGTGAATTCCGGCCGGGAGACGCCGACGAGCTGACGCGTCGCTCCAGCGGGGTTCGTGAGCGGGCCGAGCAGGTTGAAGGCGGTGCGCAAGCCGAGCTCGCGCCGGACCGGCCCCGCGTGCTTCATCGACGGGTGAAACGTCGGCGCGAAGAAAAACCCGATCCCGATCTCGTCCAGGCAGCGCTCCACCACGGCAGGCGGCGCATCGATCCGGACGCCGAGCGCCTCGTAGACATCCGCGCCTCCCGTCTGGCTCGACGCCGACCGGTTCCCGTGCTTCGCCACGCGAACTCCACACGCCGCGATGACGAGCGCCGCGCACGACGAGATATTGAACGTATCCGATCTGTCGCCGCCGGTGCCGCAGTTGTCGAACACATCGTCGAACCGGCGAGAGAGCGGCACCGCCTGCTGGCGCATCGTCCGCGCCAGGCCGACGACTTCAGCCGGCCGCTCCCCCTTCATCGCCAGGCCGACCAGTAGACCCGCGACGTGCGCCGGCGGCACGCCGCCCGCCATGATCGCCGCCATCGCCGCGCCGGCCTCGTCGGTCGTGAGATCCTCGTGGCGCGTCAGCTTCTCGATGAGCGCCGGAAAGCCTCGAGGCGCAGCTTCACTCACAGTTCTCCCCCACTCACGCTTTCAGAAAATTCCGCAGGATCGTCCGCCCCTCGCCGGTCAGGATGGACTCGGGATGGAACTGGACGCCGTGCACGGGCCACCGCCGGTGGCGCAGGCCCATGATGACGCCCTCGTCCTTCGTACGGGCCGTCACTTCGAGATCGTCCGGCAGCCCGGCGTCCGCGACAACGAGCGAGTGATATCGCGATGCGACGAACGGGCCGACGATCCCCGCGAACACGCCTCGACCGTCGTGGTCGATCGTGGATGTCTTGCCGTGCATCGGCTTCTCTGCGCGGACAACGTGCCCGCCAAAGGCCGCGCCGATCGCCTGGTGACCGAGGCACACGCCGAGAATCGGCGTCCGGTCGCCGAGACCCCGGATGACGCCCATGGTCACACCGGCCTGCTCCGGGCGTCCCGGGCCGGGCGAGATGACGATCCGGTCGGCGCCGGCGGCGGCGACCTCATCCAGCGAGACCGCGTCGTTGCGCATCACGCGGACGCTCGCCCCAAGCTCGCCGAGGTACTGGACGAGGTTGTAGGTGAAGGAGTCATAGTTGTCGATGACGAGAATCATGACCTACAAGCCCGCTTGGGCCAGCTCGAGCGCGCGGAGCAGCGCTTTCGCCTTGTCCCGGGTCTCCTCGTACTCCGCTGCCGGATTCGAGTCGATCACGATGCCCGCGCCTGCCTGCACGTATGCTTTGCCTCCTGACATGATGACCGTCCGGATCGCGATACAGAAGTCGAGGTTGCCCGCGAAATCCAGATACCCAACCGCACCCGCATACAATCCGCGCCCCGACGGCTCGAGATCCCTGATGATCTGCATGGCCCGCACCTTCGGCGCGCCAGACACGGTGCCGGCGGGAAAGCACGACACCAACGCGTCGAGGCGGTCGCGATCGTCCGCCAGCTTCCCTTCCACGATCGACGTCAGGTGCATTACATGGGAGAAGCGCTCGAGGCCCATGAACTGCGGCACCCGCACCGATCCGTACTCGCAGACGCGGCCCACGTCGTTGCGCCCCAGATCGACCAGCATGACGTGCTCCGCGCGCTCCTTCTCGTTGCGCTTCAGCTCCTCGGCAAGGCGCATGTCCTCGTCGTCGCTGCGGCCGCGGGGCCGCGTCCCGGCGATGGGGTGCGTCTCGACGTGCGCACCCTCCACGCGGACGAGCATTTCCGGCGACGATCCCACGACCGAGACACCGCCCATGCGGATGAAGAACATGTACGGCGACGGGTTCACGTGCCGCAGCGCGCGGTAGACGGTGAACGGATCCGCGGCGACCTCGGTCTCGAACCGCTGGGACAGTACGACCTGATAGATATCGCCTGCGGCGATGTGCTCCTTGGCCGCGCGCACGCCGTCTTCGAATTCCTGGCGCGTGCGATTCGATCTGATCTGCAGGCCATCGCCGCTCTGGCCGCGCGTGCGCGACAGGTTGCGGTCGAGCTCCCGCTCGAGGAACTGGATCTTGGCGCAGGCAAACTGATAAAGCGATTCCAGATCCTCGTCGGGCGTGATGCGGGCGTTCGCGATGATCAGGATGCGATGCTGGACGTGATCGAACGCCAGCACGGTGTCGAACAGCATGAACCCCGCCTGGTCGGCGTTGTCGACGCCCGCGCCCAGGTCCCCGAGGACCGGCTCGAACCATGACGCGGCGCCGTAGCCGAGATAGCCCACGGCACCGCCGGTAAACCGCGGGAGCTCGGGCACGAACGGCGATCGGAAATCGGCCATCAGCTCTCGAAGCGTCTCGATGAACGGGCGATCGCTCTCCACGACCGCGCCCCCGCGCTCGATTGTCGTCCTGACGCCCGCGCCGCCGGCCGCCGGCACGGCGCGCAGAATCAGGAACGGGTCCTTGCCGAGAAAGGAGTAGCGGCCGACGTGCTCGCCGCCCTCGACGCTCTCGAGCAGAAACGCGTAGTCAGCGTGTTCCGCGATCTTCAGGAACGCGGACACCGGCGTGAGGAGATCCGCAACGATCTCCTTGCAGACGGGGACGAATGTCCCGCGCCGCGCCAGCTCGCTGAAGTCTTCAAATGACGTGATCTTCATCGCACGCAAACTCCGCCAGCCGCTTCAGCGCGGCCTCTCTCATGATGCCGGCCGGCGCGCGGACGCCTGTCCACCACCGGAATTGTTCCTGTGCCTGGGCAACGAGCATCTCAATCCCGCTGAATGTCTGACACCCGGCTTCCGCGGCCTCTCGCAGCAACCGGGTGGCGGTCGGGTTGTAGACGAGGTCGTAGACATACCGGCCCGTGAGCTGGTCTCCGGGCACTGGAGTCTCGGCCGTGTACGGGTACTGTCCGATCGGCGTGCAGTTGATCAGCAGGTCCCAGCTGCCCGGCTGCGGCGGCCACGGGCCGACCTCGGCTGCGGTCAGCATCGCGACCCCCTCGGCCTGCGGCCGCTGGCGCGCATGAACACGCACCGAGCAGCGGCTGGACGCCAGCGCGTCCGCGACGGCGCGGGCGGCGCCGCCCGCGCCGAGCACCGACGCCCGCAGACCCTCGAGGGAAAGCCGCTCCTGCAGCGGCTGCAGAAAGCCGCCGGTGTCCGTGTTGTCGCCGACCCAACGGCCATCCTCGATCCGGATGGTATTGATCGCGCCAACGCGCCGCGCGGCGGCGTACACTTCGTCCAGGCGATCGAACAACTGAACTTTGTAGGGAATCGTGACGCTCGCCCCGCTGATCCCGATGCCCTTCGCAAACGCGACGAAATCGTCCACGCTCGTCGCGGGCAGCGGCAGGTACACGGCATCCAGGCTCAGCACGCGGAACGCTGCGTTGTGCATCACGGCCGACACCGAGTGCCCTACCGATCCACCGACGATGCCGTACACGCGCGTGGCGTCGCTGAGGGCGCGAAACCGGTAGTCAACGAGCATCGTCTGCGCGGAAAGCTGCCCGAGGTCCCGAACCGATCCTGCGTACGTCCAGGCCGACCCGAAGCGGCTGGCGAGCACGCGCGTCGGTAGCCCGTAGTCCCCCATCGCCAGCAGCACCAGGCCGTCGGGGCCCGCTTGCGTCCCGAAGTCGAGGAGCGTGACGCAGTCCGCAAGGCGAGTGGCGGTGACCGCCATCTTGACCACCCGGGCCCCCGTCGCGCGCATGGCCTTGAGACGCGACGCGAGGTCGGCGGGGATGCCGTCGAAGTCGTGCATCGACAGCACCACGCGCGCGCCCTGGCTGGCGAGATCGTCGAAATGCGCGCGCCACTCGACGTCGACGAGCTCTGCGCCCATCGCCAGGGCGTCGGACAGGATCCGCTTGCGCTCTTCTTCCGAGCCGCGGAAGGCGCCGCCTTCCCAGGTCGGCCGGCACGTGATGATGACCGGTCTCGTTCGCCCCTCCAGCGCCCCGGCCACATCCGGATCGCGTACCGAATCCAGGCGGAGCTCGACCAGGTCGGCGTCCGCGACCTCGTCGCGCCGCTGGCGCAGTTCCGCGGTCGTCGCCGCGGTCACTGTTACGCAAAGGAGCGGTGTAGTCATGCTCTAAAAACAAAAAGCCTCTTCAACCACGAAGGGCTGAAGAGGCTTGGATGCTCGGTCGCGCAGTTGGCAGGTCAGGCCACGGCGGACGCCTCTTCAGTCGGGGCCCAATACCAGCGCCACGCGGTACCAAACGACTGAAGGGTTCCCGGTCGACCAGCCATTGAGGGTCTCACGATAACAAACCTGGGCGATTCATGTCAAAATGAGGCAAATGCTTCATCGTCGGCTTCTTACGCCCCCGGTCGCACTGCTGGCCGTGATGTGCGTGGCGGGAGGGCATTGGTTTGCCCGCCTGTCGGGCGACACGCTGCAGATGCCGGTCGAAGACATCCGACCCGGGATGGTCGGTATCGGCCGAACGGTTTTCGACAGCACGCGCGTCGAGGAATTCAAGGCCAACATACTGGGTGTGCTCGAGAACGTCATCGGGCCCAACCGGAACCTGATTCTGGCCAAGCTCGAAGGCGGCCCGCTCGCGCGCACGGGCGTCATCGCCGGCATGAGCGGCAGCCCGGTCTATGTCGACGGCCGTCTGATCGGCGCCGTCTCCTACGCGCTTGGTAGCTTTTCGACGGAGCCCATCGCTGGTATCACGCCGATTGCGGAGATGACAGACTCCGCGCGTTTCAACGACCCGGGTAACCCCGGGAACCCGGGGAAGCAACGTCCGGCGGCCGCGCGGGCGCGGCTCGAGTATCCCCAGTACCCATTGACGCGCGAGGGGCTCGTCACTGCGTTCCGCCGGGCGCTCAACCGGAATCGTCCGTTCGTTGATCGGCCCTCCGACGCCCGGATGAGCGGTGCCACCGCGATCGCCGACCTGGGCGCGGGACAACTCGGGACGCGTCTTCGGCCGATCGCCACGCCGCTCGTGATGTCCGGCTTCGAGCCCGAGGTTGCCGATCTGATCGGGAGCGCCTTCAGCGACCAGGGCTTCCTGCCGACGGGCGGAGGCATGGCAGGCTCGCGCGCAGGCGAGAAGCCGTTCGAGGGCCCCCTGAAGCCTGGAGACGCGATCGGCGTCATGCTCGTCGGCGGTGATTTGACGCTTGGCGCGACGGGCACCGTCACGCACATCGACGGCGACCGCGTGTACGCGTTCGGCCACCCGATGTACAACCTGGGGCCGACCGAGTTTCCGATGACCCGGGCCTACGTCTACACCGTGCTCCCGAGCCTGTTCTCGTCGATGAAGCTCTCGAGCACGGGTGAGATCATCGGAACGTTTCTCCAGGATCGGGCAACGACCATCGCTGGCCGCCTCGGAGCGGGACCGCGGATGATACCGGTCACCGTGTCGCTGGCGTCGGAGCGCGCGCCGACCCGGACGTTCAAGTACACCGTGGTAAACGATCCGTTGTTCGGGCCGCTGATGACCTATGCGAGCCTGCTGAACACGCTCATGTCATACGAGCGCAGCATCGAGGCGGCGACGTTCACCGTGCGCGGCACGGCGACCATCCGCAAGCACGAGCCGGTGACGTTCAACAACATGTTCTCCGGCGACCAATCGTCGGTGGCGGCCGCGACGTACGTCATCGCGCCGGTGCTCTACCTGATGGGCAATGACTACGAGAAAGTGGACGTCGACGGCTTGTCGGTTTCGATCTCCACGACCGAGGAGCCAAGGACCGCGGTGCTCGAGCGCATCTGGCTGGACGATCCGCGGCCGCGCGCCGGACGCACGGTGCCGCTGAAAATGCTGCTGCGCACGTACAGGGGCGAGGACCAGCTGCGCAGCGTGCCGATCGAGATCCCGGCCAACGCCAGCGGGACGCTGTCGATCGTCGTCTCGGACGGCGCGCGCCTCGGCCTGGCGGAGCAGCGTGAGTCGCGGTCACCGCAGGCGGGCATGTCGCGCAGCGTCGATCAGGTGATCAAAGCGCTGAACAAAGGGCGCCGCAACGACACGCTGTATGTGAAGCTCGTCAGCTCCGACTCCGGAGCGGTTGTCAGCGGAGAGCTGTTGTCGTCGCTGCCCCCGTCGGTGCTGGGCGTCCTCGAGGGCGAGCGCAACGGCGGCAACTTCAACCCGCTCCACACCGCGACGCTCGGCGAATGGGAGCTGGCGACCGAACATGCCGTCAGCGGCTCGAAGACGCTGACCATCGCCATCTCCCAGAACTGATGTCTACATCCCGGCTTGGTGTCCTGACGGCCTGCGCCGTCATCGCGCTCGCGCGGCCCCTTGGCGCTTCATCAGCAAAATTCTTCCAGGCGGCGACTCAGGCCGACTTCCTGAAGGGTGACGTTGAAAACCTGTCCATCGACAGCCGGGGGGAGCTCGCGCTCGGGCCCGCGACCGAGCTCGTGTACGAGACGTCCGCGCCATTCCTCTGGTCGCTGATTGCTCAACCGGACGGAACGCTCTTCGCCGGCACAGGGAACGAGGGCAAGGTCTTCAAGATCGACCCACAGGGCAAGGGATCGGTCTTCTTCGAGAGCGCCGAGCTCGAGGTGCACGCCCTGGCGCCCGCTCCGAATGGCGGGCTGTACGTCGGCACCTCGCCGGACGGCAAGGTGTACCTCGTCGACCGGAACGGCGCCAGCCGCGCATTCTTCAACTCGGAAGACAAGTACATCTGGGCGCTCGCCGTCGACGGGCGCGGCAACGTGTTTGCCGCCACGGGCGACAAGGGCATCGTGTACCGCATCACACCCGACGGCAAGAGCGCGCCTTTCTACAAGACGAACGCCACCCACGCCACAGCGCTGGCCTTCGACCGGAACGGCAACGTCCTCATCGGCACCAGCGCGCCGGGCCGGGTGCTGCGCGTGGATCAGGAGGGGAAAGCGTTCGTGCTCCTGGACTCACCGTTCCAGGAAATTCGCTCGCTGCGCTTCGACAGCAAGGGCCTTCTTTACGTCGCGGCGTTGAGCGGCCGCGGATCCCCCGGCGGACCGCCCGCGACAACCGCGGACACCAGCGATCGCGCGCCTGAAGTCGGGCGGGCGCCCGTGGCGTCGGTATCGGCTGAGATCACTTCGATTTCCATCGTCGACGTGGGGGGCGGCGGCGGCACGCCGCCCGCGCACGAGGATCGTCGCGCCGCCAAGGGCGCGGTCTATCGCATCAGCCCTGACGGCCTGTGGGATCAGCTCTGGGAATCGCGCGACGACTCGCCATACGATCTGACGTTCGACGATAACGGCGCGCTGCTCATTGGCACCGGCAGCAAGGGCAAGCTTTACCGTCTGGACGGCGAGCCACCGCGGCCGACGCTCGTGGCGAGGGCGAGCGCCCAGCAAATCACCGCGTTTCTCAAGGACTCGCGCGGCCGCCTGCTGTACGCGACCGCCAACCCCGGAAAACTGTTCCGCCTGACCGCGGCCCGCGCCGCGCGCGGCACGTATGAGTCAGAGAGCCGCGACGCGCAGATGGTCGCGACCTGGGGCGTGCTGACCTGGCGCGGCTCGACTCCGCCCGGCAGCCGTGTCGAGCTCTTCACGCGGTCGGGGAATACCGAGACGCCCGACGACACGTGGAGCCCGTGGTCGACTGCCTACACCAAGGCGGACGGGTCTCCGATCGCGAGCCCGAAAGCGCGCTACCTGCAGTGGCGCGCGGTGCTCACGGGCCAACCCAACGGCCCCGTGCTGACCTCGGTGAGCGCCGCCTATCTCCAGCGCAATCTCCGACCGCAGGTGCGATCGATCACGGTCCATCCGCCAGGGATTGTCTTTCAGAAGCCGTTTTCGACAGGCGATCCCGATCTCGCCGGGTTCGAGGATCAGTCCACGCCGGAGCGGAAGCTCGCAGCCCAGGCAGCGGCGCTGAGCACCGGAGGCGCGACTCCCCCCCTCGGGCGGCGCACGTATCAAAAGGGGCTGCAGACCATCGTCTGGCGCGCCGACGACGAGAATGACGACGAGTTGTCGTATGACGTCCTCTACCGCCGCGAAGGCGAGACGACCTGGCGGCCGCTGCGCCGGGGGATCTCGGAGTCCATTCTCGTCTGGGATACGACGACGGTGCCCAACGGCACGTATTTCGTGAAGATCGTGGCATCGGACGCGCCGTCCAACGCCGCGTCAACGACTCTCGCCGGCGAGATGGACAGTGTGGCGTTCGAGATCGACAACACGCCACCGACAGTCACCATCGGTGGCGTCCGTACCGAGCGCGGGCGAACGATCATCACGTTCGACGTGGTCGACGACCATTCGCCGATCCAGCGCGTCGAGTTTTCTCAGGACGGACAGCGCTGGCGAACGGTGTTTCCCGTCGACGGCATCGCGGACTCACGAATCGAGCATTACGAGCTGTCGCTCGAGGGTGAAATCGGAGAGCATGGCGTGACGCTGCGCGCGACCGACGCGATGAACAACGTCGCGTCTGCGCAGGTTGAGCGGCGACGCCAGCCCTAGACTCTCGGATGCTGCGACGACACTGATGAGTCAGAGTGGGGCTGAAGACTCATGGCCGCGTGCAGTTGCCTCGCCCCAAGATCAAGATTGCAAGCGTTCAAAAAGAGTCGGCAGAAATCGAGGGCGTAGGCAACTGCACGCGACCCTGAGTCCTCAGCCCGTTTCGCTTCT
>DASZFS010000515.1:0-28874 GCA_035939575.1 Vicinamibacterales bacterium | reverse complement strand
CATCTCAGGTGGAGGAAGAATTCCTGGTTGCCGGTGGCGCCGGTGATGGGTGACGGCGTCATGCCCGCGCGCTCGAAGCCCGCCTCGACAGCCGCCGCCGTGACGCGCGCGATCACGGCATCGTGAACTGACGGATCGGTGACGATGCCGCGCCGACCGACCTCCTCGCGGCCGGCCTCGAACTGCGGCTTGACCAGTGCGACAACGTCGGCCGGAGATTCGAGCCAGCGTGGGAGCCCGGGCAGAATCTGCCGCAGCGAGATGAACGCGACGTCGATGACGACCAGTGTGACGCGGTGCGGGAGGTCGGCTGCCGTCAAGGAGCGCGCGTTGACGCCTTCGCGCACGATGACGCGTGGATCGTTGCGCAGCCGCCAGTCGAGCTGCCCGTGGCCGACATCCAGCGCCACCACGCTCTCGGCGCCGCCGCGGAGCAGCACGTCGGTGAAGCCGCCCGTCGACGCGCCGATGTCGAGCGCGCGCCGGCCGCGCGGGTCGACCTTGAAGACCTCGAGCGCGTGCGCCAGCTTGACGCCGCCGCGACCGACGTAGGGATGGTCGGGCTGCTGCAGCGTCACTGCGGCGTCGCCGCGGATCGGCGTGCCGGCCTTCGACACGACCTCGCCATCGACGGTGACCTGGCCCGCGAGAATCAGCGCACGTGCGCGCTCCCGGGACGCGGCCAGGCCGCGCTCGACGAGGATCACGTCAAGACGCTGTCTGCTGGGTGTCACGCTGCGCTGCCACGCTCAATTCCGGCGCTCCACGACCCAGTCCGCAATCGCCGGGAGATACCCGCGCAGGAGCGCTGCGTCAGCGAGCGTCCCGTGCGCACGCGCCAGGCAGTCAGCCGCCAGGCGACGCGATTGCTCGACCCCGAACAGGCGCGGATACGTCGGTTTGTCGCTTGCGGCGTCCTTGCCCGCCGACTTGCCCAGCGCGGCCGCGTCGCCCTCCACGTCGAGGATATCGTCGACGATTTGAAACGCCAGGCCGACGTCGGCCGCATAGCGGTCGATCGCATCGAGCTGGTCCCGCGTGCCGCCGGCCATGATGGCACCGCTCAACGCCGATGCTCGAATGAGCGCGCCCGTTTTTCGCGCGTGCATGGCCCGGAGGCTGTCGCCGTCGAGGGTGATGTCGTGGCCCGGCACCTGGCCGGCTGCCTGGAGATCGATGGCCTGGCCGCCCACCATCCCCGTCGGTCCGGCCGCTCCGGCGATGACGCCGATGACGTGCAGCTTGCGGCGGGCGACGTCGGCCCCAGCCCCGTCCGGTGACGAGTTCGACGAGCTTGACGAGCTTTCACGGGGCTCGCGCGCGAGAAGGGCAAAGGCTTCGGCGTGCAGGCCGTCGCCGGCGAGAATGGCGACGCCGTCGCCGTAGACCACATGCAGCGTCGGACGGCCCCGCCGGAGCGTATCGTTGTCCATCGCGGGCAGGTCGTCGTGGATGAGGGAATAGGTGTGAATGAGCTCGATGGCGCATGCGGCGGGCAGCGCCAGATCGACCGCCGACGGATCGATCGCGTCCGCCGCCGCCAGCACCAGCACGGGCCGCAGGCGTTTGCCGCCCGCGAAGACGCTGTACCGCATCGATTCGCTGACGACTGCGGGGCAGTCGGGCGGCTTTGGCAGCCACTTCTCGAGGGCTCGATCGACGCGCGTGCGCGCGTGCTCGAGAAAGGCGGCGAGCGGGCCGGGCGGCACGGTCAGCGGCCGGGCTCGTCCGAGGCGAGCGAAGCAGGCGCCGGCTTCAGCTCGCCCCGCTCGTTGAGGATTTCAATGCGCCGCTCCGCCTCTTCGAGACGGGCGTGGCAGAAGCGCGAGAGCTGCACGCCGCGCTCGTAGAGCGCAAGCGACTGCTCGAGCGCCAGGTCGCCCTCCTCGAGCTTCTTCACAATCGTCTCGAGCTCGGCGATGGCGGCTTCGAAATCTTTGATGGATGTCGTCAAGGGGGCCTACCTGGGCGGAAGTGTACGTCGCCTGACGTCGCACTCCAACTCTCCATGCGCCAGCGTCACGCGAACGGCATCCCCCGGCGCGACGTCCGCGGCGTCGCGCAGGATCTGCGTGCGATCAGCGCTCCAGGCGACCGCGTACCCGCGGCCGAGGACGGCGAGCGGGCTCAACGACTCGAGCCGCCCGACCACGGCATGAAGCTGCGATCGCCCGCGGTCCCTACGCCGTGCGACAGCGCCCTGGAGACGGCCCTCTGCCGAGACGAGCCGCGCGCGGATGACGGCCAGGCGCCGGCCCGCGTCGAAGGTCGCGAGCTGTCGCTCCAGCGCCTGCACACGCCGGGCCCGGGTGCCGACCGCCCCGCGGGCCGCGCGCGCGAGCGCGTGGGACAGCTCCGACACATGGCGGCCGCGCATGGCGAGGCGAGCGGGCAGACCCGCGAACGCCGGTCGCCCCGTGGCCAGGTGCGCGCGCCGACTGAGCGCCTGGACACGCGCCCATGCCCCGGCCCGGAGCCGGTCCCGCAGGCGATCGACCCGTCCGTGGAACTCGTCTTTTCGTGCCACGACCAGCTCGGCGGCGGCCGACGGCGTGGGAGCCCGGACGTCAGCGACGAAGTCCGCGATGGTGACGTCAGTCTCGTGGCCCACCGCTGAGATCACCGGCACCGGTGATTGCGCGATGGCGCGCGCGACGATCTCTTCGTTGAACGCCCAGAGATCCTCGATGGATCCGCCTCCCCGCCCGACGATGATCGCGTCCACTCCCGGAACCCGCGCGACCGCACGGAGACCGCGGGCGACGTCGACTGCGGCACCTTCTCCCTGCACGCGCGCGGGACGGATGACCAGGTGCGCGTTGGCATAGCGCCGCCGCAGGACCTTGATGATGTCGCGGATGGCGGCGCCCTCGAGCGATGTCACGATGCCGATCTTCCGAGGCAGGGCGGGCAGAGGGCGCTTGCGTCCGGCGTCGAACAGGCCGTCGGCCTGCAGCCGCTCCTTGAGCTGCTCGAACGCCAGCTGCAGCGCGCCGAGGCCTTGCGGCTCGAGGTGCTCGCAGACCAGCTGGTACTCGCCTTTCGGCTCGTAGACAGAGATGCGGCCGCGGGCCACGACGCGGGTGCCGTCGGTCGGCTTGAACCGCAGGTAGCGCAGGGCCGACTTGAACATGAAGCCGCGCAGCTGCGACGACGCGTCCTTGAGCGTGAAATACAGATGTCCGGTGTTCCAGACGCGGCAGTTCGAGAGCTCGCCCTCGACCCAGACCTCGCCGAGCTGCTGCTCGAGCGCGTCGCGCACGCGAATCGTCAGCTCGGTCACCGAAAGCGTTCGGCGGGTCGGTGCGGATGGCTGGTGGCTGGTGGCAGGTTCCTGGCCGCTGACCGCAGATTGCCGGTCGACGGTCGACGGTCCGGCTACGGGCCCACGACTATCGACGAAGGACTCACGACTCGCGTCGTCGTCCTCTTCTTCAAACGGAAGATCGAACAGATCCGACATTGGCCAGGTCGCCCAGTTCGTCGAGGCTGTAGCTGAGACGCTCGATGTCCACAGCGCGGCCCGTCTGCTCGTCCGCCTCGACGAGGACGCCGTTCAGCCGCGGGTTCCCTGTCGCCGTCTCGAACTTCGTCGGGAGGGCAGTCAGAAAGCGAGCGAGCGCGGGCTCGACCTCCACGCCGATGATCGAGTCGTGCGGGCCGGTCATGCCGGCGTCGGTCAGATACGCTGTGCCCTTGGGAAGAATCCGCTCGTCCGCCGTCTGGACGTGCGTGTGGGTGCCCACGACGGCCGTGACGCGGCCGTCCAGATGCCATCCCATCGCGAGCTTCTCGGATGTCGCCTCGGCGTGGAAATCGACGAAGATGACGCGCGCTCTCGATTTCAACGCCTCAATTGATCGCAGGACCACCGCGAACGGATCGTCGATGTTCAGCATGAACACGCGGCCCATGACGTTGATGACGCCGATGCTCACGCCCGACTTCGACCGTGCGACATAGCTCCCGTTTCCTGGCACGCCAGCGGGGTAGTTGGCCGGCCTGAGCAGCCGGGGCTCGATGCCGATGTAGTCGAGCGCCTCGCGCTTGTCCCAGATGTGATTGCCGGAGGTCATGACGTCGACGCCGGCATCCAGCAACTGCTCGCCGATCTCGCGCGTGATACCGAAGCCGGCGGCCGCATTCTCCGCGTTCGCGATGACGAAGTCGACCGAATGGTAGTCGACGATGGCCGGCAGCCCGTGTTTGATCAGGTCGCGTCCGGGCCGTCCGACGATGTCTCCGATGAACAAGAGGCGAATCATGCTCCTCGGTCAACCACCTTGAGTATTTTCGATCGTGATCGGGATGGCGCGACCGCGACGTTCCGCGACTTTCGGCAACGAGATCCGGAGCTCGCCACCCGCAAGCGTGGCCGTCGCCCGCGACATGTCGCAGGCACCGGCGATCCGGACGGCGCGGGCGAACCGCCCGTATCCCCGCTCGACCAGGTGGAAGGTCGATTCTCCCCGGACGCGACGAGGTGGTTTTTCCCCAGCGACCAGTATCGAATCGCCCTTCCCGATGACGCGGACGGCGGAGGGCTCAACGCCAGGTAGATCCACCGCGATCTCAATCGCGTCGTCGGTCTCGTAGACGTCGATCGTGGGGGAGCACTCACCTGCGAGCGAGTCCGCGCCAAACACGCGGCCCAGCTCGAGAAACACCCGCCGAACTTCGTCGGAAAAGTCCCCAATCTCGGACGGAAGAGCCACGGCGAAGGTGCGCCCGCGCATCCGAGCATCATCGCACAGGGGAATGGTCTGTGGTCCGCCGTAGCTCGCGACCTCGGTCGAACGAGCGGAGGCTGATGGCTCGTGGCTGGAGGCTGATGGTTGGAACCTGATGGTTGGAAGCCAACGTCCAGGGCTGACCTGAGCTGGCTGAGCAGTATAATATGAGTGTAATAAGCTAATATAAAGTGCTTGATATAAACTCATATTCTGGCTATACTCCCCAAAGCTCAAGGGAAAGCGGAGGACTCAGACGTGTCAATACAAGGCAAAGTGATAGGAATCGACCTCGGGACGACGAACTCCGTGGTCGCCGTGATGGAAGGCGGGCAGCCCACCGTGATCGTGAATCAGGAGGGAGCGCGTCTCACCCCATCAGTTGTCGCGATCGCCAAGGACGGCGAGCGGCTCGTCGGCCAGGTGGCGAAACGCCAGGCGGTCACGAACCCCGAGAACACGGTCTTCTCGATCAAGCGATTCATGGGCAGGAAGTTCGACGAGGTGTCGAACCCGACGGCCGCCGGAGGCAACGAAGCCGCACGGGTGCCTTACAAGATTGTCCGCGCGCAGAACGGCGACGCCTGGGTCGAGGCGCGCGGCAAGAAGTATTCGCCCCCGGAGATCTCCGCGATGGTGCTTCAGAAGCTGAAGCAGAGCGCGGAAGACTACCTCGGCGAAAAGATCACCGACGCGGTCATCACGGTGCCCGCGTACTTCAACGATGCGCAGCGTCAGGCCACGAAGGACGCCGGGAAGGTCGCCGGCCTGAACGTCCAGCGAATCATCAACGAGCCGACGGCGGCCGCGCTCGCGTACGGCCTGGACAAGAAGAAGGACGAGACGATTGCAGTCTACGACTTCGGCGGCGGCACGTTCGATATCTCAATTCTCGAGGTCGGGGAGGGTATCGTCGAGGTGAAGGCCACCAACGGCGACACCCATCTGGGCGGTGACGATCTCGACGACCGCATCATCGAGTGGCTGGCCGTCGAGTTCAAGAAGACCGACGGCATCGATCTGTCGAAGGACCGCATGGCGCTCCAGCGGCTGAAGGAGGGCGCCGAAAAGGCCAAGATCGAGCTGTCGACCGCGATGGAGACGGAGATCAACCTGCCGTTCATCACGGCGGACCAGAGCGGGCCGAAACACCTGCAGATCAAACTGTCTCGCGCCCGGCTCGAGCAGCTCGTCGACGACCTGCTGCAGCGCACGATGGGGCCCGTCAAGCAGGCGCTCGCTGACGCGGGCGTCGATCCGGCGAAGATCGACGAGGTCGTGTTGGTCGGCGGCTCCACCCGGATGCCCAAGGTGCAGCAGCTCGTGCGCGATTACTTCGGCAAGGAGCCTCACAAGGGCGTGAACCCGGACGAGGTCGTGGCGATCGGTGCGGCGGCGCAGGGCGGCGTCCTCACCGGCGAGGTCAAGGACCTCTTGCTGCTCGATGTCACGCCGCTGTCGCTCGGAATCGAGACGCTCGGCGGCGTCATGACGACGCTCATTCCGAGAAACACCACGATTCCGTCGCGCAAGAGCGAGGTCTTCTCGACAGCGTCAGACAACCAGTCGAACGTCGAGGTCCACGTGCTGCAGGGTGAACGACCGATGGCGCGCGACAACCGCACGCTCGGCCGATTCCAGCTCGTTGGGCTGCCACCGGCGCCACGCGGCGTGCCGCAAATCGAAGTCGCTTTCGACATCGATGCCAACGGCATCGTCAACGTGACCGCGAAGGACCTGGCCACGAGCAAGGAGCAGAAGATCACCATCAGCGGGTCCAGCGGCCTGTCGAAGGACGACGTCGAACGGCTTGTGAAGGACGCGCAGCAGCACGAGTCGGATGACAAGGCGCGGCGGGAGCTGATTGACGCGCGGAATCAGGCCGATTCTCTTGCCTACCAGGTGGAGAAGACGGTGAACGAGAACCGCGGGAAAGTCGCGGTCGGCGACCTGTCCGCAATCGATGGCGCCATCGCAGAGGTTCGCCGGACGATCCAGGGAGACGATCTCCCGGCCGTCAAGACGGCGATGGAGAATCTGCAGCGCCTGTCGCACGCAATGGCGGAGCGGCTTTACCAGGGTTCGCAGGGTTCGGGGGGTTCGCAAGGTTCCCGGGGTTCGGCGGGTTCGCAGGGTTCTCAAGGTTCGGCGGGTTCGCAGGGTTCGGGAGACTCGGAAGTCAAAGAAGGCGAAGTCGTCGACGCGGAGTACGCGGAGACGAAATAACAAATCGAGTGGGGAAGGACCTGCTCACAAGGAGGCATTATGACGATTGTTCGTTGGGATCCGTTTCGTGATTTCGGGCTTGCGCGCGCCGGCGCGTGGCTCCCGCCGGTTGACATTTATCAGAGCGGCGACCATGAAGTGGTCCTGAAGGCAGAGCTGCCCGACATGGCGCGCGAGGACATCGATATCAGCATCGAGAATTTCGTGCTGACGGTGAAGGGTGAGAAGAAGCTCTCGACCGACGTCAAGGACGAGCGGTTCCATCACGTCGAACGGCGCTACGGCGCCTTCACCCGGTCGTTTTCGCTGCCCGAGACCGTCGATACGGGCAAGGTCGCTGCTGAGTACAAGAACGGCGTGCTGACCGTGCGGTTGCCCCTCCGCGAGGAGGCCAAGCCGCGACAGATCAAGGTGGACGTCGCCGCGTAAGCGGCAGGACAGGTTGGTTGGTCGGGTATGTCGGGTGGGTCCGACTACCCGACTAGTTTCACTCTAGGTGAGCCACGTGTTACGCTATTTGCCCGCCATGGACGAGATGACTGCCGTTTCCGATCAGCAGCCAGAAGAACAGAGCCTTATCGAGCCAGCGCCGCCTATTTCGAGCCGCTTTCTCTTCGTCGACGTCGCGGCATTGCGAGCCAAACAACTGCGGCGTGGAGCCCGGGTGCGCCTGGGCGAGGATACCCCGCAGGTGGCCCACAAAGCGGAGCGTGTCGCAATGGAAGAAGTGCGCCGGGGCCTGGTCTCCTACGACATCCCGCCGCCCAAGCCAGCGCGCGCGGAGTCCGAGGCGTGAGCGACGCCATCGTCCTCGCCATCGACGCCGTCAAGGGCCTGACCTTCAGCAGCGTGTTTGTGCTCGTCCTGTTCATCGGCTTTTGTGTCGTCGTTGGATTCACCAAGACGAAGAAGACCGCTGGCGGGAAGGCTCCGGTCATCAAGAGCCTGGACGAGCGGGTCACCCACCAGCCGATGGCCTACCTGTCGCCGAGCGCCCCTCGGGGGCCTGCGGACCAGCTTCGCGCCCCGGAACTTGTCGAGGCGGCTGCACGTAAGTAAGTAATGAGTCGAGGGAGGTCCTTGCGATGTTCTGGCTGCTGACATTGCCGTTCCGGATTGTCTTTGGCGTCCTGGTTGCGCTCGTGGCGCTGCCCCTTGCCATCCTGGCGCTGCCTCTCGCGCTGCTGGCGCTGCCCTTCCTCCTGCTGCGCGTTGTCATCAAGGCATTCGTCGCGTTGATGGTGCTCCCGATCGTTCTGCTGGTTGCCGGAATCGGCGTGGTGGTCACCCTCTTTGCCGTGGCGCTCGTCGTTGCCCTGCCGCTCCTGCCATTCGCGTTGATCGCGTTCTTCATCTGGGCGCTCGTCCACGTGGCGTCCCGCCCCGCGATCCGCACCATCTAGGCCACACTCGTGGGTTGCCACCGCAACCCGAGGTTGATGATTCGCTGGAGGACGGCCTCGTAGGTCATCCCCACCTTCTCGGCTGATGCGGCGAAGTCCTCGCCCTTGGCGATCTGCGGGTTCGGGTTTGCCTCGATCACCCACAGGTTCCCCGCCGGATCGAGCCGCAGGTCCACCCGCGCGTACCCGCTCAGCTCCAGCGCCCGATACGCGCGTTTGCAGACGTGCTGGATCTTAGCCTCGGTCTCCGCCGGCAAATCCCTGGCGGGTCCGCTGTCGATGCCGTATTTCTTCTGATACTTCACGCTCCATTTCACTCGATCGGTCGCGATCCGCTTCGCGCCCTCCGGCATGTTCGTGAAGAAGAGCTCCCAAACAGGCATCGCCTGCAGCGCCTGGTTGCCCAGGATCGCGACGTAGAGCTCCCGTCCCTCGATGTACCGCTCGACGAGGGCGGCGGTGCCGATGCTTTCGTGGATGAAGGCAACCCGCTCCGTCAGCTTCTCATCGTTGTCCACGACCGAGGCTTGCGAGATGCCGATTGACGCTTCCTGCGTGAGTGACTTGACGATCAGCGGAAACTGGAGCCGCTTCGAGCGGCGGATCGGCCGCCCGATGCGGAAGACGTCGAATTCCGGCACAGCGATCCGGTGGTAGGCCAGGAGCTTTTTCGACAGCGACTTGTCGCGCGCCAGCAGGAGACCCCGCGGGTTGCATCCCGTGTAGGGCAGCTTCAGCAGCTCGAGGTGCGAGACCACGTTCTGATCGAAGATCACCACGTCGTCGAACCCCTCGAGCAGGTTGAATGCGATGTGGGGCTTCCACTCCGTGGCGAGCCGGCGGATCTCGCCGAGGTCGTCGTGGACCGCCAGGGCCTGCACCTCGTGCCCCATGGCAGTGAGCGTGGAGATGACATCGTACTCGGTCCGCCACGGCGCCGCGGTGATGTCGGCGCCTTCCTCGATCTTCGCCGGCGGCACGAGATGGCGGTGGACGAGCGCGACGACCCGCAGCCTGGTACCGCTCACAGCGCCACCCGGTGCCGTCCGCCGTGCAGGTAGTTCATCGTCTGGACTGTGAGAAAGACCACGAAGTCGATCTTCGATTCCTCCTCTGACTCGGTCAGGCGCAGGTTGTGCTCCCGGCATCGCTCGATGATCTTCTCGAGCAGCTGGTCGATCGTGTACTGGTAACTGTCGGTGAAGCTTGCGACCGTGCCGCGGACTTCCTTGCGGATTTTACGCACGAACCGCGCGGCGGACGCGTTCTTGGCGTATTCGGGCGCGTTCGAAAAGAGGTTTCGGAGATCGCTGTCGTAGAAGTCCGGGTGGTCAAGGCCGTAGTGCTCCCGCTTCCGCCGGTAGTGATCGCCCAGGGTCTTCCTCAGGCGTTGCAGCGGATCGACGACCCGCTTCGATCTGACCGCCGGCCGCTTTCCTGCGAGCCGTCGCATGAGCCGATCGACGTACTCGAGCTTGCGCTGCGCCGGCCAGCCTGCGTAGCGCATGGCCCATGTGGACCGCGGGTCAAGCCACACGGCGAAGGTCTCGGCAAAGTCCTCGTCCGGATGGCTCTGCGCGTACCAATGATCCAGGTGCTGGACGAAGCTCTTGCTGTAGGGCTTCGGGAGGTAGTACTCCGGGTAGGCCACACGCGGGTTCCCGAACAACCGCCGCCGGGTCGTCCGTCGCCGGAGGTTGTAGGCGTTGTCGATGGCGTGGCCGGCCTCATGGCGCAGGATCCTGAGGCAGGATTCCTCGTCGCCCCCCTCCACTTCGAGCATCTCGGCGAGCTCCAGCTTCTCGAGACGAGGATGCGCCAGATAGAAGGGGATGGCGATTCCCGGCACCCCGTCCGGCGTGAACCACTCATCCGACAGGTAGTAGTGCGGAACCGCGAGCCCACGGTCCTGGAGCTCGGCGTTCAGCTTCGCGATCCGGGACTCGAGCTGCGTGCCCTCAATCGACAGACCGAGATCGCACATGCGGAGCGCGAGCAGCTGCTCGTCGCTCCAATCGGCCCACGGGAGATCAGACATGGGACGCGACCGCTGCGGGTGGCATCACCCGGGACCAGGCGGTGTCGCGCTCGTGCGCATCGGCGACTCGAAGGAGCGTCGGCTCGTCGAAGCGGCGCGCGGTCAACTGCAGACCGATCGGCAGCCCGTCCGCTGTGAAGCCGCACGGGACGCTGATCGCGGGCAGGCCAGCGAGGTTCGCGCTCACGGTGAAGATGTCCGCGAGGTACATCTGCAGCGGATCCGACGCGCGCTCGCCGATCCGGAAGGCCGCGGTGGGGCTGGTCGGCATGGCGACGACGTCCACCATGTCGAAGGCGCGCTCATAGTCGCGCAGGATAAGCGTCCGCACCTGCTGTGCCTTCAGGTAATAGGCGTCGTAATAGCCCGCGCTGAGCACGTACGTGCCCAGCATGATCCGGCGCTTGACCTCGGGGCCGAAGCCGCGCGCGCGGGTCCGCGCGTACATCTCCCTCAGATCGGAGGTCGCGCCAGCGTCGGCCCTGAACCCATATCGCACACCGTCGTACCGCGCGAGGTTGGAGCTGGCCTCGGCGGTGGCGACGAGGTAGTAGACCGGAATCGCGTACCTGGCATGGGGCAGATCGATGTCGACGATGGTCGCGCCTCTCGCGTTGAGCACATCGAGAGACGCGTGGAAGGCCTGCGCGACACCGGCGTCCACGCCGGCGTCGACCAGCGCGCGCGGTACGCCGACGCGGATGCCCCCGACCTTGCCATCGAGCGCCGCGGTGTAGTCCGGGACCGGCTCGGCCGCGCTCGTGGCGTCAGCGCGATCCCGCCCGGCGAGCACCTGCAGGGCAATGGCCGCGTCGCCGACCGTCGTCGTGAGCGGCCCGATCTGGTCGAGCGAGGATCCGAAGGCGAGCAGGCCGTACCGCGACACGCGACCGTAGGTCGGCTTCAGCCCCACAACGCCGCACATCGCCGCGGGCTGGCGGATCGAGCCGCCGGTATCCGATCCGATCGCGAGCGGTGTGATGCGGGCGGCAACCGCGGCGGCCGACCCGCCGCTCGATCCGCCCGGCGTCCGGTCGAGCGCCCACGGGTTTCGCGTCGGACCGAACGCGGAGTTCTCCGTCGACGATCCCATGGCGAACTCGTCGCAGTTCGTCTTGCCGACGATTACCGCGCCAGCGGCCTCGAGGCGAGCGACGATTGTCGCGTCGTAAGGCGGCACGAACGCGGCGAGCATCTTCGACGACGCGGTCGTGCGCACGCCGCGCGTGCAGATGTTGTCCTTGATTGCGATCGGCACCCCGGCAAGCGGCGCCTCGCGCCACCGGTCGGGATCCCCGTCGATGGCGCTGGCGCGGGCGAGCGCGCGGTCGGCGACGACCGTGTTGAACGCCGAGAGCCTGGGTTCGTTGGATTCGAGCCGCGCGAGCGCCGCCCGGCAAGTCTCCTCGGCGGAGCGGGCCCGCGAACGGATCGCGTCGCGCACTTCGCGCAGGGTCACTGGGTCGTTCGGCGTGCTCATGAGAGGACCCGCGGGACCCTGAACAATCCGGGGTTACGCAGCGCATCGGGCGCGTTCGCCAGCACGTCGCCGAGGTCGAGCGACGGGTCGACCTCGTCATCCCGGTCGGCGCCGCCCTCGGTGGCGACGGTCGTTGTCGGCGGCACGCCGGTGGTATCGACCTGCTGGACCTCGTCTGCGTATGCGAGGATGTCGGCGAGCTGTCGCGCGAACATATCGACCTCGGGCGGGTCGAGCTCCAGATTGGCCAGGGCGGCGATCGCGGCCACGCGCTCGCGCGTGAAGTCCGAAGGCACAGCAAATGCTAGCATGCGTCGTTTGCGGGAAGGAGCCTACGCGAACCCGACGGACTCCGAGAACCATGCGAACCTCGCGAACCTGACCTTACAGCCTGCAAGCATGACCAACCTGCGACGTGCGGCGGTGGCGGGCTCCTGGTATCCCCGGTCCGCGACGGCGCTCGCGGCGGAACTCGACCGATATCTCGAGCGCGCCGAGTCGGCCGAGATCGCCGGCGAGCTCACGGCGATTGTCGTCCCCCATGCCGGCCTGATCTATTCCGGCCCGGTCGCGGCACATGCGTACCGCCTGCTGCGCGGCCGCGCCGTTGACACCTTCGTGCTCGTCGGACCGTCCCATTTCGTCGCCTTCGACGGCGTGGCCCTCTGGGCGTCCGGCGGCTTCGAGACACCGTTTGGTGTCGCCGGCATCGACGGCGCGCGCGCCGGCCAGCTCTTGTCCTCCTCCCCGATCATGCGTGAGCATCCGGCCGCGCATGCGCGCGAGCATTCCCTCGAGATGCAGCTGCCATTCATCAAGCATCTGGCGCCCCGCGCCACGATCGTGCCGGCGCTGATGGGATATCAAACCGCCAGCACGGCGTCCGTGCTTGGCGCTGCGCTGGCGGACGTCGTCCGGGGCCGGTCGGCGCTCCTCGTCGTAAGCACCGACCTCTCTCACTACCACGACGCAGGCGTCGCGTCGCAGCTCGATGCCGTCGTCATCGATTGCGTCGCAAGGTTCGACCCCGATGGACTCCAGCACGCGCTCGACGCGCGGCCGGATCATGCGTGCGGCGGGGGACCACTGGTGGCGGTCATGCGCGCGGCGCGGGCCCTGGGCGCGACGGATGCCGCCGTCCTGCGGTACGCGGACTCGGGCGATGTCTCGGGCGACAAGTCGTCGGTTGTCGGGTATCTCGCGGCGGCTTTCGGCAGGTTTGAGGTGCGATGACCGACGCCGCCGACCGCCAGCGCATGCTTCAACTTGCGCGCAGCGCGATCGCCGCGCACCTGGAGCGGCGCGCGCCGGTCGCTCCGACGCTCGAAGGCCGGCTCGCCGACATCGGTGGAGCGTTCGTCAGCTTGCACTCCGCCGGCAACCTTCGAGGGTGCATCGGCCACATCGAAGCTGACGAGCCACTGGGAGTCATCGTCCCGCGATGCGCGGTGGCGGCATGCAGCGCCGATCCGCGATTCCCGCCGGTCGTCGCCGCCGAGCTCGCCGCGCTCGACATCGAGTTGTCGCTGCTCGGTCCGCTCGAGCCGGTGAACGCGGTCGACGAGATTCGCCTCGGCCGCGATGGTCTCGTCGTCGAGTCGGGATGGCGCCGGGGACTCCTCCTGCCGCAGGTCGCCACGGAGTGGAACTGGGATCTCGCCGCGTTCCTCGAACACGCGTGCCGGAAGGCCGGGCTGCCGGCCGACGCGTGGAAGCGCGGCGCGACGCTATGGCGATTCGAGGCGGAGGTGTTCTCGGAGGCCGCGGAGGCCAGAGCGCGGTAGGTCAGACCGGTCGAGTCGGGTCGATGAGACGGCGGAGTGTCTCGAGGTTCCTCTCGTCGAGCGGATCCACCGCGATCGGACCAGTGGCCTTGCCCGCACCCTTGGGCGTCTCGAGCAGCATCGGGAGCCGGCCGAACCGGCGATCGTTGACGATGCGGCGGAACGGCTCGAGGCCGAGGTGGCCCAATCCGATGTGCTCGTGCCGGTCGACGCGACTGCCAAGCGGCCTCTTTGAGTCGTTGAGATGGAACGCCTTCAACCTCTCGAAGCCGACGCTGCGGCTGAACTGCTCAAACGTCCAGGTGTAGCCTGCGTCCGAGACAATGTCGTAGCCGGACGCGATCAGATGGCAGGTGTCCAGACAGACGCCGACCCGATGGTGGCCGTCCATCCGCTCGATGATCGAAGCCAGCTCCTCGAACGACGCGCCAAGCGAAGTACCCTGACCGGCGGTGTGCTCGAGGAGCACGAGGGTCTTGCCGCGACGTCGCCTCGCCAGCAGCCCGGCGAGACCGTCGGCCACGAGTGCGAGGCCGGCGCCCCTGTCTCCCGCGACAGCGCATCCTGGGTGAAGCACGACACCGAGCAAGCCCAGCGTCTCCGCGCGGTCAATCTCGTCCGCCATCGCCTGGATCGACTGCCGTCTGAGGGCGCGCTTTGTCGTCGCGAGGTTGATGAGATAACTGGCGTGCGAGACCACGGGGTCGATGCCGGCCGCTTCGACCTTCGCGCGAAATTCACGGACTTCGTCACGCGGCAGGACACGGCCCCGCCATTGGCTGGCGTTCTTCGTGAAGATCTGGAGGGCCTGGCAGCCGTGGACAACCGCCCGCTCGACTGCGCGAGGCAGCCCGCCCGCTACCGACATGTGCGCACCCAGCCTGGGCATGGCCAGGTTCCGACACCAGGGACTGTTCTCAGCGCCCGAGGGTCTCGGATGTCGCATGCTCCTGTGGATCCAGCCTGATGGTCGCCGTGAACGGCTGGACGCGGCGCCCCTGCAGGTCGGTGAGGAACGGTCCGACGGCAAAGCGGACATCGCTGAAACGGACCGTGGTGTCGCCGGCCGCGTCGCTGACGGTGCGGGCCGCCGGAAAACGGGAGAAGCCCAGAAACACCCGGCCAAGACGCGTCACCGCCGCCTGCTGTACCGCGGGCGTCCAGATATTCGGAAATCGCGTCACCTGCCGCCAGAAGACGTTGGTCTCGCTGTCAGGTCGACGGAACCGACTGTCGAGAACGTTGATGTCGTGGATCTCGTAGGCGTTGGACATCTGCGCGACGATGCGCCAGTCGAACGGCGAGATGAATGTGGGAATCGCGGCGATCTCGACGAGGCATCGGCGGCCCGGGAGCGGAGGAGACGGAACGGGCGCGGGCCACGAATCAAGCCAGGCGGCGCCGGCGTCGGGCGGATCGCAACGCGGCGGCAGTGTCGGACCAAAGAGCCGCGGCGCCAGATCGAGCGCCTGCCGATGCGCCGCCGCGCGCATGCCGTAGATACCGGCGGCAACGGTCAGGACGATCGCAGCGTTCCTGCGCCGGGCGAAGTCCGAGACGCGTCCGAAGAACAGTCCTGACGCGAGGACGATGAGCAGGTAGACGTCCACGATCGGCATCCAGTCCACGCCAAACCAGCGCCAGCTGAACGGGCTCAGAAAGCGCGTGCCGTACGACGTTGGCAGATCCATGAGCACGTGAAACAGGACGCCGACCGCGGCGACGGCCACCAGCATCGCGAACGGCGCATCGTCGGGATGTTGCCAGCGAGGGTTGAGACGCCGGGCGATCGCGACGATGGCCGCCACGACCAGCGCCAGGCCCATCACGCCGAGCGGACCATGGGTCATTCCGCGATGCCACTCCAGGTATTTCACCCCGCCGCCGGCTGCCGCCACGAAATCGATGTCGGGCGCATTCGACGCGAGAACGAGCGCCGCCGTGGTTCCGCGCCCCGCGCGGCCGAGCGGCGTGCGCGCAAGCGTCGCGCCGAACAAGGTATGGGTGAGGTTGTCCATCGGTGTGGCGACTGCCTACTGGTTTGAGGCGGGCTGAAGACTCATGGTCTACCCTCAGCCCCACTCTGGTCAATCACGCGGCCATGAGTCTTCAGCCCGGCTCAGAGTCTTCAGCCCATTTATGAGATGGGTGGTAGCCACCAGCAACCCCGCTAATATATAGCAGCATGCGGAAAGCGTCCTCCGTGGCCGCAGTTGTTCTGATTGCGCTCATCGCGCCGGCGCCGGCCTCCGCATGGGGATTCACAGCGCACCGATTGATCATGGCGCGTGCAATCGACCTGCTGCCGCCCGAGCTCAAACCGTTCTTCGACCACTTCCGCCAGGAGACCGTGATTCGCGTCGTGGATCCTGATCTCTGGCGCAATGCCGGATGGGAGGACGAACCGAACCATTTCGTCGACTTCGGCCTGCCCTCGCTCGGGCCGCCCCCGTTTGCCGGCTTGCCGCGGGACTACACGCAGGCGGTCGAGAAGTTCGGCGTGGCCGAGATGAAGCGGATCGGCACGCTGCCCTGGCGCGAAGCCGAGATGTTCGGCCATCTCCGTCGGGGCTTCGAGAGCTTCACCAGACAGGGCCAGTACGCGACGACGGACGTCGTGCTGTTCTCGGCCGTCGCCTCGCACTATATTCAGGATGCCAACCAGCCGTTTCACGCGACCAACAACTACGACGGACAGCTGACTGGCAATACCGGCATCCACGCGCGGTTCGAGCGCGATCTCATCGAGCGGTTCCAATCACGGCTGATGCTCGTGCCCGAAACGCCCAAGGCGATCCGGAACCCTCGGGACGCGGCCTTCGACGCGCTGCTCGAGGGCCATACCCAGGTCGATGCCATTCTCAAAGCCGACACGCAGGCGGCAATCGGCAAGGACGTGTACGACGACGACTACTTCGAGAAGCTGTTTGCCGCGGTGAAGCCGATTCTCGAAAGGCAGCTGTCGCGGTCGATTACCGCTACCGCTGGCGTGATCACCGGCGCGTGGGAAGCAGCCGGACGCCCGGTCTTGAGCACGCAGGATGCCCGTCCGCCCCAGAAGGTCAGGAAGTAGAGCCGCTGCCCGGGTTGCGGCGTTCGAAGAACGCTTCGAGCGGTGCCAGTAGCGCGAGGACGATCAAGGTAACAACGGTGGCCGCAGCCGCCATGAAGAGCTCGCCGGCGCCCACCGCCATGCCGACGGCCGCGTTCACCCAGATGGTCGCAGCGGTTGTCATCCCGATCACATGTCGGCCGCTGCGGATGATGGAGCCGGCGCCGAGAAAGCCGATGCCGGTCACGATCTGGGCCGCCACGCGGTCCGGCGAGCCGCCGTCGGTCCGCAGCTGAATCGACATGATGGTGAAAAGCGCAGAGCCGACCGCGATCAGAATGTTGGTGCGAAGCCCCGCGGGCTTCTTATGCATCTCCCGCTCGAGGCCGATCGCCGCGCCAAGACAGGCGGCGACGACCAGACGGAGCACGATGTGGGGCGGTGTCATGTCGCTTTTCCGGGACGCGGGCCGGAGTGTGAAGATATTATCAGCACATCGTGAGACTTAGCGATATCGTCGCCGACCTCGGATGTCGCCTCGAAGGCGACGGCACGGTCGAGATCGAGCGCGTGGCCGCTATCGAGCACGCCCGGTCTGGCGATCTCACGTTCCTGGCCAACCCCAAGTATCACGCTCAGCTGGCCACGACGCGCGCGTCCGCGGTCATTGTCGGCGAGGACGAGGAGATCGAGCGGAACGCGCCGTTCGCCGTCCTGCGCAGTCGCCAGCCCTACCTCTCGTTCGCCCACGCCCTGCGGTTGTTCGTGGCGCCCGCGGCGCCCCCGCACGGAATCGATCGCCTGACCGCGATTGCGCCGGATGCCACGATAGGTCCCGAGCCGTCGATCGGCCCCTTCGTCGTCATCGGCGCCGGCGTCAGAATTGGCGCACGCGCCGTCATCTACCCCAACGTCGTGATCGGCGACCGCACCCGGATTGGAGACGACTGCGTGCTCCGCGCGGGCGCCTCGATTCGCGATCGCGTCGTCATCGGCAATCGTGTGACCATTCTCGACGGCGCGGTCGTCGGCAGCGACGGCTTCGGCTTCGTCAGGCAGCCGGACGGCGCCCACTTCAAGATCCCGCAGCACGCCGATATCGTCATCGAGGACGACGTCGAGATCGGGGCGAACACGACCATCGACCGTCCGGCGGTCGGCGAGACGCGAATTCAAGCCGGAACGAAAATCGACAACCTCGTCCAGATTGCCCACGGCGTCCGGATCGGCCGGCGCTCGCTGCTGGCGTCGCAGGTCGGCATTGCCGGCAGCACGGTCGTCGAGGACGACGTGACGCTGGCGGGGCAAGTCGGCGTCAACGGCCACATCCGCATCGGCAAAGGCGCGATCGCCAGCGGCAAGACAGGCATCACTCGCGACGTCGAGCCCGGGGCGTTCGTGTCGGGATACCCCGCCATCCCTAACCTCGAGTGGCGCAAGGCGCAGGTGCTCGTGCGGCACCTGCCGGATCTCAAGAAGCGCGTCGAAGAGCTCGAGGCGCAGATCACTCAACTCCAGGAGCAGCTGACCGAATGGCAGAAACCGTCGGATCGTTAGCACGGCGCGCGGCCGTTGCCGCGTGCCTCAGCCTTGCGTGGGTCTCTTCCGTTTTCGCCCAAGCGCCGGAACAACCAGTCGTCGCCCCCGCGCCGCCCGCCCCCGATTTTCTGTCTCGCGCCGATTTCCACCTCTCGGCGGCCAGCCTGAGCGACAACGACATCCGCTTCTCGTGGGACACGCACTTCGGCGGCTCGGTCGACATCATCGACCTTGTGGCCGCGCGTCTGGGCGTGGCCATCGACTACGAGGCCGTGCTCGGGAGTGAATTCCGCAGGTTCGACCCGAATCAGGGAAATTACACCCTGGAGACTTATGTGAACGCCCGCCTCGCTCCGCAGACAGAGGCGGGCATCGTCTTCCACCACGTGTCGCGTCATTTAAGTGACCGGCCCAAGCGCGAGGCTGTCGACTGGAACCTCCTGGGCGGACGCATCCTTCATCACGCTCAGGCCGGCGCCGGGTCGCTGGATCTCGACCTCGAAGCCGGGCGCATCGTCGAGAACTCGTACGTCGACTACTCGTGGGTCGGCGCGCTCCGGGCGCTCGCGCGGCGTCAGCTCACTGCTCGCGCCGGCGTATACGGGCGGGGTGAAGTCGAGTGGTTCGGCGTGCGGCCGGAGATCGCGGGCCGCGGCCGGCAGGTCGGGGCCCTGTTCGAGGCCGGTGTGCGCCTCAAGGGCGGGGGTGGCCAGATGGAGCTGTTCGCAGGCGTCGAGCGGCGTGTAGACGCCGACCCGCTGGACCGGCAGCCACAGACCTGGGCCCTCGCGGGTTTCCGCTTACTCAGTAGATAATCGAGTGATGATGGCCAGAGGTCTCCGCGCGCTGGCCGCGGTATGGCTCGGCGCGGCGATCCTCTGGGTCGCGGTGCCGCCCCTTGCCGCGGCCGTCCGTCCGCCCAAGCTCCAGTACGAGATCACGACGTTGCCCAACGGAATGACCCTCGTGACGTCGGAGGATCACTCGACGCCGATCGTTCACCTCAACCTCACCTATCACGTCGGGTCGAAGAACGAGAAGCCCGGACGCACCGGTTTCGCGCACCTCTTCGAGCACCTGATGTTCAAGGGGTCGAAGAACGTGCTGCCCGAAGCCCACACGTCGTACGTGGCGTCGGTTGGCGGACAGAGCAACGCTTACACGACCGACGATGAGACCGTGTTCTGGGAGACGGTGCCATCGCAGTACCTGCCGATGATCCTGTGGCTCGAAGCGGACCGGATGGCCACGTTGCGCATCGACAAGGACACCTTCACGAACGAGCGCGAGGTGGTGAAGGAAGAGCGCCGGATGCGCGTGGACAACCAGCCGTACGGCCGCTTGAACGAGATCATCTACGACCAGGCGTTCACGGTTCATCCCTACAAGCACGCGACGATCGGCAGCATGGTGGATCTCGAGGCGGCGTCGGTCGAGGACGTTCGCGATTTCTACCGGACGTACTACGTGCCCTCGAATGCAACGCTCGTCCTGGTCGGTGACTTCGACTCGGCCCAGGCCGCGCAGCTCGTCAATCAGTACATCGGGCGCGTGCCGAAGGCGGAGCGCGACGTTCCACGCGACATCCCGAAGGAGCCGCCGCAGACCAAGGAGAAGCGCGTCACGCTGCCGGAGCCGTGGCCGCTGCCGGCGGTCGTCGTCGCATATCACATTACGTACGACGGCAACCCCGACTCGTATCCGCTGCACATCGCCGCCAAGGTGCTCTCCGACGGCCAGAGCTCGCGCATCTACAAGAAGCTCGTGTACGAAAAACAGATGGCGGTCGCCGCGTTCGGCAGCGCCAACCTGATCGAGGATCCCAATCTCTTCTATGCGGTCGCGGTTGTGCAGCCGGGCCACACGACCGAGGAAGTGGCGACCACGCTCATCGCCGAGATCGACCGCCTGAAAGCCGACCCGATCAGCGAGCACGAGCTCCAGCGGACGAAGAACCAGTTCGCACGCGACTACATCCTCGGCCGCGAGTCGAATCAGCAGAAGGCGTCCGTGCTGGCCCACGCCGTGGTCATCCACAACGACATCAAGACCGCAGACGGCGAGTTCGACATCTTTCAGAACATCACGGTGGCGGACGTGCAGCGCGTCGCGCGGACCTATTTCCGTCCGGAGAACCGGATGGTCCTGACGCTGATGCCCAACGGCAGACCGGGAGGGCAGTGATGCCGCGCGCGAAATGGTTGTGCATTCCGGCGATCGTGTTCCACGCCGCCGCGGCGACCGCCCAGGTCCGCAACTGGCCCTCGGAAGCGCCGCCGAGGCCGCTCGCCGCCCGCGACATCAAGTTTCCACCCTACGAGATCCAGACGCTGCCCAACGGCCTGCAGGTGGTCGCGGTGCTGCACCACGAGCAGCCGGCCGTCAGCACGCGGCTGCTGGTCCGGGCCGGATCGGCCTCCGACCCCAAAGACAAGCTCGGCGTGGCCCGCCTCGCCGCGTCGCTCCTCGATCAAGGGATCCAGGGCGGGCCCGGGACGACCGCCCGTTCGGCAGAGGACCTCGCGGACGCGATCGACTTTATCGGCGGCGCGATGGGTGCGAGCGCCGGCACCGACCTGACGACCCTCAACATGATCGTCATGAAGGACAGCTTTGAGAACGGGATGCGCATGCTGTCTGACATGGCGCGTCATCCGGCGTTCGATCAGCGCGAGATCGATCGCCAGCGGCAACAGATGCTGTCGGGCCTGCAGGTGAGCGAGCAGGATCCGGAGTACATCGCCAACGCCGTCTTCGACCGCCTCGTGTACGGCTTCCACCCGTATGGAATGCCCGACAGCGGCACGCGCGAGACCCTGACGACGCTGACGCGCGACGACTTGATCAAGTTCCACACGAAGTACTTCGCGCCGAACAACGCCATCCTGGCGGTCGTCGGCGACATCACGGCGGACGAGGCGTTCACGACCGCGAAGAAGGTGTTCGGTGACTGGGAGAAGCGCCCGCTGGCGGCCGACACGTTCATCGAGCCGCCTGACCCCACCCGACGCGTCGTCGTCGTCAACAAGCCGGACGCGGTGCAGACCGAAGTGCGCGTCGGACATCTGGGGATCGCGCGCGGTCACCCTGACTACATGGCCGTCAACCTGGCGATCCGCATTCTGGGCGGCGAGGGCAGCAATCGCCTCCACCAGGTGCTCAGGACTGAGCGCAGCCTGACCTATGGCGCGCAGGCCAACATGGACGCGCTCAAGGTCACCGGTGACTTCGAGGCCGAGACCAACACGCGCTCCGAAGCGACAGGCGAGGTCCTGCGGCTCATCGTCGACGAGTTCTGGCGTTTGCAGCGCGAGCGCGTGGGCGAGCGGGAGCTCGCCGATGCGAAAGCGTACATGACGGGCAGCTTCCCGCTGACCATCGAGACGCCGGACGCCATCGCGATGCAGGTCGTGAACGTTGTGTTCTATGGGCTGCCGCTCGATCAGCTGCAGAGCTTCCGCGACCGCGTCAACGCGGTGAGCGTGGACGACATCCAGCGCGTCGCCCGTGCCTACCTTCGCCCGGACCGGCTGTCGGTCGTGCTGGTCGGCAACGCGTCCGCATTCGCGTCGCAGCTTGGCGGGGCGGGCTTTGGCACCTACGAGACAGTGGAGCTGAGCGACCTCGATCTCCTGTCGTCGACCTTCAAGCGCGCCGGCGCGCGTTCCGGACCGGCCGCGCGCCGCGTGTCTTACACGCAGACTCCCGGCGCGGGGGCCGCTCAGGGTGGGGGCCAGGTCTCCGGTGCACGTGCGCTCGTGGACCGCGCCGTCGCGGCGAAGGGCGGCCTTGATACCTTGCGGTCGGTCAAGACGATCATCGTCAAGCAGACGCTCACGAGTCCCGGCGCCCAGCGCGACAACACCATCGAGACAACGACCTACATCCAGTACCCCGATCGCTTCCGGACGGAGACGACATCGCCGACGGGCGGCCCGGTGAACGTGCAGGGGTACGACGGGAACAACGCATGGCTCCTGGACCAGCACGGAGTCCGTGACCAGCCGGCGGCGGTGCTGCGCGACGCGCGCACCACGCTGCGGCGCGACCCGATTGCCCTTCTGCTCGCGGCAGAGAGCGGCGCGATGAACGCGCGGCTCCTGCCCGATGTCAAGGATGCGGCGGGGCGCGTGAATCACGCGCTCGAGCTTTCGGCGCCGGATTTCAACCCGGTCGTGCTCTTGATCGACCCGGCCACGTCAGGCATCAGCAAGATGACGTTCGTCGCCGACGTGCCGGGCCGTCCGGTTGTTGAGGACGAGTTCACGGATTATCGGCCGGTCAGCGGTGTGCAGATCGCGTTTCAGGCGTCGCGCCGCAGCGGCCCGCAGACGATCGCCCGCCGGATTACTGACATCACGATCAACGCTCCGATCGATCCCGCACTGTTCAAACGGCCTTCTTGAGCCTGCGCCTGCTGCTTTCGTGCGCCGAGGCATCCGGCGACTTGTACGCCGGCGCATTGACGCGCGAGCTGCGGGCGCTCGAACCAGGTCTCGAGATCGCGGGGCTGGGCGGCCCGCACTTCGAAGCCGCGGGTGGCCGGCTGCTGGCTGACTATCGCGGCATCGCGGTGACGGGGCTCACAGAGGCGCTTTCCAAGATCCCCAAATCGCTCTCGACGCTGCGCCGGATCGTATCGGCGGCGAGAGCCGCCCGACCCGATGCGCTCGTCGTGATCGATTCGCCTGACTTCAACTTCCGGCTTGCGCCGCGGATCAAGCGGCTCGGCGTGCCGGTCATCTATTACATCGGACCGCAGATCTGGGCCTGGCGGAAGGGGCGGCTGAACGCCATCCGGCGGTTCGCCGAGCGAGTGCTCGTCATCTTCCCCTTTGAGGAGCGGATCTACCGCGAGGGCGGCGTGCCGGTCGAATTCGTCGGCCATCCATTGCTCGATCTCGTGACGACCTCCGCACCGCGCGCGGCGTTTCTCCAGTCGCACGGGCTCGTGGCCGCAGCGCCGACCGTGGCGCTCCTGCCCGGGAGCCGGCCCAACGAGGTCGCACGCATCCTGCCCGATCTCGCCGCGGCCGCTGGAAGAATCCGCGCAGCGCTGCCCGCTGCGCAGTTTCTCGTCGCGCGTGCGCCGGACCTGGAGGACGAGCTCTTCGCCCCGGCGCGGCGTATGACGGGGGTCGCCGTGGTTGCCGGTGACACCGACACCGTGCTCGCGTCCGCTGATGTCGTCCTCACCGCGTCTGGCACCGCCACGGTGCAGACGGCGCTGCACGATACGCCGATGGTCATCGTGTATCGTGTCTCGCCGCTGACATACCAGCTCGGCCGGCGCCTGGTGAGCGTCGATGCGATCGGGATGGTGAACCTGATTGCTGGTGAGAAGATTGTGCCCGAGCTGATTCAGGAGGCGTTCACGCCTGACGCGGTTGCGCGTGAAGCGCTATCGATGTTGACTGATCGAGATCGCGCCGCGCGTATCCGTACCGGGCTCGCACGGGTGCGGAAGCAGTTGGGGGGACCGGGAGCAAGCCGCCGGGCGGCGCACGCGATCCTCGATATCGCGCGAAGGGTCCGCCGTAGCTCGCAATGTGGTTGAGCGAGTGGAGGCGGATTGCTCGCCCGCCTTCGCGTTTCACGCTTCGGCGGACACGCCGGAGCTCGCGGTGTCCGTTGAGCGAGCGGAGGCGGGGAGGCCGGAATGCAGATGAAGCTTACGGTGGTACTCATGGGGTTGGTGATCGCGGCGGGCGGCACGCTGCACGCGACCATCGTCGTGCCGTCGGATCTCGGCCAACTGTCGCGGGACGCCGTGGCGATCGTGCGCGGGCGCGTGGCCGCGGTCGACGGGCGCTGGACCGATGACCGGCGGACGATTGAGACCATCGTCTCGCTCGACGTCGAAGGCTACCTGAAGGGCGCGCTTGGCGCGACGCTTCAGTTCCGCGTGCCGGGCGGTCAGCTCGGTCGCTATCGCAGTATCGTCGTCGGCGCGCCCGAGTTCGCCGTGAACGACCACGTCGTCGTGTTCCTGGGAGCCAGCGGTCCGATGGTGCCGTACATCCTCGGGTTGAACCAGGGCGTCTATCGCGTCGTGCCGGCCGCCGGCGGAACGGGCTCGATCGTGACGCCGCCGGCGATGCTGCCCTCGGCCGTTAACGCACCGCTCGTGCGCGGCGACGTGTCGCGGCGCCCGTTGGCGCTTGCCGACTTCGAGCAGCGCATTCGCGCGCTGGCGGGGAACGCACAATGAGCCGGCGACCCCACGTCTCAGCGGGCGGCGCGCTGGCGCTGGCCATGCTGCTCGTGTTCCCGCAGCCGGCGTCGGCGTATCTGAAGTTCGGCGTCCTTGCCGGCGGCCAACAGAAGTCATTGCGCTGGGCCCAGACGCCCGTTCGGTATTTTGTGTCGGCGAGGAGCAGCGTGCCCGGCGTTCTCGTCAGCGACTTCGAGGCAGCCGTGGCGCGCGCCTTTGCGAAGTGGCAGGCCGTGCCGACCGCGGCGATCAGCTACCAGTACGGCGGCCTGACCGTTGCGCAGCCGGGCGAAGACGACGGTTCGAACACGCTCGGCTTCGCGAGCCATCCGGAGATGGACCGTGTGCTCGCGTCGACGAGTTTCCTCATCGACAACACGTCAGGCGAGCTGATTGAGTCGGACATCTTCTTCAACTCCGCTTTCGCGTGGTCCGTCGCGCCAGGCGGCGAGGCTGGGCGTTACGATCTCGAAAGCATCGCGCTTCATGAAATCGGGCATTTCAGCGGGATGGGCCACTCGGCGCTCGGTGAAAGCGAGCTGCGCGCCGACGGCGGCCGCGACGTGATGTCGTCGGAGGCGGTGATGTTTCCCATCGCCTTCAACGCCGGCAGCATCGCCGGACGCACGTTGAAGGCTGACGACATCGCCGGCATCTCGGACATCTATCCGAACGGCAATGCGAGGCAGGGCAGTGTCTCGGGCCGCGTCACCAAGAACGGAGCGCCGCTCTACGGGGCGCACGTCGTGGCGTTCGATCTCGCCACGCACGAGATGGTCGCCGGCTTCACGTTGAGCTCGCAGGGGGAGTTCTCGATCGGCGGTCTGTTGCCCGGTCCGAAGGTCATCCGCGTCGAGCCGCTGGACGACGCCGATCTCGATAGTTTCTTCGATGCGTCGCAGGTAGTCGACCTCGACTTCCGCGTGCTGTTCTCCGACCGGTTGATCGCCGTGCCCCTTGGCGGTGACAGCGGGCCAGTGACCCTGGCCGTGATCCCGAAATGACGCGCACGGCGCTCATGGTGCTGGCATGCCTCATCCCGCCGGCGGCTGGTGTGTCCGCGCAGGACGGCGCCCCTGCCGGGCGGTTCGAGGTGGGCGGCGGCATCACCTGGGTTGGCCGCGCGACGCTGGGGCCCAGCGACGCGACCGAGACCACGCCGCAGGGGACCCCTTCGCCGTTCTTCAACACGTCGAGCACGCTCGCCGCCGCGCCCGGAGTCGGCGTCCACGTCGGCGTTCGCATCACGCGGCGGATCGAGGCGGACGTGCTGGCATCGGTGACCAAGCCCGTTCTCCGCGCGACGGTCTCAGGCGATATCGAGACCAGCGCGACAGTGACCGCGTCGGAGACGATCTCTCAGTACACCGTTGGCGGCGGGGTCATTTTTTACTTGCCGTATCGGCTTGGCTCGCCGAAGCTCCTGCCGTTCGTCAGCGGCAGCGCTGCCTATCTGCGACAGCTGCACGGCGGCAACACGCTGGTAGTGACCGGGCAGATGTATCAGCTTGGCGGCGGCGTCAAGTATCTCCTCGGCGTCAGGGACAGGTCATGGCTGAAGGCGTACGGCGTCCGTGCCGACGCCGGGCTGGCTGCGCGGGTCAAAGGCGTGGCGTTCGACGCCGGCGCGAAGTACTCGCCGTCGCTCGCCGCCTCGCTGTTCGCTCGGTTCTAAGGACAGTTGGCAAGCTTCGCGGGGTGCTCGACGTGCTTAAATTTCGGGAGGTTCGCGAGGCGCGCGAGGTTCGAGCGAACCGGTGAACCCATGGAACAAGTGAACCCCGCGAACCCTGCGAACCCGTCCCTGCCCAGTCCGAAAGCAATCGAATTTCGCGACGTCAGCTTCACGCGGCCCGGCGGTCGTCCCGCGCTGATTGACTTCAGCCTGGCGGTCGGGCCGGGCGAGGTCGTCGCGCTGGTGGGGCGAAGCGGCGCCGGCAAGACGACGATTCTGAAGCTGGTGAACCGCTTGCTCCTCCCGCAGCGCGGCACGATTGCCGTCGACGGCCGGTTGACGAGCGACTGGGACCCCATTGCCCTCAGGCGGCACGTTGGATACGTGCTGCAGGAGGTCGGCCTGTTTCCGCACATGAACGTCGCGGACAACGTGGCGGTTGTGCCCCGTCTCGAAGGCTGGGCCGAGCCGCGGGTTCGCGCGGCGGCAGCCGACCTGCTTGACCTCGTGGGGCTGCCGGCGCGTGATTTCGCCGCACGCTGGCCTGACGAACTGTCCGGCGGACAGCGCCAGCGCGTCGGCGTGGCGCGCGCCCTGGCGGTCGATCCTCCGGTGCTGCTGATGGATGAGCCGTTCGGCGCGCTGGACCCGGTGACCCGCGCCGAGCTTCATCACGAGTTTCATCGCATCCAGGAGCGTGTGCGGAAGAGCACCGTGATCGTCACGCACGACATGGGCGAGGCGTTCGCTCTCGCCGACCGGATAGGCGTGATCGACGAAGGCCGGCTGGTCGCGTACGCCGATCCGGCCGCGATTGCCGCCAGCCGCGATCCGCTGGTGAGACGCCTGCTCGACGCGATGCCGACCGTTGACGCGTCACGTCGCGCGGCATCAACCCCGCGGCCGGTGTAGCCGCCAACGATCATGACGACCCTGACGGGGCTCTTCCGGTTCTGGGCTGCCCACCGCGCCGAGCTCGTCGCGCTGCTCGCTCAGCACGTGCTGCTCGTCACGCTGTCGACGCTGGCTGCGGTGGCCATCGCTGTCCCGCTCGGTGTCTTCGCCGCCAGGCGCCCGCGCCTCGCGGCGCCGCTCACGGCCGTGGCCAACATCGTGCAGACGATCCCGAGCCTCGCGATGTTCGGCTTTCTGCTGCCGGTCCCGCTCGTCGGCGGCGTTGGCGCGCGCGCCGCGCTCGTTGTCCTGACCCTCTATGGCCTCCTGCCGATCGTGCGCACGACCATTGCCGGCCTGCGCGGCATCGATCCCGCCATTCGTGAGGCTGGCGTTGCGATGGGTATGACGGATCGCGAGCTGCTGCGCCTGGTGGAGCTGCCGCTCGCGCTCCCGTCGATCGTCGCCGGCATCCGGGTCGCCGCAGTTGTCGGGGTCGGCTCGGCGACGATTGCCGCAGCCATCGGCGCGGGGGGCCTGGGCGAGTTCATCTATCGCGGCTTGTCGATGGTCGATACGACCGTCATCCTCGCTGGAGCGATTCCAGCGGCGGGCCTGGCGCTCGCCGTGGACGCCCTGCTCCTGTGGGGCGAACGATCGCTATCGCGCCGGAGACGGCGCGGTACGCGCGCCACGGCGGTCGCCGTCTGCGCCGCTCTGGTGGCCGTCGTGCTGTCCAGCGGCGTCGCGGCCAGACGCGCGAGCGGGACGATCGTCATCGGATCGAAGAACTTCACCGAGCAGCTGGTCCTCGGCGAGCTGCTGGCGCAGGCAATCGAGCACGACACCGGGCTCCCGGTCGAGCGCCGTCTGAACCTGGGGGGCACGCTGGTGTGCGACCGCGCGCTCATGACGGGCGACATCGACGCGTATGTGGAATACACCGGCACCGCGCTGACCGCCGTGTTCCACGAGCCCGTTCTCCGCGATACGGCGCAGGTGCGCGAAGTCGTGCGCGATCGGTACGCGCGAACAGGCCGGACGCTGCTCGGACCGCTCGGCTTCAACAACACGTTCGCCATCCTGGTGCGGGGGGTCGACGCCCGCGCGCGGGGGCTTCGCACGATCGAGGACGCGGCACGCATGGCGCCGCGGTGGCGAGCCGGTTTTGGATACGAGTTTCTCGAGCGTTCTGACGGGTACCCGGGCCTCGCGGCGGCCTACGGGCTCCACTTCGCCGACGCGCCGCGCGTGATGGATCTCACGCTGAGCTACCGCGCGCTGGCGTCCGGACAGGTCGATCTGATCGCCGGTGACGCGACGGCTGGACTCATCAAGGGGCTCGACCTCGTCCAGCTCGAGGACAACCGGCACTACTTTCCTCCGTACGATGCCGCTGTGGTGGCGCGGGCCGAGATGCTTCTCCGGCACCCCGAGGTACGCGTGGCGCTCGAACGCTTGAGCGGACGTGTGTCGGCGTCGGACATGCGGGCGATGAACTACGCGGCCGATGCCGAACACCGCGATATTCCGGTCGTTGTCCGCGAGTTCCTGGACCGCTCACGCTAGAAGCGGTCTTATGAATGCCTCGGCAGGCATGATCAGGATGGGCCGAAGACTCATGGCCGCGTGCAGTTGGCTCGCGAGCGGGGCCGAAGACTCATGGCCGCGTGCAGTTGCCTCGCCCAGAATCAAGGGTTCTGAAGGCTCGTGCAAGGTCGTTTTTAGGAATCGAGGGCGTAGGCAACTGCACGCGGCCATGAGTCTTCGGCCCATCCTGATCATGCCTGCCGAGGCATTCATAAGACCGCTTCTAGCGTGAGCGGTCCAGGAACTCGC
>DASZFS010000514.1:0-20703 GCA_035939575.1 Vicinamibacterales bacterium | reverse complement strand
CCTGTCCAACCGTTGGGAACCCTGATTCCTGGGGCGAGGCAACGGCACGCGGACCATGACTCTTCAGCCCACCTCAGTCTTCTCGGCAACCCCGCCGTCCTGGGCGCACGCCCGCACCCCAGTCATGCGGATCGGCAGCTTGATGTAGGCTCGCTGTGTGACGTCAAAGGGATTTCGCGATGGCCTGCTTCGTCGCGCCAGCAGCGTCGGACTCCACGTGCCGGACGAGGTCGCCGTTCGTCTTGATGCCTATATGTCGTTCCTCGCCAAGTGGAACGCGAAGATCAATCTGACGGCTCTCCCTCTCGCTTCTCCGACAAACGAAACGTTCGATCGGCTGTTGATCGAACCGCTTCTTGCGGCTCGGTACGCCGGATCAGTTCGTGGGCCGTGGTTTGACCTGGGATCGGGGGGTGGCTCGCCTGCCCTGCCTATGAAGACCGTGCTACTCGAGACGCACTTGACGATGGTCGAGTCGAAGGTGCGAAAGGCTGTGTTCCTTCGAGAAGCGGTGAACGCGATGCGCCTCCTGGGGACGAAGGTGGAGAACGAGCGTTTTGAGGACATTGCTGGGCTCAACGCAAATACAGCTGAGCTTATAACGGTTCGTGCGGTCCGTGTAGATGCGACGCTGGCCTCGATCGTCTCACAGCTATTGAAAGCGTCAGGTCGGCTGTTCCTGTTCAGACCCAGCAGCCAGCACGTGCCCATGGCGGGCTTCGAGCCTGTTGAAACGGTCGATCTGGTTGGGGAGCGTGGAAGCTGCCTGTCGGTTTACCGGCCCATGTTCCACGTGGAACACAAGGGGAATGGTGAGATTTGAGGACGTGAGGATCTGAGGATTTGAGGATCTGTCGAGGAAGTCGTTGACCTCCGGTCACGTCTCCCGTATCCTCTGGGTGCGATTTCGAGATCGCCACTCATTTTGTGGCATCTGACCTAGATGTCTCGCATCCTTGCCATTGCCAACCAGAAAGGCGGAGTTGGAAAGACCACAACCGCCATTAATCTGGCCGCTTCCCTTGCCCGCGCAGACCGCCGCGTTCTCATCGTCGACGTCGATCCTCAAAGCAACCTGACGAGCGGGCTCGGTCAGCGGAACAAGGCTGGCGCAGGCGGAACGATTTACGAAGCGCTCACGACTCCCGAGCCGACCGACGACGTTCGACCGTTCGTCATCCCAACGGGAATCGAGCGGCTGTCTCTGGTCCCCTCCGACCGCAACCTGACGGGCGCTGAGATCGAGATGGTCACTCTGTCGGGACGCGAGGAACGGCTTCGCACGCTCCTCCAGTCAGCGCGTGGCGATTTCGACTACATCTTCGTCGACTGCCCGCCGTCGCTCGGCCTTCTGACGCTGAACGCGCTGGTCGCTGCCGATGCCGCGCTGATTCCACTGCACTGCGAGTATTTTGCGCTCGAGGGCCTCGCGGATCTGGTCAGCACCATGCGGCGCGTCCGCGCGTCGCTCAACCCGGGCCTCGACATCGAAGGCGTGTTGTTGACGATGGTCGACGAGCGAACGAATCTGGGCCAGCAGGTCGCGAGCGACGTGCGCGAGTTCTTCAAGGAGAAAGTGTTCCGAACCACGATTCCTCGAAACGTCCGGCTTGGCGAAGCGCCGAGCCACGGCATGCCGGTCATCGTCTACGACGGCAAGTCGCGTGGCGCCGAGGCGTATCTCGCGTTGGCGAAGGAAATGCTGGAAAGAACGGCCACGGCGGCCTGATCGGTCAACCTCTATGCAACCGAAGCGTCCGGCGCTCGGCAAAGGCCTGAGCGCGCTCATTCCCGACCTCCCCGATCCTCTGAGCGGGGCGATCCCATTCCCAACCGATGTCGATATCGACCTGCTCACGCCGAATGACTTCCAGCCGCGCGTGATGATGGATGACGCGCGATTGCAGGAGTTGGCGCAATCGATCAGATCCAACGGCGTCATTCAGCCAATCGTCGTGCGAAGAGTCGGCGACGGGTTCCAGATCATCGCCGGCGAGCGTCGCTGGCGTGCCGCAAAGCTCGCCGGGCTCACCCGTGTGCCGATCGCAGTGAAGGACGTCGACGCCGGCGCCGAGCAGTCACTGCTCGAAATGGCGCTTATCGAGAACCTGCAGCGCGAAGATCTGAATCCGATCGACGAGGCCCTCGCGTACCGGCGGCTCGTGGATCAGTTCCAGCTGACGCAGGACGCCATCGCGACGGCGATCGGGAAGGACCGGGCCACCGTGGCCAACACGCTGCGGCTCCTCAAGCTTCCCGACGAGGTGCGGAACGAGGTTGGCGGCGGCCGCCTGTCGATGGGTCACGCCCGCGCGCTGCTGTCGCTCGGGAACGAGGCGGACCAGCGGCGCCTGGCGCGCGATGTCATCGCCCGTAATCTGTCCGTCCGCGAAACCGAGTCACTCGTCAAGACGATCGTCGAAGGCGCCACGCCCGGACCCGATGCGCGGCCGGCCAAGCCGGTGGACGTCCATACTCGCGCCGCGGAGGATCGCCTCAAGCTCCTCCTTGGCACTCGTGTCCGTATCGTCCGGCGTGGCACGCGCGGGCGCATCGAGATTGAGTTCGCGTCCGAAGGCGAGTTGATTCGCATCTACGAACAGATCACCGAACGGTAATCGCTGGTGGCTGGTGGCTGGTAGCTCGTAGCTGGTGGCCACAACAAGGAAGGAGGATATGGCCAAGCGTCTCACGCAGATGGTGTCCTGCGCCGGTTGAGCGAGCAAACTCGCCGCAGGCGAGCTCGCTCAGGTGCTGAGTGACATCCCCGCGTCGACTGATGACCGTGTGCTGATTGACTTCAGGACTGCGGATGATGCGGGTGTGTACAGGTGGGAAGGAGGCCCGGCGCTGGTGCAGACGGTCGACTTTTTCACGCCGATTGTCGATGACCCTTACATGTACGGGCAGATCGCGGCGGCCAACGCGGTCAGCGATGTCTACGCAATGGGCGGGCGTCCAGTGACCGCGCTTGCGATCGCTGGGTTTCCGGCCGAGGGCATCGAGACCGACACCATTCGCGCGATTTTTCGCGGTGGCTTCGACAAGCTGCGCGAAGCGGGCGTCGCGCTCCTGGGCGGTCACACGGTTCAGGACAAGGAGATCAAGTTTGGTTATGCCGTCACCGGGGCCATCGATCCGGCGCGCGTTCTGTCGAACGCCGGCGCTCGCCCGCGCGACGTCATCTATCTCACCAAACGCCTCGGCACCGGGATCGTCGGGACAGCGGTCAAGTTCGATCGCGCCGCGCACGGGCTGATGGCTCAGGCCGAAGCCTCGATGCGCACGCTCAATCGCGCCGCCGCCGAGGCGCTGCAGACGCTTCCCGATGGCGCTGTCCACGCGTGCACGGACATCACAGGATTCGGGCTCGCGGGGCACGGTACCGAAGTCGCGCGCGCGAGCGGCGTCACGCTGCAAATAGCGTTCGAGCAACTCCCGCTGTTCGACGGCGTCTTGGACATCGCCATCGCCAACCGATCCGGCGGGCTGGTCTCCAACGAATCGCACTTTTCGCCAGGCGTCAGACACCAGGCTCGGCCGACGGAGTCTGACCCTCGTGTCAACCTCATATATGACCCCCAGACGTCGGGAGGCCTATTAGTTGTGGTTGAACCGGGGTCTGTGGGAGCGCTCGACGCGGCGTTCAAGGCAGCGGGAGTGTCGGCCTGGCGGATCGGAACCGTGGTTCCTGCCATTCCTCAAATCCACGTCGATATGATATAAATTTGATGCGCTTGTGAAATGATTCTCAAGCGCTCAGGGCCGACCAGGGTGGGCCGGCCCGCCTTCGCGTTCCACGCTTCGGCGGGTCCGCCGTAGCTCGCGGCGCCACTCGAGCGAGCGGAGGCGGAGGGTCGGGGTTGGGGGCCGGGGATCGAACGCTTGGTTTCCGCATGACAAATAAATCGGCGGCGATTCGATACGCTCGTGCACTGTTCGACGTAGCGCTCCAGGAGAAAGCCGACCTCGAGCGTGCCGGGCAGGAACTCGCCGATTTCGACGCGCTGCTCACGCAGCAACCCCTGCTCAAGAAAGTGTTGCTCAACCCGGCAGTGCCTGTGCCGCGTAAGCGCGGTGCCATGGTCGAGCTCACCGCGCGCGCCAACATGTCACCCGTCGTTGGCAAGCTGCTGATCATGCTTGCCGAAAGGGATCGCCTGATCATCCTTCCCGATCTGGTCGCGTCGTACAGCGACCGATTACTGAGCTATCGCCAAGTCGTTCGCGCCGAAGTGACGACCGCCACGCCGCTCGCGGCGGCCCAGGCCGAGATGATCGAGCGCCAGCTGGCGCTCGCGATCGGTAGCAGTGTGATGATGCAGACGCGCGTGGACCCGGGCATCGTCGGAGGCCTCGTCGCGAAGCTGGGAAGCACCGTCTACGACGGCAGCATCACCAGGCAGTTGCAGAAGATGAGGGACAGGCTGGCGGGAAACACAAGGTAAAAGTAAATAATGGACATTAAAGCCGAAGAGATCTCCAAGATCATCCGCGAGCAGATCGGGAGCTACGCCGTCGACGTCGATGTCGCCGAAGTCGGGAGCATCATCTCGATTGGGGACGGCATCGCGCGCATCCACGGCGTCGACAACGCCATGGCGGGCGAAATGCTCGAGTTCCCGCACGGCGTGTTCGGCATCGCGCTGAACCTCGAAGAGGACAGCGTCGGCGCGGTGCTCCTCGGCGAGTTCACGGCGATCAAAGAAGGCGACACGGTCAAGCGAACCGGCCGCATCATCTCGGTCCCGGTCGGCGAGGAGCTGCTCGGCCGCGTCGTCAACGCGCTCGGCCAGCCAATCGACGGCAAGGGGCCGATCACGACCAAGCAGTTCGGCCCTATCGAACGACTCGCACCGGGCGTCGTCGATCGGCAGTCAGTCAAGGAGCCGATGCAGACCGGCCTCAAGGCCATCGACGCGATGGTGCCGATCGGCCGTGGACAGCGGGAGCTCATCATCGGCGACCGGCAGACCGGCAAGACCGCCGTCGCCATCGACGCCATCATCAACCAGAGAGACACCGGCGTCATCTGCATCTACAACGCGATCGGGCAGAAGCAGTCCACCGTCGCCCAGGTCGTTCGCACCCTCGAGGAAGCGGACGCGATGCGCTACACGATTGTGGTCGCCGCGACCGCATCCGACCCGGCGCCGCTTCTTTACATCGCGCCGTATTCGGCGTGCACGTTCGGCGAGTACTTCCGAGACAGCGGCCGGCACGCGCTGGTGGTGTACGACGACCTGTCGAAGCACGCGCAGGCCTACCGCGAAATCTCGCTGCTCCTGCGCCGGCCGCCGGGCCGCGAAGCGTATCCGGGCGACGTCTTCTACCTGCATTCGCGACTCCTCGAGCGCGCGGCGAAACTGAACAAGGAGCTCGGCGCAGGCTCGCTGACCGCGCTGCCGATCATCGAGACGCAGGCGGGCGACCTGTCGGCGTACATCCCGACCAACGTCATCTCGATCACCGACGGGCAGATCTTTCTCGAGTCGGACCTGTTCCATCAGGGTGTCCGTCCGGCGATCAACGTGGGCAACTCCGTCTCGCGCGTCGGCGGGTCGGCGCAGATCAAAGCCATGCGGCAGGTCGCGGGCACGCTCCGGCTGGACCTGGCGCAGTACCGCGAGCTGGCGGCGTTCGCGCAATTCGGCAGCGACCTCGACAAGTCGACCCAGGCGCAGCTCAATCGCGGGGCGCGGCTCGTGGAGCTCCTGAAGCAGCCGCAGTACGAGCCGCTGCCGGTCGAGCGCCAGGTCGCCATCATCTTTGCGGGCACGAACGGGTACCTCGACAACGTGCCGGTCTCCGACGCGCGTGCGTTCGAAACGGAGCTGTTCAAGTACATCGAGACCCGCCACGCCCAGGTGTTCACAGGCATCGCGGAAAAGAAGCAGCTCGACGATCCCTTGAAGGCCGCCCTGAAAGCGGCCGTGGAAGAGTTCGCGCGCGATTTCTCGGCGAGGAAAGCCGCCGTCGCCTAGCGACGCGCGTTCTGTAGATCATGCCGTCACTCATCGACCTCCGGCGCCGGATCCGCGCGGTGAAGAACACGCAGCAGATCACGAAAGCGATGAAGATGGTCGCCGCGTCGAAGCTGCGCCGCGCGCAGGAACGCATCATGAACGCCCGGCCCTACGCCGTGCAGATGCAGCGCGTCCTCTCGAGCGTGGCCGCGCGCGTGGACTCGTCCGTCCACCCGCTTCTGACTGAGCGCGAGCGGTCACCGAAATCGAAGACGCTGGTGATCATCGTGACCGGCGACAAGGGGCTCTGCGGCAGCTTCAACACCAACGTCATCAAAGCCGCAGGCGCATTCATCGTCGACGCCGCCGGCCCGACGACGCTGGGGCTGGTCGGACGGAAAGGGCGGGACTTCTTCGGCCGCCGGGGCTTCCCGATCGCGTTCGAGCAGATCGGCATCTTCCAGAAGCTCCGGTTCGAGGACGCCCGAACCATCGCCAAGATCGCCATCGACAGCTTTCTGTCGGGCGACGTCGACCGCGTCACGATCATCTACAACGAGTTCCGGTCCGTCATGTCCCAGCGCGTTGTCGTCGATCAACTGTTGCCCATCCAGCGGGAGGACATCGCCGCGGCGGCGGCCGGCGGCGCGGGCGCCCCAGGGGGCAGCGTCGGCGACGGCTACCTGCCGGTCGAGTACCTCTACGAGCCGTCCGCGCGGGAGATCTTCGATCAACTGATGCCGCGCTATGTCGAAGTCCAGGTCTATCGCGCGCTGCTCGAGTCGAACGCCGCGTTTTTCGCCGCGCAGATGACGGCCATGGATACCGCGACGAAGAATTCGGCCGAGATGATCGGTAACCTGACGCTGTACATGAACAAGGTCCGGCAGGCGGCGATCACGAGAGAGATCATCGAGGTGGTCTCGGGGGCGGAGGCTCTCTAGAGAACTTCATTATGACAACCGCAATAGCCCAGCACGTCGGCAAGATTGTCCAGATCATCGGCCCGGTGGTCGACGTCGAATTCGAAGCGGGGCACCTGCCGGACATCTACAACGCCCTGAAGATCACGATGGACGCCCAGGGCGGGACGCCCGGCGCCGAAATCATCGCGGAGGTCGAACAGCACCTCGGTGAGAACCGCGTCCGCGCGGTCGCGATGAAGCCGACCGATGGCCTCCGCCGCGGCATGGCTGCGGTCGATCTCGGGGAGCCCATCTCGGTCCCGGTCGGACCGGAGACGCTCGGCCGCGTGCTGAATGTCCTGGGAGAGCCCGTAGACTTTCCGGATCGGCCGGTCGAGTCCAAGGAACGTTGGTCGATTCACCGACCGCCACCGACGCTGGAGAACCAGTCGACCGACCTGAAGATGTTCGAAACAGGCATCAAGGTGATTGACCTGCTCGAGCCGTATCTCCAGGGCGGCAAGATCGGCCTGTTCGGCGGCGCCGGCGTCGGCAAGACCGTCGTCATCATGGAGCTCATCCACAATATCGCGCTCAAGCACGGCGGCGTGTCCGTGTTCGGCGGCGTCGGCGAGCGCACCCGCGAGGGCAACGACCTCTGGCACGAGTTTCAGGAGAGCGGCGTCATCGATCCCTACGACGCCAGCAAGTCGCGGGCGGCGCTCATCTACGGCCAGATGACGGAGCCGCCGGGCGCGCGCCTGCGCGTCGGGCTGTCGGCGCTCACGGTGGCGGAATACTTCCGCGACGCCGAGGGCAAGGATGTACTGCTGTTCATCGACAACATCTTCCGCTTCACCCAGGCAGGGTCGGAGGTCTCGGCGCTGCTCGGCCGAATGCCATCGGCGGTTGGCTACCAGCCGACGCTGCTGAGCGAGATGGGGCAGTTGCAGGAGCGCATCACATCCACGAAAAAAGGTTCGATCACCTCGGTGCAGGCGATCTACGTCCCGGCCGATGATTACACCGATCCGGCGCCGGCAACCACGTTCGCGCACCTGGACGCGACGACGAACCTGTCGCGGACCATCTCGGAGCTTGGCATCTACCCGGCTGTCGATCCCCTGGCGTCAACGTCGCGGATCCTCGATCCGCGCATTCTCGGCAACGAGCACTACAACGTTGCCCGGACGGTGAAGCAGATCCTGCAGCGCTACAAGGATCTCCAGGACATCATTGCGATTCTCGGCATCGACGAGCTGTCCGAGGACGATCGGCTGACCGTGGCGCGGGCGCGCAAGATCCAGAAGTTCCTATCGCAGCCCTTCTTCGTCGCGCAGCAGTTCACGGGCCTCGACGGGAAGTACGTGCCGATCGCCGACACGATCCGCGGCTTCAAGGAAATCGTCGAGGGCAAGCACGACGAGATTCCCGAGCAGGATTTCTACATGGCCGGCACGATCGATGAAGTCCTCGCCAAATTCAAGGCACGGACCTAGATGGCCCTGCCGACCGCATTGCAGCTCCAGATCGTCTCGGCCGATCGTTCACTCGTAAACGAGACGGTCGACGAGGTGGAGATTCCAGGCAGCGACGGGTATTTCGGCGTGCTCCCCGGGCACACGCCGCTGCTGGCAGTGCTCGGCGCGGGCGAGCTCTGGTACCGGCAGGGGCAGGAGCGGCATTATCTGGCGATTGCGTTCGGGTTCGCCGAAGTCCAGCCTGAGCGCGTCACCATCCTGGCAGAGATCGCGGAGAAAGACGACGAAATCGACGTCGCCCGCGCCGAGGCGGCGAAGCGGCGCGCCGAGGAGCGCATCGCGCGTCCGACGGTCGACATGGACGCCGAGCGCGCGCGGATCGCGTTGATGAAATCGCTCATCCGCCTCCAGGTTGCGACTCGCGCTAGAATCCGTTCGTAATTGTTTTCAAATCTCGCCAATCTCCTGCGCTACCGGGGACTCGTCTCCAGCCTGGTCGCGCGCGAACTGAAGGCGCGGTACCGCGGCTCGGTGTTCGGCTTCCTCTGGTCGTTCATCAACCCGCTGCTGCTGCTCCTGATCTACTCGTTCGTCTTCACCAAGGTCATCCCGAACACGACTGAAGGCGCCCAGCCCTTCGCGCTGTTCATGTTCTGCGGCATCCTGCCGTGGAACTGGTTTGCGACGTCGCTCTCCGATGCGTCGGGATCGCTCATCGCGGGGGGTAATCTCATACGCAAGGTGCTGTTTCCGGCAGAGGTCCTGCCGCTCGTCAGCGTCCTGGCGAACATGGTGCATTTCTTCCTGGGCCTGCCGATTCTCGTCGGCTTCCTCCTGTACGCCCGGCACTACCCTGAGGTCTCGGATCTCGTGTGGTTTCCCGTGGTCGTGGTCGTCCAGCTGATCTTCTCCTCGGCGCTCGCGCTGCTCCTCGCCGCGCTGACGGTCCATTTCCGGGACATCCGCGATATCCTGGCGAACGTCCTGACGCTCTGGTTCTTCGCGACGCCGATCATCTACCCGTGGTTCCAGCCGAGCGTGCGTGACTTCAAGCCGTACTTCAACCTGAACCCATTTACACACCTGGCGATTGCCTACCAGGAGATCCTGTTCTTCGGGCACATCGGTCACTGGCGCTGGCTGCTCGCGCTCGGCGGAGCGTCCATCGGGCTGTTCTTCGCCTGCTACTGGGTGTTCGACCGGCTGCGCGACTCGTTCGCCGAGGCGGTATGACGCACGCGATCGAGCTCGTCAACGTCTCGAAGGTCTACCGCCGCTACGGCGGCAAACAGTTCGCGACGCTCAAGAGCGCGTTTCTCCAGCGCAGCATCCTCAAGGAGCTCAGCCCCAGCGAGACGTTCCCGGCGCTCACCGATGTGTCGTTCACCGTGCCGCGGGGCTCGACTTACGGGGTCATCGGCCGGAACGGCTCGGGCAAGAGCACGGCGCTCAAGCTGGTGGCGGGCATCACAAAGCCGACGAGCGGCACCGTGCGGGTCGAAGGTCGCATCAGCGCGCTCATCGAGCTGGGCGCTGGCTTCCACCCTGAGATCTCCGGCCGCGAGAACGTCTACATCAACGGGATCATGCTCGGCCTGTCCAGACGCCAGATTCAGGATCGCTTCGACGAGATCGTCGACTTCGCCGAGCTTCGCGAGTTCATCGATGCGCCGGTGAAGACCTACTCGTCCGGGATGTACATGCGCCTCGGGTTTGCCGTGGCGATCCACGTGGACCCCGACGTCCTGCTCGTGGACGAGGTGCTCGCCGTCGGTGACGAGGGCTTCACGCACAAGTGCCTGGACAAGTTCTCGGAGTTCCGCCGGCGCGGCAAGACCATCCTCCTCGTGACACATTCGCTGAACCTCGTCGAGCGCTTCTGCGACGAGGCGACCTGGCTGGACAGCGGCCGGAACATGTCGCACGGCGATCCCAAGCGTGTCGTCGGCGCGTACCTGACGTCGGTCGAAGCCTCCGAGGAGCAGCTCCTGGCCGCGGCCACCACAAGGGCGGTCGAAGAGGCCAGCGCCGCGCAGAGCGACCCGGGCTCGGATGGAATAGGGCGCGGGGCTTCGTCTACAGACGATCGTCCGGAGGATCCGACGTCGACAAACATGTTTCACGCCACCGAAGGCCGGTGGGGCGCGCGCGACATCGAGATCACGGATGTCACGTTTCTCGGCCCCGACCGGCAGCCGGCGCACGTGTTTCACACGGGCGACTCGATGGCCATCGTCGTCAAGGTGCGCGCCAAGCAACCGACCGACGACTTTGTTTTCGGCCTCGGACTCTTCAACGCCGAAGGCGTCTGCTGCTATGGAACGAACACCTATCTCGAGGAGATGAGCCCCGAGCGGCTTTCCGGCGACGCCGAGGCGACGTTCACGATCGACAGCCTGGACCTCGTCGAGGGCACCTACAAGGTAGACGTGGCCGTCCACAAGCGTGACGGTTACCCGTACGACTACCACCGGCTCCTCTATACCTTCCGCGTCAAGTCGCGCATGCACGACGTCGGCATCTACCGTCCCAAGCACACGTGGACGTTTTCCCCGAACGTCCGCTTCAAGTTACCCACGTGACGCCCGCGTGACCTGGGACGAAGCGTCGGCGTTTGCGCACCGACTCCGGCAGTCGGGGAAGAAAGTCGTCTTCACGAACGGCGTCTTCGATCTGCTCCACCCGGGGCACGTCCGGTACCTACGCAGCGCGCGGGCCCTCGGCGATGCGCTGGTCGTGGGCGTCAACTCGGACCGATCCGTTCACTCGAATAAGGGACCAGGCCGTCCCATTACCCCCGAAGCCGAGCGCGTCGAGATCCTCGAGGCGCTCGCATGCGTCGACGCCGTGGTCGTCTTCGACCAGCCGACGCCGCACAGCCTGATCGCCGCCGTCCAGCCGGACGTGCTCGTCAAGGGCGACGACTGGGCCGAGGACGCCATCGTCGGCCGCGATATCGTCGAGGCGCGCAGCGGCACCGTCGTCCGCGTGCCGATCGAGCCGGGCTACTCGACCACAGCGATCATCGACAAAATCCGTCGGCCTCGGCAGAACTGATTACTCAGGATGGGCCTGAAGGCTCATGGCCGCATGCAGGGGCTGAAGACTCACGGTCCGCGTGCCGTTGCCTCGCCCCAAGAATCAAGGTTCTCAAGGGTTGTACAGGATCGTCAGATATCCAGGGCGTAGGCAACTGCACGCGGACCATGAGTCTTCAGCCCGCTTATGACATGGGCTGGTAGACTGGAACGTTGTGGCGACGTTCACCTCCCTGAACCTGCGCGCCGTCCTGAAGGCTGCCGTCGCGCGCAGCGGAATGGACGTGCCCGCGCGCGAGATATCGGGGCTGAGCGCATCTGCCAAGACCTTGCTCGTCGCGGCGGCCGCGCACGCCCGGCCCCACGGCGTCGTGCTGTACGTCGTGCCGGCCGACGCAGACATCGAGGAAGCCGTCACCGACGTTGATTTCTTTCTCTCGGCGCTCGAGGGGCTGGCGGCGACGGATCCACAGCGCGGCGTGCTGCCGTTTCCGTCGCACGAGATCGATCCGTACCGGGGGCTCGCGCCGCATGTCGGCGTGACGTCGGCCCGCGCGCGGGCGCTCCACGCGATTCCGCGCGCCAGTGCCCGCGTGGTCGTGGCGTCCGCGGCCGCGCTGCTTCCCCGCGTCACGGGACCGGACCGGCTGCTCGCGACGTCGATCGATCTCAAGCCCGGACAGGAGATCGCTCCCACCGATCTGGCTGAGCTGCTCGTGGACGCGGGGTTCAGCCGGGAGGACCCGGCCGACGAGCACGGTGAGTTTGCCGTGCGCGGTGGCATCGTCGACATCTTTCCGGCCGGCGCGCCGAGCCCGGTGCGCCTCGAGTTCATCGGCGACACCATCGAGACGCTGCGCACCTACGATCCCGGCTCGCAACGATCGATGGCGCCGATCGATCAGATCTCGGTCGTTCCCCTCCGGGACGTTCTCGACGGCAACCGAACGGCGACGCTGTTCGACTACCTTGCGCGCGCGCGTGACGTGCGGATCATCGTGTCGGAGCGTGACGAGGTCGACGCACACGCGACAAAGCTCGTTGAGCAAATCGAGGTTGGCTACGCTTCGATGAACGACGATCGCGGCCACGCGCGTAGCACGGCGGCCAGCGACGAGGCGGCGCCGGCAGTCACCGAAGAGGAATGGGACGAGCTGAGCGCGGAAGAAGATCCGGAGATGCTCAGCGAGCGCGCAGCATTGAAGCTCACTCGCAGGGCCCCTATCCCATTGAAGCTCACTCCGGGGGCCCCTATCCCATTGAAACTCACTCCGGGGGCCCCTATCCCCCGGTCGGGCCGCCGCGATGCCGAGCCGAGGGGCGCCCGGGGCAGCTCGCTGCCGCCGCCGAGCGAGCTCTTCGCCAGCTGGGAGGAGATCTCAGCCCGTCTCGATCAGGCAACGACTCTCGCGCAGCTCGGCCTCGGCACTGACGGTGAGAGCGAGGACGACGCCCGCCCGGTCCATCGGGTGCGCTGTCAGCCGGGCGTGGAAATGCGCGGCCGCTTCGCGGACTGGGTGGCCGAGATCAAGTCGATGCGTGACCAGGGCGAAACGGCTCTGTTCGTCGCGGCGACGCCCGGCCGCGGGGAGCGCACCATCGAGCTGCTGAAGGAATACGACGTCTTCGCTGTGCCCGTCGAGCGGGCCGAAGACGCGCAATACGCCTCCGTGCTCGTTGCGGTCGGCGGACTCTCGCGGGGATTCCGGCTGCCGGACGCAGGCCTGCGCATCTACGCAGAACCCGACGTGTTCGAGGAAGAGCGGCGCGCACCCGAGCGCCGGCGGTCCGCGACGAAAGCGTTCCTCTCCGACTTGCGCGATCTCAAGGTCGGCGATCTGATCGTCCACGTCGATCACGGCATCGGCGTCTTCGTCGGCCTCAAGCAGATCGGCATCGGCGACAGCATGCAGGAGTTCCTCGAGCTCCGCTACGCGGGCGACGACAAGCTGTTCGTGCCGGTCGAGCGTCTCGATCTCGTCCAGAAGTGCACCGGCGCGGCGCGGCCGCCCATCGACAGACTGGGCGGCACGACCTGGGAGCGGGCCAAGACGAAGGTCAAGAAGGCCATGCGCGACATGGCGGAGGAGCTGCTCAAGCTCTACGCCGCGCGCAAGGCCGTCCCCGGGCACGCGTTCACCTCCGACTCGCACTGGCAGCAGGAATTCGAGGACGCATTCGAGTACGAGCTCACGGCCGATCAGAAAACAGCCATCGCCGATATCAAGCGCGACATGGAGTCGCCGACGCCGATGGACCGTCTGCTGTGCGGTGACGTTGGCTACGGCAAGACCGAAGTGGCGATGCGCGCGGCTTTCAAAGTCGTGATGGACGGCAAGCAGGTCGCGTTCCTGGCCCCGACGACGGTGCTGGCGTTCCAGCATCAGAAGACGCTGAGAGAGCGCTTCGCCGGATTCCCGGTCCGCATCGACATGGTCAGCCGCTTCAGATCGAAGGCCGAGCAGAAGGCCACCATCACCGAGCTCAGCGCCGGCCGCGTGGACATCATCGTCGGCACCCACCGGCTCCTCTCGAAGGACGTGCAGTTCCGCGACCTGGGTCTGCTGGTCGTGGACGAAGAGCAGCGTTTCGGGGTGACTCACAAGGAGCGGATCAAGCAGCTGCGAAAGAAGATCGATGTGCTCACGATGAGCGCGACGCCCATTCCGCGGACGCTGAACATGTCGCTCGTCGGCATCCGCGACATGTCGATCATCGAAACACCGCCGAAGGATCGCCTCTCGATCCAGACCAACGTCGTCAAATTCGACCAGGCGGTCATCGGGCGCGCGATCCGCCACGAGCTGGAGAGGGGCGGCCAGGTCTATTTCGTCCACAACCGCGTCGAGTCGATCTTCTCGATCGGCAGTCTCGTCCAGCGCCTCGTGCCCGAGGCGCGCATCGTTGTCGGCCACGGCCAAATGGAGGAAGCCCAGCTCGAGAAGGCCATGCTCGAATTCGTCGAGCGGAAGCACGACGTGCTGCTGGCCACGACCATCGTTGAAAACGGCCTGGACATCCCGAACGCGAACACGATCATCATCAACCGCGCTGATCGCTACGGTCTCTCGCAGCTGTACCAGCTGCGCGGCCGGGTCGGCCGGTCCGACCGGCCTGCGTACGCGTATCTGCTGATTCCTCCCGAGGACAACCTCTCGCCCGTCGCCAAGAAGCGGCTGGCAGCGATCAAGGAGTTCAGCGACCTCGGCAGCGGTTTCCGCGTGGCGGCGCTGGATCTGGAGATTCGCGGTGCCGGCAACCTGCTCGGCGGCGAGCAGAGCGGGCAGATCGACGCCATCGGCTTCGAGATGTATATGAAGCTGCTGGAGCAGACAGTCCGCGAGCTCAAGGGCGAGGAAATCGAAGACGACGTCCGTGCCACGGTGAACCTGAAGGTGGACCTGCGCATCGACGCTGTCTATGTGCCTGACGTGAACCAGCGGCTGATGCTCTACCGTAAGATCGCGGCGGCTCGCGCCGATGAAGAGATCGATCGCGTCCTGGAAGAGGCGGCGGACCGTTACGGACCCCTTCCGGATTCGGTGCTCAACCTGGCTGACTACGGCCGGATCCGTGTGATGGCCGACAGGCTCGGTATTGACAGCATCGACCGGGAAGGCCGCGTCGTCGTCATAAAGTTCAGACCGCAGGCGAAGGTCGACCCGGTGCGGCTCGTTTCGCTGGTGCGGCAGCGGCCCGAGCTCACACTCGTCCCTCCCGGCGGTCTCAAGTTCCATCTCGACGGGGCTGGGGGTTCGGGGCCGGGATCTGGTGCCCGTTCGGGGGGCACGGGCCGGCAAGTACCTCAAGCACCCCAGGCGCCCCCGGCATCCAAATCCCGCCAGAAGGGGCACGCGCCCAGCTGGTGGGTCGCGCGGGCGCGCGAGACTGAGGTCAAGCCTGGCTTCACGAAGGCTGAGATGACACGAGCCGCCAAGGAGGATCCTCGCGGCCTGGGCGGGGTGTTCGAACGGGTGGGCGGGTTATTGAGCGAACTCATTGATTAGCGGTAAGATTCTGTCTGTGAAGAAGTTATGAGCATCAAGAATGTTTCCGTCAAGCTTGCGTCGCCTGCCGTCCGCGGCATCCTCGGCGTCTTCGTTGTCTTCGTTCTCTTCGTTGTCCCCGGGGGCGTCCCGTTCACCGCGTCGCTGCGGGCCGAAATCATCGAGCAGATCCTGGTCAAAGTGAACGGAGAGATCTTCACCAAGACCGATCTCGAGCAGCGGCAGGTGCTGGTTCTTCGACAGCGCGGCCAGCAGATCGACCTCAAGGCCGACCCCAACAACCAACAGCTCCGGAAGGCGCTGGACGAGATCACGCCGGGCCTCATGGTCGATGTCGTCAACGAGATGGTGATCGTGCAGCGTGGGAAGGAGCTCGGCTACTCGCTCAGCAACGAGCAGTTCAAGACCGTCGTGGACAACATCAAGAAGGAAAACAAGATCGAAACCGAGGAGCAGTTCCAGGCCGCGCTGAAGAGCGAGAACATGTCGATGGCCGATCTGCGCCGTTCGCTGGAGCGGTCGATGATCCGCCAGCGCGTCGAGCAGAACGAAGTGCTCGGCAAGATCGGTGTGAGCGAGAGTGAAGCGCGGGGATACTACGAATCGCACCAGGGCGAATTCACGACGCCGCAGACCGTCACGCTACGCGAAATTCTCATTCTCGTTCCATCCGACAACCGCGGGGTCAACGCGGCGGCGGACGACGCGGCGAAAGCGCGCGCGGCGGAAATCCGGACGCGGGTGACGAGTGGAAAGGAGAGCTTCGAGAAGCTCGCGGCTGAACTCTCCGAGTCGCCGTCGAAAGCGAACGGCGGCTTGATCGGCCCGCTCAGCATCCTCGACATCTCGGCCGACCTCCGCAAGGTCGTTGACTCCTTGAAGCCTGGCGACGTGAGTGACCCCATTCGCGCCGCGCGCGGCTACCAGATCCTGAAGCTTGAAACGAAGAGCGAAGCGCAGACCATGCCGTTCGACCAGGCACGACAGCAGATCAGCGAGCGCGTGTTCACGGACAAGCGCAAGGCCGAGTACATGAAGTACCTGGAGAAGCTCCGGGCGCAGGCCATCATCGAGTGGAAGAACCCGGACGTGAAGAAGGCGTTCGAGGAAGGGCTGAAGCAACCGGCGGCAGCGACGCCGTAGACGGTGTGCGAGCCCAGGCCCAGTGGTTTGCGCTGTGGACCCGATCGCGGCACGAGCAGGTCGTGCGCGAGCAGCTCGAACGCAAGCAGATCGACGCGTTTCTCCCCACCATCACGCGTTGGAGCCGCTGGAAGGACCGCAAGAAGAAGATTGACTGGCCGCTCTTCCCTGGCTACTGCTTTGCGCGCTTCGATCCGGACGATGCGCTGCCGGTGCTCAAGTGCAGCGGCGTTGTCAATATCGTGTCGTTCGAGGGCAAGCCCGCGCCAATTCCGGACTACGAGCTCGACAGCATTCGCGTGCTGGTCGGGAGCGAGCTGCAATTCGACCCTTGTCCCACCATTGCCGAGGGCGCCATGGTCGAAGTGGTGCACGGCCCTCTCCGCGGCGTCGTTGGCCGTCTGCAGAAGAAAGATCCGGTTAAGGCGCGGCTCGTCCTCTCGGTCGACCTGATCGGTCAGGCCGTCAGCGTGGAAGTGGACGCGGCGGACGTGAAGCCGTATTAGCGGGGTAGGATAGCAACCGTGGTCAAGATAGGGTCCGTGACACTGAGCTCGCCGTTTGCCATCGCTCCGATGGCAGGCATGACCGACTCTGCCTTTCGCCGCCTGGTCAAGCGGCGCGGCGGATGCGGGCTCGTCGTCACGGAGATGGTGAGCTCCGAGGGGCTCGTGCGGGGCATCGACCGAACGCTCGAGTATGCGGAGTACACCGAAGAGGAGCGGCCGGTCTCTATACAGATCTTTGGCGGGGATCCCGAGAAAATGGCTGCCGCCGCCCAGATTGTCGAAGGGATGGGGGCCGACGTCGTGGACGTCAACATGGGGTGCCCTGTTCCGAAAATCGCGAAACACAACGCGGGCTGCAGCCTGATGCGAGAGCCCGAGCACGCCGCGCGGGTCATCGACGCCATGACGAAGGCGGTCAAGATTCCCGTGACGGTCAAGATGCGCGCGGGGTGGAATGACGCGGACCGGAATGCGCCGGAGCTGGCCAGGATGGTCGAACAGGCAGGGGCGGCGGCGGTGGCCATTCACGGGCGAACGGCCGCGCAGAGCTACACCGGCACCGCGGACTGGGATCTGGTGGCGCAGGTCGCGGCGCAGTTGACCATCCCGGTCTTCGGAAGCGGCGACTGCGTCGAGCCCGAGCAGATCGTGGATCGGACGCAGCGCGGCGTGGAGGGGGTGCTCGTGGGCCGGGGAGTGCTTCGCAATCCCTGGATCCTTGCGCAGGCAGCTGACTTAACCGCAGGCCGCCCTGCCCGGACCGTGACCATGGAAGACCGGGGCCGTTTCCTGCTCGACTACATCGAGCTTCTGATGGACGAGCGGGTCGACGAGTCCCGAGCGCTGACGCATGACCGATGGGTGGTCAACAAGTTACGGGCGCTGGCGACGTACTACACAAAAGGGCTCGAGAACGGATCCCACCTGCGGACCGCCATCAACTCGGCCCCTTCTCTGATTGAGCTGTGCGAGATCGTTGAGCGTTTCTTCGGATGCGCGCAACACGATCATGCACTCCGGGGGCCCCAGCCTCCCGGCGCCGTCACCGCTCAGGCAGAGCCCTGATTTTGGTCAAAACACCAATTCCTATTCTGTTGTTTGCCCAAATACTATTGGCGGGATGTGGTTCGTCCGGCCGTCAGGGTCAACAGCAGATCACACCGACATACGACGATAAGACTGGCAAGCTCAAGCTTCTCAAGTACGACTCGCACGGGGACGGGCGGGTTGATACGTGGAGTTACATGGACGGCGCGAGAGTCGTCCGGATCGAAATCGACCAGAACGGGGACGGGAAGATCGATCGCTGGGAGTACTACGACGCGAACCAGAAGCTCGCACGCGTCGGCTTCTCGCGGTTGAACGACGGCAAAGAAGACGCGTGGTCGTTTGCGGGACCCGACGGCGCGATCAGCCGCATCGAGGTGTCGACGCGGCGCGACGGCAAGGTCTCACGGATCGAGTATTACGGCGACGGAAAAATGACGAGAGCCGAAGAGGACACCGACGGCGACGGCAAGATGGACAAGTGGGAGACCTACGACGGCGACCGCCTGTCCATGGTCGCCTTCGATACCCTCCATCGCGGCGCGCCCGATCGGCGTCTCGTTTACGGCGCGGACGGGGCGGTGCGCGTCGAAGTGGACCCTGCCGGCGACGGTCATTTCATTGAAGAGAAGGCCGAGAAGGGCGGGAGACCCGAGAAGGCCGAAAGGGCACGCCGGTGACGCGCATCGAAGCGGCGTTCGCCGAAGCGGTGGCGGCGCACCAGGCGACCGTGCAGCAGTCAGCCGACGCCATCGGCCTCGCGGCGGACGCGATGCGCGCAGGCCTCGCGCGCGGCGCCAAGATCGTCGTGTTCGGCAACGGCGGCAGCGCGGCAGACTCGCAGCATGTCGCCGCGGAGCTCGTCAACCGTTTCCAGGTGGAGCGGCGCGCGTTTGCGGCGCTCGCGCTGACCACCGACACCAGCATCCTCACCAGCGTCGCGAACGACTCCTCCTACGATCGCGTCTTTGCCAGGCAGATCGAGGGGCTCGGCCGCGCCGGCGACATCGCGTTCGGGATCTCGACGAGCGGCCGATCGCCGAGCGTCATCGCTGCGTTCGAGCAGGCGCGGATTCAAGGCCTGACCACCATCGCGCTCGTCGGCAGCCACCGCGCCGCCGTGGATCACCTGGCCGACTTCTGCATCACCGTTCCGGTGTCGTCTACCGCCCGCGTGCAGGAGGTGCATCGCACCATCCTTCACGTGCTCTGCGAGCTGATCGAATCCTAGTGACATCCGCGTCTGTGATGACTGCTCGGCGAGGACTGTTGAAGGCGCTCGCCGGGGTCGCGTTGCCGGCGTTGCTGACGGTGCTGCTGGCGTCGAAGACGAGTGCGCAGATCGTCGAGCCCGACACATCGCGCTCGCGCGTGCGCCTGGGCCCGGTGCTGCTGAACCCGACCGTTGACCTCAGCAATCTCGGCGTCGACACGAACGTCTTCAACGACCCGAGCGGGCAGGAGAGGCGTGACTTCACATTTACGCTTTCACCGAAGACCGACGCGTGGATGAAGCTCGGGCCAACCTGGGTGACCGGCAACGTCCGCGAAGATCTGCTGTGGTACGAGACGTATGCCAGCGAGCGCGCGGCAAACACAACGGCGAACGGCGCGTGGATCATTCCGCTGAATCGCCTCAGTTTCAGCGTGGGCGCCGGGATTGTGAGCGCGCGCGATCGTCCAGGCTTCGAGATCGACGCACGCGTGCCGCGGCGCGAAGTGGTGTACAACGGCGCCGTCGAGGCCCGCGTGGGGGCCCGGACGCATTTCGGAGCGCAGGGGAGCCGCCGGCGCATCACCTTCAGCGATGATGCGATGTTTCTGGGGGCCAGCCTGAAGACCGAGTTGAATCGCGTCACTACCACCGGCTCGCTTACGGTCCGCCACGAGCTGACGCCGCTGACGTCGGTCACCGTCGACGTGGGCCGGAGCGAAGATCGCTTCGAGTTCTCGTCGCTGCGCGATTCGAACTCGACGACGGCCGGCGTGTCGGTCGCGTTCGACCCATCGGCGTTGATCAAGGGGACTGCGCGCGTTGGCTACCGCGATTTCGAGCCGCTGTCGGCGGGCGTGCCGAGCTTCAAAGGCACGACCGCGGCTGTCGATCTGTCGTACGTGCTGCTCGGCGCGACAAAGTTCGGCGTGCAGCTGACCAGAGACGTTCAGTTTTCCTACGACGCCAACCAGCCGTACTACGTCCAGAGCGGGATCGCCGGATCGGTGACGCAGCAGATCTACGGCCCGCTGGATGTCATGGCCGGCGCGGGCCTGTACGACCTCGCGTACCGGACGCTCCCCGGAGTGCCCAACCTGCTCGCCGACCGTACCGATACGAATCGGTCTTACAACGGCGGCGTTGGCTACCACCTGAGTCCTGATGTCCGCGTCGGCGTCAAGGCCGAGAAGCTGTGGCGCGACTCGCAGGTCGATGGGCGCCAGTACAAGGGATACCGGATCGGCATGACGCTCACGTACGGGACGTAGGCGGGCCGAAGACCCTGCCGCGGGCCGAAGACTCATGGTCGCGTGCAGTTGCCTACGCCCTCGGTTTCTGACGACCCTGTCTAGCTCTTGAGAACCTTGATCTTTGGGCGAGGCAACTGCACG
>DASZFS010000513.1:0-15337 GCA_035939575.1 Vicinamibacterales bacterium | reverse complement strand
TCCAACCCCTTGGGAATCTTGGACAACCTTGATTCTTGTGGCGAGGCAACTGCACGCGACCACGAGTCTCCAGCCCCATTCCGAGCCTTCGGCCGTTTATGAGATGGATTCTAGACTCCCCCTTTCGCCCGGTGCCGCTGCTCCCGCCGAAGCAGCGCGTTTTTCCGCGCGATACCCCACCTGTACCCGCCGGTCCCGCCCGATGCGGGGACAACGCGATGGCACGGAATGGCGACAGCGACGGGATTGGCCGCGCACGCTCTCGCCACGGCACGGACGGCGGTCGGCTTACCAATGGTCCGCGCAATGGCTCCGTAGGTGCGAGTTTCCCCATACGGGATTTCGGAGAGCGCCTGCCATACCTGCCACTGAAACGCCGTCGCCTGGATGTCGAGCGGCAGATCGAGCCGCGGCCTCCGGCCGGCGAGGTGCGCAAGAATGGCAGTCGTCCACGTTGAGAGCGCACCGGCGTCGACCGAGATCGTGGCGCCTGGATACTCGTCACGGAGTGCCTGCAGGAGATCGGCGTCTGACGCGCCCATTGACACGCCGCAGACACCGCGGTCCGTGGCCGCAATGAGCAATCGGCCGAGCGGGGAATCGATGAGCGCGTAGCGAAGACTGAGACCGGTCCCTCCCCGCCGGTAGGTCGACGGCGACATGCCCAACTTCGGCACTGCGCGCTCGTAGAACCGGCTGCTCGACCCGTAGCCTGCGTCCAGCATCGCGCCGGTCACGTCGGCCCCCTGGCGGAGCCGCCGCTTCACCGTCCTCAGCCGACACGCCTCAGCGTACTCGCGCGGCGTGACGCCGACGATCCGCCTGAAGTTGCGCTGGAGATGATACGGGCTGCCGCCCAGCCGCTCCGCGAGCCGTGCGAGCGACGGATGTCCGTCCACATTGGCAAGGTAAACGGTGGCGCGGCGGACCTTGTCGATCCAGGGATCGACAACGGACCCGTCGGGCGCGCACCGCTTGCATGCGCGAAATCCCGCACCCCGCGCGTCAGCCGGCGTGTCGAAGAACACCGCGCGGTCGCGGAGCGGGCGGCGGCTCGGGCATGACGGGCGGCAATAGACACCGGTCGAGCGGACGGCATAGACGAACAACCCGTCAGCGGTGCGATCACGGTCCGTCACTGCCTTCCACCGGGCGGTGTCGTTGAGTCGCTCTGTTGTCTGAAGCGTGGCCATGTTCTGCATGAGGGCAGTGTCGCACCGGGCGTCCACTCGCCGCTATCCGGCGCTTGCGGGCAAAGTCCCGGCTTCGATGGCGTTGTGACCGGTCGACCTTCTGACGCAGTACCGCCGGTGAAAGCGGGCGAACCGGCCCAACCCATAGAATAAAGCACATGAGAATCGCGGTCGTCGGAGCTGGTGGTGTCGGCGGATACTTTGGAGGGCGCCTCGCGGAGGCTGGTGTGGACGTCGCGTTCGTGGCGCGCGGCGCTCATCTCGAGGCGATGCGCGTAAACGGCCTGCGCATCCGGAGCCCGAAGGGCGATGCGCACGTGCGCGTCACCGCCAGCGCCGAACCGAAGGACATCGGACCGGTTGACGTCGTGCTGTTCACTGTCAAGCTTTACGACACGGAAGCCGCGCTCGGGCTTCTGCCGCCGCTCGTGGGTCCCCAGACGGTCGTTCTGCCCCTCCAGAACGGCGTGGATGGCGTGGACATCGTCATGCGCGCCGTGGGGCCGGCGCATACCGCGGGCGGCACGTGCTACGTGTCAGCGATGATCGCGGAACCGGGAGTTATCGTGCACACCGCGATGGAGCAGCTGATCTTCGGCGAGCTCGACGGCACGCGAAGCGCGCGGCTCGAGCGTCTGCTGCAGGCGTGCGCCGGCGCGAACTTTCAGTCCACACTCAGCCCGAACATCACAGAAGACATCTGGAGCAAGTTCACGCGGCTGTCGGTGTTGAGCGGCATGAACAGCGTGACCCGATCCCCACTCGGCATCATCGTCCGCGATCCGGACCTTTTCACGATGCTCAAGGACGCCGTCGCGGAAGCCGTCGCAGTCGCGAACGCCAAGGGCATTCCTCTGGGACGGAACATGGTCGAGGATGTGGCTCGCGCGTACCAGGCGCTACCGCCCCATACAAAAGCATCGATGCTCGTGGACCTGGAACACGGCCGCCGTCTCGAGTTGCCGTGGCTGAGCGGCGCCGTCGTCCGGATCGGACGCGAGACCGGTGTGCCGACGCCGATCCATGCGTTCATTGCGACCGTGCTGAAACCGCACGTCAACGGGGCACCCTAGACTCAGAATGGGGCCGAAGACTCATGGCCGCGTGCAGTTGCCTCGCCCAAGAGGATGAGAACGGGCCTGAAGACTCATGCCGCGTGCAGTTGCCTACGCCCTCGATTTCTGACGACCCTGTCCAACTCTTGAGAACCTTGGACAATCTTGATCTGGGGGCGAGGCAACTGCACGCGGCATGAGTCTTCAGGCCACCTCAGAGCCTCCAGCCCGTCTATGAGATGGGTTGTCGTCGAAGCTTATTGCTGCGTCGGGGTCGTCTGCAGGGACGCCACCAGCTTCGCGATGACGTCGTTCAGCTGCCGGTCGCCACGAATCCAGCGCACGACGGCGACAATGTCGTTGTCCCAGTCGATGTAAATGATGTTCGAGCCGTTGCCTACGAACCGGACAGCGGTCTCAGGCGCAGCGGGCAGCGGCTTGCGTCCTGTATTCAGGTACCAGTTCGCGTAACCGTAGGTGTTGTTGTCGGGGCCTGGCGTGCGCGCCATCTGGATCCATTTCTCGGAGACGATGGACTTGTCCTTCCATTTGCCGTTGCGCAGGAAGAGGTAGCCAAAACGCGCCATGTCGTACGAGTTGATGAACATGCCGCCGCCCCAGTGGCCGCCGCCGCTCACCGACTGCACCTTCTTGCCGTCGATGTCGACCCAGGAGTTCTCGTAGCCGTACCACCGCCAGGTCGACGATGCGCCGATTGGCTCCATCACTTCTTCGCGCAGCACGTCGGGCAACGAACGACGCCAGACCTGCAGCGCAGCGAGCGCCAAGACGTTGACGCGCACGTCGTTGTACTTGAAATGCGTTCCTGGCTCCCAGAGCTTGCGGTTCGGCCAGTCTTCAACCTTATCGCCTTGCGGCCGGTCGGCCCAGTCCGGCTTGCCCCACAACGTGCCCTGCCAGTCGCTCGTCTGACGCAGGAGGTGATCCCACTTGATATTCTGGTTGTGCGGCGCGTCGAACAGATCAATATGCGGGGGCATGTAGTCGCGGACATAGTCCTGGACATCGTGGATGAGCCCGCGCTGCCACGCCAGGCCGACGACGGTCGTGAGGAATGTCTTCGTGACGCTGTTCGTGATGTCGGCGCGCTTGGGATCGCCCCACTCCGCGACGATGTAGCCGTGGCGCGCGATGAGGCCGCTCGCTGGACCGCGATCCTTGATCGGCCCGACCAGCGTGCTGTATGGCTCCTTACCGAAACTGTTATGGAGGAAGAGCGCCATGTCGTGCGGACCGGGCGTGTCGGCAGCAATGGCCAGCTGCACCGCCTCGTTGACGAGCGCGCCGCTCATCCCTACGTCTTCGGGCTTCTTATGCTGCCAGTCGAAGCGCTCGGGAAAGTAGGTGGTCTGCGCAAGGGCGCCGCGCGACGTCGTCGACGTCGTCGACGTCGTCGACGTCGTCGCCAGGGAGACGACCTGGCGCTGGGCGACGATGGGATTCGAGAAGGCGACAACAGCGGCAATGGCGCCAGTGACGACAGGGGCGACGGCCCGGACAGCGAGCGCTGCGCGTTTCTTCATGACGTTCACTCTCTCGCAGGGCACCAGCGACGCCCCGCGACGGCTGACCCGCAACGATCGACATCACTCCGGGGGCCCCTGCCCCGCGGGTCGCGCGCTACGGGCGGGCGTGGCCGCAGGCGCGCCGTGTCGGTGGGGTAGTATAGCTTCCAACGGCTATGCGGGCTCGATTTGCGTGCGTTCTCGTCGCGCTCGTTGCCGTGGGCTTCGCGGCGCCCGCCGCGAGTCCCATCCGGCTTGCAGCCGAGGAGCGGCCCAGCCTCGAAGTCCTCCTCGAGCGCGCCGCGTGGTATCTGGATTTCTTCGTTGACCAGTTCGAGAACGTCGTGGCGGAAGAGTCGTACGTCCAAGACGCCAGCACGCTCCTCCCGAGCTACAGCCCCATCGTCGGACGCGGCGGCGTCTCGTTCGCGTCGCCCTCGGCGGCCGAAATGGCCCGCGCGCGGCACCGCGATCTGCGGTCGGACTTCCTGCTCGTGAAATCGCCGGATACGCAAGCGCTCGTGCCGTTTCGCGATGTCATCGACGTCGACGGCGTGCCCGTCCGCGATCGACAGCAGCGGTTGGCCAAACTGTTTCTGAATGCGTCCCCGGATGCGATGACGCAGGCCGTACGCATCGGCGACGAAGGCGCGCGCTACAACCTGGGCGCCATGCGGAGCACCATCGGCAATCCGGTCCTCGCGCTCGGCGTTCTGCAGGGATCGTATCAGCCGCGCTTCAAGTTTTCTCTCGGCAAGGAAGATCGCGGCGTCACACCGGCGCTCTGGGTCGTCGAGTTTCAGGAGACCCAATCGCCGGCCATGGTGCGCGGAGAAGCCGGCACCGATCTCTTCTCCCACGGACGGCTCTGGATAGAGGCTGCGACGGGGCGGGTGCTCAAGACCGAGCTGATCGTCCAGCAGCCCGCGATCCGCGCGCAGATCACCACGACGTTCCGGATGGACGACCGGTTCAGCATCGCCGTGCCGAACGAGATGCGCGAGCAGTATTGGCTCGGCACCGGCAACAAGATCGCGATGATCGCCAGCTACGGGCGCTTCCGCCGGTTCGACGTCCGCGCGGACGAAGACATCCGGATGCCGACGCGCACCATCGATGACCCGCTGACCGGCATGACGTTCGTCGAGGTGCCTGCCGGCCGGTTCACCATGGGCAGCGCCGCGTCGGAACCGGGGCGCAACCCGGACGAGGTCCTCCACGACGTGACCATCACGCACCCGTTCCTGCTCAGCCGCTACGAGGTCACCCAGCAGGAATGGCGCGCCGTGGTCGGCACGTCGCCCAGCACGTTCGGCGGCTGCGGTCCGCGCTGTCCCGTCGAGAGCGTGACCTACGACGAAGTCCAGCGCTTCCTTCAGAAGCTCAACGAAACACCGCGCCCGCAGGCGTCCACGGCCGTGCGGACGCTGAAGTATCGGCTGCCTACGGAGGCGGAGTGGGAGTACGCCTGCCGCGCCGGGACGACCGGACCGTTCTCAACCGGCGAAACACTGACGACCGCACAGGCGAACTACAACGGCAAGTTTCCGTACGGGTTGTCAGCTCCCGGCGACTATCGGCAACGACCTGTGGCCGTCGGCAGCTTCCCGCTGAACGCCTGGGGGTTGGGCGACATGCATGGCAACGTCTGGGAATGGACGGCGGACTGGTACGCGCCGTATGACGACACGCCGTCCGGCAACATCGATCCTCAGGGCGCGGCGACCGGAGAGAAGCGCGTCATCCGTGGGGGAAGCTGGTACTTCGACGCGAACAGCGCGCGGTGCGGGCTCCGATACACCCATGCTCCGAACGACAAGGGTTTCAGCCTCGGGTTCCGCGTGGCCGCTGACGCGCGTTAGGCGGGCTGAAGACTCTAAGACGGGCCGAAGACTCTCAGGCCGGGGTGAAGACTCTACGCGGGCCTGAAGACTCATGGTCCGCGTGCAGTTGCCTACGCCCTGGTGCAACCGGGAACATCGGTACCCCTCGATTTCTGACCACCCTGTCCAACTGTTGAGAACCTTGATTCTTGGGGCGAGGCAACTGCACGCGGCCATGAGTCTTCGGCCCCGTTCTGTCTCGCTAAACGACGTATCGCTCGCCCTGCTGACCGCCGTGGCCACCGCTCGCAGGCGCGACAGGTTGCGCCGAGAAGCGCGCCAGCGCGAATGGCGCCAGGTCGATGCCTGGATCGTTGCCTGCGATGACGTCGGCCAGGATACGGCCGGCCGCCGGCGAATGCTGAAAGCCGTGGCCGCTGAAGCCGTTGATCAGATAGAAGCCCTCGACGCTGGTCGGGCCAATGATCGGGTTGCCGTCGGGCGACATCTCGTAGAGGCCCGCCCACGCGTGAGAAATCGACGCGGTCGCGAGCGCGGGCAGCCGCGTGACGGCGACCTCGATGACCTGCGGTAGAAAGTCCCACTGGACCGTCGTATCGAAGCCCGGTGTCTCCCGCGGATCGCCCATGCCGAGCAGAATGCCGGCGCCCTCACGGTGAAAATAGAACGTTGTCTCGAAGTCGATGACCATCACGTGCGACGCAGGCACGCCAGCCGCCCGGTCGGTCGCGCCCTTGCCGTCGAGCGCCGCGATGAAGATGTGACGGCGAATGGGGTCGACGGGGATCTCAAGGTTCGCGGGGCTGGGTGATCCGACCATGCGGCCGATCTGCCTTGCCCACGGGCCGGCGGCGTTGACAACCGTCCGCGTGGCGATCGTCCCCTGGTTCGTTTCAACCGCGCACACGCGGCCGTGCTCGACGTGGATGCTGGTCACCTCGACTCCGCGCTCCACGGCCGCGCCGGCGGCCTGCGCGGCCTTGGCAAAGCCGAGGGTGACGCCGTTGGGGTCCGCGATGCCGTCGCGCGCGCAGAAGGTGGCGCCAAGCACGCCCGAGGCGTCAATGCCGGGCGCAAGGCGCTCCGCCTCGCTCGCGTCGAGCCAGTCGACGTCCACACCCAGGCTTCGCTGCAGCGCGACGTTCCGCCGAAACGTCTCGACGCTCTGCGGCGACGAGAGCAGGAACAGATAGCCGTCCTGGTGGAAGTCGATCGGATGACCGACCTCGTCCGCGAAGCGCTCCAGCAGGCCGATGGACTCCATCGAGAGGCGGATGTTGGCCTCGTTGGAGAACTGGTGGCGCACGCCACCAGCATTGCGGCCGGTCGATCCGGTGGCCAGCAGCTTCTCGCGCTCGAGCACGACAAGGTCGGTGATCCCGCGGCGCGTCAGATGATAGGCCACGCTCGCGCCCATGCATCCCCCGCCGATGACGACGACGTCCGCCGAGCGTTTCATTGCCCTCTCGATGACGCGATCGGTACGGCTACGGCCTCAGTGCCTGCCCTTTTCAACCGCTTCCATGACGCGCAGGATGTTGCCGCCGAGAATCTTCTCGACATCCTGCTCGCTGTAGCCCTTCTTCAGCAGGGCGTCGGTAATCTTCGGGAGCTTCGACACATCCTCGAGGCCGATCGGCATGGTGGCGCCGTCGAAGTCGGATCCCAGGCCGACATGGTCCGCGCCTGCGATTTTGACCGCGTGGTCGATATGCTCGATGATCTTCTCCCACATCACCTTCGGCAACTCGCCTTTCGCCATGGCCTCATGGTCGGCACGCTCACTCTCCATCGTCGTACACGCCTCGTTGCCACCGCACTTCTTCGACATGGCGTCCATCGATGCGACGACGGTGCCGTTCCGCTTCTCGGAGGCCACGCGGAATTCCTCGCTGAGGAAGGCAGCGTGGTAGTTGATCATGACCACCCCACCGTTCTTCGCGAGGGCGCGCAGCATGTCGTCCGTCATGTTGCGCGGGTGGTTGGCGATGGCGCGGCACGAGGAGTGCGACGCGATGACCGGGACGGTCGTCACGGCGAGGGCGTCGTAGAAGGTCTTGTCGGCAACGTGCGAGATGTCGACCATGACGCCGAGACGGTTCATCTCGCGGACCACATCCTTGCCGAACGGCGTCAGCCCGTTGTGGGCCGGCTTGTCGGTGGACGAGTCGGCCCAGTTATTGTTCTTGAAATGGGTCAGCGTCATGTAACGCACGCCGAGCGCCGCGTAGTCTCTGAGCAGCCGCATGTCGTCGTCGATCATGTGGCCGCCCTCCACGCCCATCAGCGCGGCGATCTTGTGCTCGTTCGCCGCGCGCCGCACGTCCGCCGCCGTCGTGGCGAGCACGAGGTCGTTCGGATGTGCTCGGACCGCTTCCCGGACGGCGTCGATCTGGTCGAATGCGCGCTTGACTGCGGGCGGGCCGGTCACGTCGCTCGGCACCCAGATGGAGAAGAAGAGTGCGTCGAGGCCACCGTCCTTCATCCGCGGGATGTCGATGTTGCCGTCGCCATGGCGCTCGCCGATGTTGAACTTGGGGTCGAAGACAAGCCGTTGAGTGGTGTCGGCGTGCGTGTCCACCACGATCGCGCGCTCGTGGACGCGGGCGGCCTGGGTCTGCGTCAGGACAACCGCGGGAACTGACAACACGACGAGCGCCGCGATTGCGACGCAGAGAGATGACTTCATCGACGCATCTTACCAGCACCTTGCGCGCTCGCGGAATCAGGGGATTGAAGCGGGCTGAAGGCTTTGAGGTGGGCTGAAGGCTCTGAGGCGGGCCGAGGACTCTGAGGCGGGCTGAAGACTCTCAGGTGGGCTGAAGACTCATGGCCGCATGCAGGGCCTGAAGACTCATGGCCGCGTGCAGTTGCCTACGCCCACGATTTATTACGACTTGTACAGCCGTGGAGAATCTTGATCTTGGGGCGAGGCAACTGCACGCGGCCATGAGTCTTCAGGCCCGTTCTGTATCGATCTTGGGGCGAGGCAACTGCACGCGGCCATGAAGTCTTCAGCCCCTGCACGCGGCCATGAGTCTTCAGCCTCACTCAGTCATCAGCTTCTACGACGTTTCTTCCCAGCGGAAGCGGAGCGCGGCGGCGACGGCAAACAGCGCAGCGAATGCCAGCAGGACGAGGATCGGGACGACCGCGCCGGCCGATCCGACGCCGCGCCAGGTCATGGCGTCGAGCCCATCGACGGCCCAGCGGACGGGCACGACCACCGTCAACTGCTGGAGCCAGGCGGGAAAAATGAAAGTCGGCACCCACGCGCCGCCGAGCATGACCATCATCAGAACGGCAAGGGTCGTCACGCCGCGAGCCGTGGCGGGGGTGTTGCCGAGCGCTGCGACGAGCAACCCGAACGCGGACGCCATGAGCGAGCACGCAACTGCCACGCCGACAAAGCCCGCGAGCCCCCCCTCGATGCGCACGCCGAACGCCAACATGGCAAACACGAACGACACGCCGAGGATCATGAGCGAGATCAGCGCACCGCTGATGCCCTTGCCGAGCAGCAGCGTGAAGCGCGAGACCGGCGCGCTTCGAAGCCGCTTCCACAGCCCTCGCTGGCGTTCGAGCAGCATCTCGACACCGAGGTTCGCCATGGCAAAGAGGAGGAACTGGATGCCCATGCCGGCGAACGAATGGGCGTAGCCGTTGTAGGCTGCGTTCGTTCCCGCGGTCATCGCTTCCTCGCGCACGGTGTACGGCATGGTGAGGCCCCCCGGCGCCGTCCCTGACCGCGCCGGCTCACCGTAGAGACTCTGAACGGAACGCAGCATCTGCAGCAACAGCTGCTTCTGGCGCGGCTCCAGGCCGGACGCTTCGGACGCTTCGATCTGGGGCACGATCTTCTCGAGATACGTCTGGCCCTGCGCGCCGCCGAACATCTCGCGGGTGACCGCCTGCATCAGATGGGCGGTCAAGATCCCGCGCACCATCGCCAGCTCCATGCTGCGCGAGGGGTCGTACAGCATGCCGAGCTGCGGCTTGTCTGCGCCGCCAAACAGCGCCGCGCCTGCGGCGTCACCGAATCCCGGCGGGATGATGACCGCGACGCTCGTCTTGCCGCGGCGCACCGTCTCGCGCGCCGTCTGCTCGTCCGCCTGAGTGACCCTCAGGTTCGCGTCGGCCGTCGCGCCGGTGACTACGCTCCGGGAGATGACGCTGCCGTCACGGTCGACCACCATCACGTCGATGCGGGCCTGTTGATTTCCCCTGGAAGGACCTGAGAATATCGACCCGAAGAACGACGCGATCGCAATCGGCACCAGAAAACTGACGATGACCGATCGACGATCGCTGAAGAAGATCAGGAGGTCCTTGCGGACCATGGCGATGAGCGGGATGACCATCAGTCGCGCAAGCTCCTTCCGGTGAGCTGCAGAAAGACGGCTTCGAGCGTGCGGGGGGAATCCCCGGGCGCCGCGAGCGACTTCGGGCCGACGAGCGTGACAAGCGTATCGTTGGCTATCACCCGCCCGTGATCGATGACCACGACGCGATCAGCCAGGCGCTCGACTTCCTCCATATAGTGCGTCGTGTACAGCAGCGCCTTGCCCCGGCGCTTCAGCGCCTCGAGGTTGTCGAAGATGGCGTTCCGGCTCTGCGGATCGACGCCGACGGTCGGCTCGTCGAGCAGCAGGATGTCGGGATCGTGCAGGATGCCGGCGGCGAGGTTGAGACGGCGCTTCATGCCGCCGCTGAATGTCTTCACCGCGTCTCGCGCGCGGTCCGAGAGCTCCACGAGGTCGAGCGCCGCCGCAATCGCCTCGTCGAGCGCCCTGCCCGAGAGACCGTAAAGCGCGCCGAAGAATCGCAAGTTAGCCCGCGCCGACAGCTCCTCGTAGAGCGCCAGATCCTGGGGCACGAGCCCGATGCGGCGCTTGGCCGGGTCGGTGTCGCCACGCAGCGGCTGGCCGTTCACCAGCACGTCGCCCCGATCGGGTGCCACCAGGCCGGCGATCATCGAAACGGTGGTGGTCTTGCCCGCACCGTTCGGGCCCAGCAGCCCGGTCAAACGCCCGCTCTCGAGCGCGAACGAGACGTCGTCCACAGCCAGGGTGGAGCCGAAAGATTTGCGCACGTGGCGGACGTCGAGAATCGGCATGGTCAATCGGGGGGTGGCTGAAGACTCATGGCCGCGTGCAGTTGCCTCGCCCCAAGATCAAGATTGTCCAAGGTTCTCAAGCCGTTGAAACTGGGTTGTCAGAAACCGAGGGCTTAGCAACTGCACGCGAGCATGAGTCTTCAGCCCCATTCTGAGTCATCAGTGTCGCGTCTGCCGAGGCATTCATGAGATGGCTTCTGGACACGTCACGAATCTTCCCACGGCACGGCTGCCGTGGCGTCACGAATCGTGACGAGGGGTCATTCCTCCGCGACGAACAGGACGGCGACGGCGCCGAGCGTCAGGATGGCTGCAATGGCATAGAAGCCTGGCGCAAAGCTGCGGGTGGCGTCGTTGATTGCACCGAGCAGGTACGGTCCAACGAAGCCACCGGTGTTGCCGAGTGAATTGACCAGCGCGATGGCTGCCGCGGCGCCGACGCCGCGCATGGACGCGGTCGTGAGCGCCCAGAAGGGCCCGAACATCGACGCCAGTCCCGACATGGCGATCGACAGCGTCGCGATCGTCCACACCACGCCCGTCCCGAGCGGAAGGAGCGCGAGCCCGGCCGCGCTGACGAGGGCAGGGACGAGCACGTGCCAGCGCCTCTCGTTCAACCGGTCCGATCGCCGACCGACCGCGACCATCGCGGTTGCGCCTGCGGCGTACGGGATCGCCGCCAGCACGCCGACCTCGAAGTCGCCGGCGCCCGGCGACGACAGCTTGACCATCTGCGGCAACCAGAACCCGATCCCGTACAGCGTGACCGGGATCGTGAAATACACGCCGGCGAGGAGCCAGGTCCGGCGGTTGCGCAACGCCGCGCGGGTGTCGTATTCCCGTGGGCCGACGTCACTGTCCAGACACCGAACGAGCGCCGCACGCTGCGCCTCCGTCAGCCAGCCAGCTTCCTGTGGCCGCTCGGTCAGCACACGGAGGACAACGACACCGAGAACGACGGCCGGCACACCTTCGAGCAGGAACAGCCATTGCCAGCCCCCGAGACCGCCGCGGCCGTCGAGCGCGAGCAGCGCGCCCGACATCGGGCCACCAATCACGCCGGCGATGAGCGTCGCGGTCATGAATGCCGCGACGGTCCGCGCGCGCTCGCGCGAGGGAAACCAGCGGGTCAAATAGAAGATGATTCCCGGAAAGAAGCCGGCCTCGGCGGCGCCGAGCAGAAACCGCAGGACAAAGAAAGCCTGGGCGCTCCTGACAAACATCATCGCGGACGACACCAGGCCCCACGTGATCATGATGCGCGCGATCCACACGCGCGCGCCGACACGCGCCAGGATCACATTGCTCGGCACCTCGAACAGCACGTAGCTGATGAAGAACATGCCGGCGCCCAACCCGTACGCCGTCGCCGACAGGCCGAGCGCGCGGTTCATCTGAAGCGCCGCGAAGCCGACATTGATGCGATCGAGATACGCGACGACGTAGAGGAGGAAGAGGAGCGGGATCAGACGCCGCCGGGCGATGGTGAGCGCCGCGGCGAGATCGGAAGCGGTCAAGCAGCCGTCTACTCTGTCCTGAGGGCCTCTGAGGGATGGACCCTGGCGGCGCGCCAGGCAGGAAAGAGGTTCGCCAGAGCCGACACCGCGAGCAGCACCGCGGCGGCGCTGAACCAGGAGGCTGGGTCCGATACCCGGATGCCGTACAGCCCGTCAGAGAGCTCGGGCATGAACACCGATGCGGCGTACATCGAGAGGATCGTCACCGTCACACCGGCGACCAGGCCGAGCGCGGCGATGACGAGCCCTTGCCGCATCACCGATCCGACCACGGTAGACGACTGCGCTCCGAGCGCCATCCTGATCCCGATCTCGCGTGTCCGCCTGGCAACGGAGTAGGCAATCACGCCGTACAGCCCTACTGCCGCGAGCAGCATCGCGACGATGCCGATTGCACTGACGAGCCACGCGCTCGCGCGCATCGGAAACAACGTCATCCCTACCTCATCCTCCATGGTCTGGTTCTCGACGAAGGCAAGCGTCGGCTCCACTCCGTGGATCTCGCGGCGCATGTCCCTGAGCAGCGCCGACGCGTCGCCCCGTGTCCGGGCGATGACCGCGGTGTACGGATTGGGCTGCTGCCGCCGCGAGACATGGAGGAACGGCGTTGGCCCCTCGCCGACCGTTGTCACCTTGTGATCGGCGGACACGCCGACGATCTGGAACAGCGGGCCTTCCGAGTTGCGCGATCGGAATGTCTGCCCTACCGCGTTCTGATTCGGCCAGAACGTGCGCGCCATCGTCTCGTTGACGATCGCAACGCGCGGGGTCTCGGGGCGATCGTCGTCGGTAAACGTGCGGCCCAAGACGATGGGCACGTCCATTGCTTTGAAGTAGTCAGCCGACACGTTGGTTACGTCAACCACCGTGCCGTGCTGCCCCGGCTGGTGGAGGGCGGGAATCCAGATTTCCCAGCGGTTGTAGTTAACCGAGAAAGGCGGCCGCGTGGCGAGCCCCACCGCCTCCACGCCGGAGATACCGCGGATCCGGGCGAGCACCGCATCGTAGAACTGCTCGACCTGCTCCTTGGAATAACGCAGCTGGCTGGCGTCGATCGACACGAGCGCGATGCGGTCAACCGGGAAGCCGAGGTTGGCGCGCTGGGCGGCAAGCACGCTTCTCGTCAACAGCGCAGCGACAACGAGCAGCACCGCGGTAATCGCCATCTGGCCGGCGACGAGCAGGTCGCCAAGCGTCCAGCGGTGGCCTCCGGCGGACCCGGTCTTCTGCTCGCCCCGCAGCTCGGCGACCAGGTTCGGCTTCGACGCGAGAATCGCGGGCGCGAGGCCGGCGACGAGCGCGGCGGCGAAGGTCGCCGTCAGCGTGAAGATGAGCACGCGCAGATCGATCCGCAGGTTGAAGGCGAAGGGAATTGGGGACGGGAGGTTGATGGCGCCCACGATGGTCGTGAGCCACGACGCGAGCACGAGGGCCGCCACAGCGCCAAGGAGCGACAGGACCACCGTTTCGGTGACGAGCTGGCGAATGAGCCGGCCACGCCCCGCACCAATCGCGAGCCGGACGCCGATTTCGCGCTGGCGACCTGACGCGCGGGCCAGCAGCATGCTCGCGACGTTCAGGCACGCGATGACGAGCACCAACCCCACGACGACCATCAGGCCGCCGGCAATCGGAAGGATCTGCGGATCGGCGGCGGGGTGGAAATGAACCTCGCTCGTCGGGCGCACCGACACCTGGCGATCCTTGTTGGTCGTGGGGTACTCGGCGGCGAGCCGCGTGGCGATCAGCGCGAGGTTCGCGCCCGCGTCGTCCGCGGTCAGGCCCGGCTTCAGCCGGCCCCGCATGAACATCCATCGATCGCCGCGGCGCTCGAGGCGATTGGCTCCCGTCGGCGATGGCAGCACGTCGTGCATCCCGACCGGCTCCACATCGAGCGACGCGGCCACGGGGATCCAGATCTCAGGCGAGAGCACCGGCACCATGCCGGTGAACGACGGCGGCGTGACGCCGACGATCGTGAACGGCTGTCCGCGCAGCCGCAGCGTCTTGCCGTTCAGGTCGGGCGTCGCGCCGAGCTCCCGCGTCCAGTAGCGGTAGGACACCATCGCCACGCGCGCCGCGGCCGACGTGTCGTCTTCGGGCAGCAGCACGCGGCCGGCGAAGGCGGGCACGCCGAGCACGCGAAAGTAGTTGCCTGACACGATCTCGCCCATCGCCAGGCGCGAACCGGACTCGACAGCCAGTGCGCCGAACATCGGCGTGTAGCCAACGATGTCCTCGAACACGTCATTCCGGGATCTCAGATCCAGGTAGTCGGGATACGATGACGTGCTGAACCGTGCGCCGCGCGATGCTGAGGCGCTCGTGAAGACGTCGACGAGGCGGTCGGGTCGCCAGACTGGCAGTGGCTTGAACAGCAGCGCGTCCACGATGGTGAAGAGCGCGGTATTGAAGCCGATACCAATCGCCAGCGAGGCGACCGCCACGAGCGTGAACGCCGGGCTCTTGCGCAACCAGCGAAGCGCAAACCGGATATCGGCGAAAAGCGACTCGATCAAGACCGTTAATTATAGTTCCGCCCCGCGGGGAAACGCCTCAGCTTTCATCCGTTCGTCGATCTTGCTATCGTGCGGCAGAGCGGGGGCGCCGTGAAGAAACCATCGGTGCAGGTGAAGCGCGTGTACGAGCCGCCGTCGGGGGACGATGGGGTGCGCGTGCTCGTGGATCGGTTGTGGCCGCGTGGGCTGTCGAAGGCTGGCGCGGCGGTTGATCTCTGGCTGAAGGATCTCGCGCCGAGCGTGCGGCTGCGCCGCTGGTTCAGCCACGACCCGGCGCGCTGGGCGGAGTTCAAGGAGCGTTACGCGGAGGAGCTCGACGGCAAAACGCCGGCGGTTTCGGCACTGGTGGGCGCCTCCCGGCGCGGCCGCGTCACGCTGCTCTTCGGCGCCCGCGACGTCAAGCACAACAACGCTGTCGCGCTGCATTCCTACCTTACGCGGTAGCCAACACGTATGTGACTGGTGGCTCAGGAACGGGCTGAAGGCTCTGAGATGGCCTGAAGACTCATGCCGCGTGCAGTTGCCTCGCCCCAAGGTCAAGGTTCTCATGGGTTGGACAGCTGGTCA
>DASZFS010000512.1:0-58243 GCA_035939575.1 Vicinamibacterales bacterium | reverse complement strand
GACAATATGATTTGACCTCAAAATATATCCACGTTATGCTGATCCGGGTTGGGCCGTCCAACGCATTGCCACGCCCGGCAGGGCTCACGAGTGATCGAGGCGCGCGATGGTGGCGGCAGTCGGAGGCGTCGTCGTTGCGCGCGGCGCCGAGGTCGGCGTCAGCCGCTGTGGTCGCCTTCGACGAGAAGCTGCCAGGAGGACTGATGTCCAAGTATGCTGTGGTCGCGACCGTGCTTGCGCTCGCCGCCAGCCCCGCCGCCACGCCTCGTCAGACGACACAGCCCCCGACCAGGCCGGACCTGCCGCCCGTCTCCTACGTCTGCCCGATGCCGGCCGATGGCGACATCATCGAAGACCACCCTGGGAAATGCCCCCGCTGCGGCATGACCCTGAACCCGGTGCGGCTCGACACGACGTGGACATGTCCGGTGCATGCCGCCGTGCACCGCGATGCACCCGGCAAGTGCCCCATCGATCGCCGCGATCTCATTCAAGTCACGATGTCTATCAACTGGGCGTGTCCTGGCGCCGCCAAGTCCTCCCTCGAACCCGGCACTTGCCCGGACGGATCGCCCATGACCGAGCAGTACCTCCCGCGGCCGCACGGGAATCACAATCCCCAGCACGGGGGCCTGTTCTTCATGGCTCCCGACAACTGGCACCACCTGGAGGGCACCTATCCGCGCGCAGGCGTGTTCCGCGTGTACCTCTACGACGACTACACCAAACCGCTGCCGCTGGACCAGGTCCGCGCCGTGGCCGCGCACGTCGTCATGAACGGAAAGGCCTTCGATCTCGTGCCGGCCCGCCGCAGTTCGTATCTGGAAGCCGCCGTCGCCTCGTCCGCGCTCCCCGCGACCATGCAGGCGAGAATCAAGTTCAAGTCGGAGGCGGTCAAACAGGATGTCTTCGACTTTCAGTTCACGGCGTACTCGATCGAGCCAGGGCGGGTAGCGGTCGGAACGATGACGTCTGCCAGCGTCGCTGCGCCGCCGGTCGCCGCCAAGTCATCGGCTGCGCTCGCACCACCTCAGGTCGCCCCACCGCCAGCTTCACCCTCCCTTCCTCCAACGGTCAGCCCGGGCTACCTCACGACACCGTTGCCAACGGCGGTGCCTGACCTGCTGGGACAGCTGCGCGCACGAACCGATCAGATCCGAGATCTGATCGACAAAGGACGCTTCGGTGAGGTCTACGTGCCGGCCTTTCAGGCGAAAGATCTCGCCATCGCGCTCGAAACGCACCAAGGCGACGTCCCGTCGGACCGTCGCTCGGCCTCCGAAGCTGCCCTCACGACGGTGGTGCGCGATGCCTATCTCCTCGACGCCTTCGGGGATCTCGGCAATCGAGAGCAGATCACCGAGGCATTCCACGACTTCGCCGAAGCCTCGAAGGCCATCCTGACCCTCTTCCCTGGACGGTAGCCATGAAACGCCTCACGGCTCACTCTCGTCGTGCGATGACCCTGGCGCTGGCCACAGTTGCCAGCGTGCTCGCCGTCCGGACAGGCGAAGCGCATAAACCGATTACTTCGAAGTACACCTATAACGACGACGTGTTCCCAGTCGTCCGCGCCAAATGCGGTCGATGCCACGTCGCCGGCGGCATCGCACCGATGTCGCTGATGACCTACGAGGAGGCCTTTCCATGGGCCGAGTCGATACGCGCGGAGCTCGTCGCGTCGCACATGCCGCCGTGGGGCGCGCAGCCCGGATTCGGCTCGTTTAAGCACACCGAGCGCCTCACCGCTGAAGAGCTCGACATCCTGTTGACCTGGGCGACGGGCGGCAATCCGCGGGGGCGCCCCGATCAGCAGCTGCCACAGGTCGCACTCGGCGACGCGTGGCCACTGGGGCCGCCCGATCTGACGATTGCGCTTCCCGCCGTCGCCGTACCGACGGACAAAATGGAGCAGATGGAGGAGTTCACGGTGCCAACTGGCGTGACCGAGACGCGATGGGTGCGGGCGGTCGATCTCCAGCCCGGCACGACCTCTATCGTTCGCAGCGCGACCATCGCGGTCATCGACGTCGACGACACGCCGTTCAGTCCTGACCGCATGCTGCGCCGCTGGGTGCCGGGACAGGATCCCGAGTCACTGGACCGCGATGGCACGGCCTTCGAGTTGCCGGCCAAGGCGCAGTTGCTTGTTCGCGTACATTACAAGAAAACCTGGCAATTCGAGGGCAAGAGCCTCAAGGATGCGAGCACGATCGGCCTGTACTTCACGAACAAGCCGGCCGCGAGTCTCTTGACGGTGCCGATTGCCGAACCCGCCGGGACCGCCCCGTCCGGCCAGATCCTCACATTCGCCCAGTCGATTGACCGTGAGGTGCGGGCCTTAGCCATCAGTCCCGATCAGATACCTCCGAACATCATCATCGTGGCGACGGCCGTGCTTCCCGACGGAACGAAGACCCCGCTCATTCGGCTCAACACACGCGCCGACTGGTCGCGCCGGTACTGGTTTGATCACCCGATGCTCCTGCCCCGAGGCACGAAGATCGAAGTCGTGGCGAACCTCGACGATCCCAATCGGCTCGCGTTGGCCGCCTTTGGCGGCCCGATCGGGCCACAGGCGCCACCCGTGACCGACGGGCTGAGGCTCTCCCTCAATGTCCTTCAGGCCAGGGACGTGCGATCGACACCGTAGCCGTTGGATAAGCGACTCAATGTCTTCTTCGTCTTCACCGGTGGCGATCTTCATGACATGGACGCCTTTGGAGATCACATCGGCACGGCGCGCTTTTGACCTTTGGAACCCTTGAGCATATCGTTAGCGCCAAGCATACCCATTGACCAAACCTCAGACGTCGCCGTTGCGGACGGCCACGCTGGCCCTTCAGCGCGAGCGTCGAACCAGCGAGCGACTCCGAGCCCTCGTAGCGCGTCTACAACTGAAAGTCCAAGAGAACCGACACGACCTCGACGTGCAGTTCGTTCGGATCGCTCAACTTCAAGCTGAACTCGACGCTCTGAAAAACAGAACCTGACAATCTGGGCGTTGCTTATGCTGGCGAAGCGAGACCCTAACGCGCGCCGAGTCATTCCGCCTTCTCAGCGCCGCTGACATTACTGTCCCAGCGCCGCGACGAGGGCCAGGTTGACAACGTTCTGACCCGCGGCATAGGCGCCCGCGTACTGTTGGTAGAGCGTCTGGACTTCGGTCGGGAACGCCTCTGCCAGAATGCTCGACACCGCGTAGTCGGCGCCTTTCGCCGCCGGATCGATGACGAACACGTACAGCACGCTGCCATTGGCGCCTGGCTCGAGGGCTTTGAACACCTTCCAGCTGGCGGCCTGCCGTCTGCGTTCCGGCTTGTCGCTCTTCTGCAGCGCCTCCCGAAGCTTCGCGATCACGCCTTCGAAGTCCGCCGACTTCTCGGGTTTGATGAAATTCAGCACGATGCCGGCATCGGATCCAAAGACGCGAGCACTTCGCGCGGTCGTCTGATTCGCCTCGGACCGCTGCGCGACTTGCGGCGGCAGCGGATCCGCGGCGGACCGAGCCTGCACACCGGGGGCCATGAGAACGCCTGCCAACCCACTGACCGCGAACGCCCACCACGTCCCGATGCTCGTCCTCTTCATTCAGGCTGCTCCTAGACGCCATGTTGTAGCACATCGATAGTATGGACTCAAACGATTTGTTCATCGTCGCCGCTCGAGGCTGGTTCTGCCGGCCGCGCAGGTCCCGCGCGTCTCTCTAACAGCACCGCCGATGGCCTCTCTCCGCGCGGGATATCAGGGAACACCCCTGTTTCGGATACCATTTCGAACGAATGCATACCTTCGACCTCACCGCGATCCTCATCACTGTCGCGCTACCGACCCTGTCGCGGTGATGGGACTGCTCAAGGAACTGCGCGCTCCCAAGAGCCTTGAAGCACAGATCGCCGGAGAGTCGCTGTTCAACGACGGCATCGGCGTCGTGCTTTTTCTGGCGCTCGCGTCGCTGGCGGGATTGTTCGCGACGGTTCCGACCGCTGCGCCGGCAACAAGTGCCCTTCTGGCGTTCTTCGTGCGCGAGGTCGGCGGCGGCGCCATGCTTGGACTCGGCTGCGGGTTTGTCGCCTATCGCACGCTTATGGGCATCGATGATCACCCGCTTGAGCTCCTGGTCACACTGGCGCTGGTCATGTTCACGTACGCGGTGTCGTTCACGATCCATGCGTCGGGCCCGATCGCGGTGGTCGTCGCCGGGCTGCTGATCGGGAATCCCGGGCGGCGCTTCGCGATGAGCGCGCGTACGAGAGAGCTTGTTGATGCGTTCTGGAGCATGATCGACGAGCTTCTGAACACCGTTCTTTTTCTGCTGCTGGGCACGCAGGTATTCGCCGTGTCGACCGGACCGCGTGCGATTGCGGCTGGGCTGGTCTCTGTCCTTGTCGTGCTCCTCGCACGCCTGATCTCTGTCGGCCTACCCGTGGCGGCGATGAGCTTCGGCCGTGGCCTTGCACGCGGCATCGTTCCGGTGCTGACGTGGAGCGGGCTGCGGGGTGGCATCTCCGTCGCGATGGTATTGTCGTTGCCCCAGTTTCCGGCGCGAGACCTCCTGCTGACGTGCACGTATTCAGTCGTCGTGTTTTCGATTCTGGTGCAAGGATTGACCGTCCGACGTCTGCTTGGCTACTACCGACTGGGAACCAATGAGTCACCCACCGTCCACGCTTAGACGCGGGAGCGCGTCTTCTGCCATCCGCGCCGCTCGCGATCCACGTTCGTACCAACAACCTCCACGACCCGACGTCGCGCACCACGTGGACGTTCAACCTGAGGGGCTAGGGCCTTGGTCGAGCGATCCTGATCCGTCGTGTCGGCCAATCTCGAGAGCCTTCATGCTCCTCGGATAGTGACTCCTTTGACCCGCAACTAATGCGTGGTAAGCTCAGATTTTGAGCCACGCACACGAGCGCGCAGCCACGTGACTTCGCTCAACGACACGTCCGGTGACACTGACGAACGCGCCGCGCTCGTCCATCGCGAACTTCTCCAACTCGCCGCGTTGCTGATTGTGGCCGTCGCAACGTTCGCGCTGACGCGGGCCGTGGCGGCCAGCAACCACGACAGGAGCCTGCGCGACGCCGCGGAATGGTATCGCCGCGGGCAACAGCAGCTCGAGCGAAGGCAGCTCGACGCGGCGATCGATGACTTTCGCCGGGCGACGGTCAGAGACCGCGCCGAGCGACGCTACGTGCTCGCGCTCGCTCGTGCGCTCACACTCAAGCAGGACTACGAGGCCGCGCGCAGCGCACTGCTCACATTACGGGAATCGGCGCCGGAAGATCCGGACATCAACCTGGAACTGGCCCGGCTGGCGGCTGAACGCCAGGATGTCACGGAGGCCGTTCGCTATTATCACAATGCGCTGTACGCCGCGTGGCCGAGCGACCAGACCGACGCCCGTCGGCGCGTGCGCCTCGAGTTGATCCGATTCCTCCTCACCCGTGGCCAGGTCGGTCGCGCGCAGGCGGAGCTGCTCTCGCTCGCCGCGACTGACCTTCCAGACGATGCCGCCACACGCCTGGACGTGGCGCGGTTGTTCGCGACCGCCGGCGACGCCACCCACGCGCTGGATCAGTTTCAGAGAACTCTCCTCCTGGCTCCCGAGAATCGTGACGCGCTCCTGGGCGCAGGAACGGCCGCCTTTCATCTGGGCAACTACCTGCTCGCGCGGACCTACCTGCACCGGGCGCCCTCGGACGTCGAGGATATCGGGAGGACGCGCGAGATCGTGGATCTCGTCTTGTCCGACGACCCCTTGGCCAATCGCATCGGGTCATCAGAGCGGCGGCGGCGACTCGTCGAGGACTTCACCTATGCCGAGGAGCGACTGACTGTGTGCCTGGCCCAGCGCGGCGGGCGCACCGATGCGATGACCGTCGTCCAGAGCGACATGGACACGTTCGCCGATCAACTGAAGCCGCGAGACGTGATGGATCAAGACACCATTGAAGCGGGTGTCGACCTGATCGACCGCATCGAGCACCAGGTCGAGCAGCAGTGCGGGCCACTGACGGCGCGCGATCAGGCGCTCCTCCTCATCGGGCGCCAACACGGGGCCGACGCGCGGTGAGCCGGCCGCTGCCGCGCCCGCAACAGCTCCGCCTCCGCGAGAATCAGCTCTTTCTGGTCCTCACGATCGTCGTCGGCGTCCTGGCAGGCCTCTCCGCGGTCCTGTTCACGCTCGCCATCGAAGGGACCAGCCACCGGCTGTTCGGTCTCGCACCCTCCCGTCGTCGCCTCTTCGCGGTGCCGCCGCTGATGAGCATCGCGACCGGGTTCCTGCTGGCGAAAGTATTCCCGAATGTGAGGGGCAGCGGCGTGCCCCAGACCGAAGCGGCCTACCACCTGTCCGGCGGCGAGATCCCCTGGCCCGTTCCGCTAGGCAAGTTCCTGACTGGTGTGCTCTGCATTGGGTCGGGCCATTCGATGGGTCGGGAAGGTCCATCGGTGCAAATCGGCGCCGGTCTCGCCTCAGTGATCGGGCGTTGGCTCAAACTTTCCCCAGGCCGCATCCGCGATCTCGTGCCAGTCGGCGCTGCAGGAGCGCTGGCTGCCGCATTCAACACGCCGATCGCGGCGGTGCTATTCGCACTCGAGGAAATCATCGGCGACATGAACGCCGGGCTGCTCGGCTCGACGGTCGTCGCCTCCGTGGCCGCCGTCATCGTCGAACGCTCCATTCTCGGCAATGAACCACTCTTCCACGTGCCGGCGTACCGTCTCGTCCATCCGGCGGAGCTGCTCGCCTATGCCGCCCTCGGCGTCCTGGGTGGTGTCGTGTCATTGTTGTTCTCCAAGGGCCTCTTGGCGCTGCGCTCCGTGTTCCTTCGCATGCCGGCGGGCACGAAGGTGTGGCAGCCCGCGATGGGTGGCCTGGCCATTGGCGCCATCCTCCTGGTATCGCCGGCCATCATGGGCGTCGGTTACGAATACGTGGACCAGGCCCTCAACGGCGGCCTCGTGCTCAAGACGATGGCGTTGCTCTGCTTCCTCAAGCTGGGGGCGACGATCATCTCCTACGCGTCCGGGAATGCCGGCGGCATCTTTGCGCCGAGCCTCTACATCGGCGCGATGGCGGGAGGGACAGTCGGGATCCTCGTGCAGCGGATTGCGCCCTTTCCCACTGGCGACCCCGGCGCGTACGCGCTCGTCGGCATGGGCACGCTGTTCGCTGGCATCATTCGCGCCCCTATGACGTCAGTCTTCATGATTTTCGAGATTACCCAGGACTACCAGATTCTCGTGCCGCTGATGGTCGCCAACATGCTCAGCTTCGTGATCTCCAGGCGGTTTCAGCCGGTGCCGGTGTATCACGCGCTGCTCTATCAGGACGGCGTGCATCTGCCGTCAACGGCGATGCCGAGCACAGGGACGGCCCGGACCGCGCGTCACGTGATGCTCACCGAGGTGCCGTTCATTGCCCAGGAGACGACGGTAGAAGGCGCGTGGCAGTGGGCATTGAAACACCGAGCTCCAGCGTATTTGGTCGGCACGCGCGATCGGCTGGTCGGCGTGGTCACCCATCAGCAACTCGAGGCGTGGCACGCGTCGGAGAACACCGAGACTCCTGTCGGATCAGCGATCGAGGATTCGTTCGTACACGCGCATCCCGACCATCCCATCGACACCGTCCTCGAGCGCCTGTCGGAGACCGCTGGCGTCCTGCCCGTCGTGAGCCGCAACGAGGCTCGACGCGTCGAAGGCGTCATCACCCGCGACAGCCTCTTCGGCGTCCCGCGTCAGCGGCCGCGGCGCAACGGCTGACCGGACCTAGTGACGGGACTCGCGATTCGCCGTCTCCACATAGGGCGCCAGCTCCCGGCCCTTCATCAGGAGGCCAATCAAGATCGCGACAAACCCGACGAGCCGCAGGACGAAGGCAAAGGCGAGCCGCTCGTCCGCCAGGGGAAGGAGTCCAAGGACCGCGTAGTTGATCGCGAAGATCCCGAACGCGACCGCCAGGCAGAGAAACAGGCGATCGAGTGAATCGCGCCAGTATTTGGCGAAGAACGCCCCGATGGCCAGGCACGCCATCGTCACGGCGCCATCAAGGAAGCTGGCCATGGGTTACTCGGTTTCCCAGATGAGACCGAACAGCAGCACCGCGCTGGCGAGACACGCCGTGGCCGCGCGAGCGACGGCCAGGTCAGCGGTCCGAAAGACGACGAGGTCCGCGAACACCAGGGCGTTGCTCACCGCAAAGCACGCGAAGGACAGACTGCTCCAGAGGACCAGGCGCGTGGTGCGGTGGCGGTGTTGCCAGAACACCCGAAACAGCAGCACCGCACACGCTGTGCTGGCGAACGCGCACATCGAGTAGACCGCCGTGGCCATCATGGAACCCTCCCGTCGCGAAAGAGGCATCAGCGGCGATCGTGCCGCCTAGACATCATTCAGCCGTTGCGCGATTTCCCCGAGGACCTTCCGGGCCGCCTGAACGTTGGGCGCGCCAGCCCGGCGCAGCGCGTACGTGACGGCCTTCTCGACGGTCCCGGACGATGTTCGGGTGTAGGCGACCGCACGCGGTTTGAGCTGAAGGCACGCCCGCCGGTTGTCGGCGGGATCGCGTTGGCGCTCGAGCAACCCGCGTCGGACGAGCCGTTGGAGAATGCCCGTGATCGTGCTCGGATGCAACTTGACGATGTCCGCAAGTTCTCCTGCAGACACGCCGGGGAACCGCCCGACCACCCGCAACACGAGTCGTTGCGGTCCGGTGATGCCCAACTGGCTTTCCATCCGCTTGGACATCCGCTGGAGACCGTGTTCGATGGACCAGAGAAGCCGCATGAAATCCAGGATGGGATCCAGCGAGTATGCGGGCGGTCCTTCCCCCTGTGGCATGGTGCTGGATGATACAGCGAGAAAGAGCGACACCCAAGGACCTATCGCAGCCGCCACGATAGCTCACGCGTCACGCCCGTTCCGGTCATTCATTTGACCTCAAACGATAAAGCCGTGTACAGTCGTGTCTGCGCGCCCCACTCCCTCTGGAGGTAGCCATGTCGACCGTCAAATCGTGGTGTCCCCTCGTGTTCCTCGTGCTTGCAGGCGCGGCGTGCCATCCGCGGCCGCCGGCGACCGCTCCCATGCGCACCACGGCGGCGCCCCCCGCCGTGCCTGCGCGTCCGCCCGCGCCCGCACCACCACCCGCGTCACCGGCGGTCCGCCCAGCGGCACCGCTGTCTGACGCCGAGATCTTTCGCCGCAAGTCCGTCGACGAGCTGAATGCCGAGCATCCGCTCACCGACGCGTTCTTCGACTACAACCAAAGCGTCCTGCGAGATGACGCCAGGCACGCGCTGCAACAGGATGCGCAGTGGTTGGCGAAATGGCCGCAGACCGTGATCCGCGTTGACGGTCATTGCGACGAACGAGGGACGGCCGAATATAACCTCGCACTCGGGGACAGACGAGCGCAGATCGTCAAGGAGTACCTCACGAATCTCGGCGTCGGGTCCGATCGGATTCTCACCCGCAGCCTCGGGAAGGAAGCGCCATTCTGCCGAGAGGAAGGCGAATCGTGCTGGTCGCAGAACCGCCGGGATCATTTGGTGATCACCGCGAAGTAGCCGCTCGACTCGACACACGCGCACGACGCTCAGCAGACCGAAAGCGTCCTCCTGCTGAACGTCAGGAAGAGCGTCGGCTCGGCCTGGGAGCCGGGCCGACGCTCATACGACGCGCCGTGCCAGATCGCAGGAGGGCTCCGGACCACGATTAAGAGGTATCACGGACGTGGAGGTCACCCCGTTCTCGGACGTTGCCTCCCCCGGAGTCACTCCCGAACGTCAAGTGGCGGGACTATCCGCGTGGCTCGAGCAGCCCTCGCGCAGGAGAGCACAGATTCGCCGGCGATTTTGCGGATCAAGAAATCCGCTGAGCTCCCGGCTTTGGAGACATCCTGGCAGACGGACCCGCCACTTGCGAAAATCCGCCTCATCAATAAAACACCAAATAGAGCAGCTGCTCGGGTGTTGCTTCTCCCTTTCGCAGCCTTCGCGACGTGCCTGGTCATCCTCATGCTTGCGGCGGCGGTCAGCAGGAAGTCGGCCGTGTCCCGCGCGCCGTGCAGCTCGCGGTTCATCACCGCGCCCCGCGCGTCGACGTCGGCAACATAGAAGAGATGGTGGTACGTGCCGCCCGGAAAACCGATGCCGAGCGCCTCGCGGACCGTGGAATACGCGCCGTCGCAGCCCGCAATGTACGCAGAATCAGGCAATCAGGGCGCGATGGCACTCCGACAGGTCCGTGGCCGCTTACTGCGCAGATCGGCGCTCAATTTGCGTATCAGAAGACAATCGAGCGATCCCGAATGAAAGCGCCGATCGAGAGCACTACGATCGGGACAAAGGGATTATTGCCGTGCGCCGAACCCGCCTTCCGATCACACGGCCACCCGGCCGCCGTCGACGGGGATGACCGCTCCATTCATGTAGCTCGCCTTGTTTGAGGCGAGGAAGACGATCGCCGCGGCGATCTCGCCGGGCTCGGCGGCGCGGCCAAGCGGAATGGTCGACACGATGGCGCCGAACCCATCGCCCATCGCGTCCGTACCGGGAGTCGCGGTCGGACCGGGCGAGACGGCGTTGACGCGCACGCCCTTCGGGCCGTACTCCGCCGCCCAGGCCTTGGTCAGCAATGCCACGGCGGCCTTCGAGGCACCGTATGCGGCAAGCCCCGCCATCCCGAACTCGGCGACCATCGTCGTGACGTTGACGATCGCGCCGCCGCCGCGCGCGACCATCTTCGGCGCGATCGCCGCCGTCAACAGAAACGGCGCCTTGACGTTGACGGCGAACGCCTCGTCAAACGCCGCCTCGGAAAGCTCATGGGTGGCCCCAGCTGGAAAGACGCCGGCGTTGTTGACGAGGATGTCCACATCGGCGGCGCGCTCGGCGAGCCGACGCACGTCGTCGGGCGACTCGAGGTCGGCCCGCACGAACTCCGCCTCACCACCGCCTGCCTTGATGGCGGCGACCACCTCTGCGCCACGTGCCTCGCTCCGGCCACTGATCAGCACACGCGCTCCTTCGCGCGCGAGCGCTTCCGCCGTCGCCCGACCGATGCCCGACGTGCCACCGGTCACCAGCGCTCGCTGGCCGCTCAATTCGTGCATCGGTTCGTCCTTCTGAAGCCTGTGTCGTTCGCTCATGTTGGTCTCCTGTAATTGGACTGTGCAGTCCACTCTAAGTGACTTTAATTGGACTGTCAAGTCCACTTAAGTTACGATGCGGTTATGGAGAACGCCAACGCACCCGCAACGGCGAAAGGACGTGCGATGCGCGAGCGAATCGTGCAAGCTGCAGCCGAGCTCATCGCGGAGAAGGGCGTTGCCGCCATGAGCCTCGATGACGTCCGGTCACGAACAGGCGCCAGCCGCAGCCAGCTCTATCACTACTTCGACAACCGCGACGATCTCGTTCACGCCGTGATCGACGTCACCACCGATGTTGTCCTCAACAACCAGGGCGAGCTCCTCTACGAGCTTGACTCCTGGGCCGGTATCGACCGCTGGTTCGACGCACTCGTCCAGCATCAGATCGATCGGCAAGGGCGTGGCGGTTGCCCGATCGGCGTCCTCGTCGGTCAACTCGCGGAACGCGACCGAGACGCCCGGGCGGCGCTCGCGGCCGGCCTGAACCGCTGGGAAGCGCACGTGCGCGATGGCCTCACGAGGATGAGAGCCCGTGGCAAGCTGCGCAAGGACGCGGATCCCGCAGCGCTCGCCACCGCGACGATGGCCAGCATCCAGGGCGGCCTCTTACTCACTCAGGTCCGCCGCGACCCTCACCAGCTGCGCATCGCGCTCAACGCAGCGCGCAACAACCTTCGCGCCGCGCGAGCAGTAGGTTCAACCCCGTAAGCACGACTCCGCTCGTCAGTCGAGGACGTCCGTCGTTCCCTCAGGCCCAGGAAATAGCGCGTTTTCTCCGCGTGCATTTGCTCGATGGAGTAGCGCAGCACGGTGCGCGGCAGCTCGTGATCGTGGTCCTCAAGGAACCTGCTGAATGTGTCCGTGCAGGACCGATACGAATCCACCCCTCATCAGACCTGTAACGCAGCACTGACGGGCGCTGCTTCGTCCAGTTCAATCGGCGCGCCTTGGTATGTGAGGCCAATCGTCGCCACGCGACGGAGCGTGTTCACGACTTGACACGCACGCCCGGCAATCGTGATCAGTTTGCGGGCGAGCTCGGCATCCTGACAGTCCGCTGAGACATCCATCGAGAACGCGGTGAACCGCTCGGGCGTGCCAGCCAAGGCACCCGTCACCGCGACGCGGACATTCGTGATCGCCGCCTCACGCGCACGAATCGCCGCCAGGAGGTGACTGGTGAAACAGCCGCCCAGCGACACCAACAGGTACTCGCCGCCCGCCGGTCCGAGATCGAAACCGCCCTTTGTCACGCTGCGGTCAACCAGGACTGTGTGCGTTCGGACCGTCGCCTTCGACGTGGTCTGGTTCACCTGCTCGATCGTCGCCGTAAATGTCGGTTGCATCCCTGCCTCCTGCCACGCAAAAAGGTCTACGATCTGTCGCCGCGCTGCTCACCACGCCCGACGTGTTGATCGATGAACGCTGTCAGATCTTCGATTGAATGGTACGCGAACGTGGTACACGCGTCGTCGCAGTTGCCACTAACCAGGCGGGACACCGCATGACGCCTGGCCGCATCGTAGACCAACAGCACCCGCTGTCTGTCTCGCGCGCGCGACCAATCAGATAGCCGACTTCGAACCCCACCCCATAGCTGGACCCTGAGGCTTCGGCGACCAGAACGTCGCATTGGGAGAGCCAGTCGATATCGCGACGATAGACTTGCTCTTCGGTCAGCTGGGCTTCCGCCGATTCGACATCCTCCGCCAGCAAATGGGTCGTGAGGACCTCGTGTCCGAGCTGCTGCAGCCGTTGACAGATGGCCCGACCCGCCAACACCCCGCTGCGTTCGCCACGAACAGTACACGCAAGATAGATACGCATGTGTTCCTATCCGAAGAGGCCCGCCAGGTCGTCAAGTGATGCCATCACGTACGTCGCGGAAAAGCCGAGGCGGTCGGCCGGTTCTCCGGCGGAACGCTGAACCCAGAAAGTCGTGAGCCCCGTGGAAGCCGCGCCGCTGACATCCCAGGAGTTTGAGGAGACAAACCCGAGCTCGCCCGTGCCGACCCTCAATCGTGTACAGGCCAGGCGGTAGAGTTGTGGACTCGGCTTGAAGATGTTGAGTTCGTCGGCGCTCATGATCGCATCAAACACGGTGTCAATGCCCGCGTGCTTCACGGCGGCGTCAAGCATGTTGGGCGCGCCATTCGACAGGATGGCCAGACGCAGTCCTCGTGTCTTCAGCGCCACCAATCCGGGGCGAACATCCGGAAACACCGCGAGATTCAAGTACGCATCCATCAGTTCCTGTTGCGTCGCGGCCGTCAGTTCCAGTTTCAGGCTCTCCGAGGCGTACAGCAGCGCGTCTTCCGTGAGCTGCCAAAAATCCTCGTACCGACCCATCAAGCTGCGCAAGAGGCTGTACTGGAGTTGTTTGGCGCGCCAGAGTTGGGTTAGCGCCGCGCCGCTTCCGGGGAACAGTTGCTCACAGCGCGCGGTGATCGAGAACACGTCGAAGAGCGTGCCATACGCGTCGAACGCCAGCGCTTTGATGTTCCCGGGCGGAGTTGTCGCCATCGTTCGCCTTCATGCGTCCGTGATCCACGTCCACGTCTACGTCCGATCACGGCGTTTATCTCTCCGGCAAAGCGGTGTCGGTCATCGAGGGTCGTGGCCAACACTCGTGTTGTCGCACCGCAACGACGACAAGCATCTCACGCGCCCTCCATCCCGCGATACAGCGGCCCTGCGACGGCGTCGGCCAGTGTCGCTAAGTCGGCCTGTGGGACGTCTCCAACGACGAACACCATGTGGCGTGACGTTCGAAAAGACACAACCGACATGGCGTCGATGCGATCCGGCGCGGTCACGTGCGGAAGCACGTCGCGCGGAAGCGTGGGACCGCCGGCGCTGCCATCAGCCGCGGTCACAAGCAACGAGACGCGAGTGCCACGGTAGTCCAGCACGATGTGCGCGAACCGCCGCCCGCCGTAGACACAGGAGTGGCGCTCGAGCACATGGGCAGTGCCGCCTCCGGTGATCAGGTCATTCGGCGGGAGCGTCTCCAGGACCCGATAGGCGATGTCATATCGGCGCGCCGCTTCATCGAGTGTGATCGGTTTCTCGGCCAGGCGGAAGTGCAGCGCGCAGTTGAGGTGATCGCCCACCGCCGCGCGCGCGAGCGCTCCTGTTGTTGCGATCCAACCGCGGCCACGATACGCCGCCCCGAGCGCGGCGACGAGCAGGACGGTCGCTGCCAGTGCCCACCACGCCTGAAACCTGATGCGGCGGCGAGCTGGAGCTTGGTGTGACGCGGCCTCGAGCGTGGCGCGCAAGCGCGCCCCGAAGTCATCGCTTGGGCCGAGATCGCGGGCATTGCGAAAGGCCCGCTGTACGGCCAGCCGTAATGCGCGTCGCGCCTCGAGATCCGCGCGGCACGCCGGACACGTGTCGAGGTGGCGCAGGATCTCGTGATTTGTTTCCGTGAGGAGCTCCTCCGCCAGAAACGAATCAGTGAGTTCACGGACATCACGGCATTCCATAGCAGCCTGCTTCACTTGACCACACGCGGACCGCTGAACGCCCGCGTCGAAGGTCCCAGCTCGGACCGCAGGAGCGCGCGGCCGCGGTGAAGCCGCGACATCACGGTCCCGATCGGAATCGCGAGGACTTCGGCAATCTCCTTATAGGTCAGCTCCTCGACGTCACACAGCACGATGACCTCTTGAAACTGAACCGGAATCCGCTTCAGGGCCGCGAGAACGTCCTCGTCCGAGAGATCCTGCGGTATCGGTGCCTGAAACGGAGTCATCTGGGCCACACGGTCGTCCGGATCCTCGACGAGAAGCGACCGGTCGCGTGCCCGACGCCGGTTGCTCCGTACGTGCTGGAGAATCGTCGCGAGCCAGGCGCGACAGTTCGTGCCTGCCTCGAAGCGGTGGAACGATTGGAGCGCCTGGAGCATCGTTTCCTGAACCAGGTCTTCGGCCTCAGACCGGTCGCGTTCGAACCACATCGCCAGACGAAAAAGCCGATCCACGTGCGGCAGGGCCTGGGCTTCGAATATCGCCCGCAGGTGGTCGTCGGCGGCTCGCGCCGATTGCTCTGCCATGACACCTCGGTCCTTAGCCGCCTTACCATGGATCATGTTCCCGGTAGGACGATTTATTCCAACCGGTGGGTCCACGCCCGCGACGGACATGATGGATCCCGCAGGAATAAATCGCTACGGCAGAGGCGATCGGTGATGGCAGCGGCGCCACCGCCGATTGTGTGCGGATTGGTGCACCTAACCGGGAAGCTTGGCGGCCAGCACATCGATTTTCTCAATCGTGGGTGGTTGCGCCAACAGATCGGACGCTTTCGCCATCAAGGCCGCCGCCACGCGGCCTGACAAGTGGGCGCTCCGGCCGGCCTCGTCGGGAAACGCATCGAAAATGCCGAACGTCGAGGGCCCGAGTCGCAGGCCGAACCACGCCGTCGTGGCAGGCTCCGCCTGCACGAGCGGGAGTCCCCCACGAAGGAAGCCGTCGACCTCCGCCTCTCTCCCCGGTTTGGCTTCGAGTCGAACCCACAATGCCACGGTTACCATGTGTCTCTCTCCCCTCGACATTGGACATCAGACGAACGGCGCAACTCTACGGGCAGGATGCGGCCACCATCTTCAGGGCGGTCACGTGGAACACCGGAGCGCTCTTTCCCATCGCATCCTTCCCCATGGCATCCTTCCCCATCGCGTCCATCTTGCTCTGCGCCGGGGAGCCGGTGACGGTCACCTTGTGGCCCACATGCTTGCTCAGATCGACCGACGAACTCGCCAGCGACCAGGTCGTCGGCGCCATGGTGTCTTTGCTCATGGCGTCCTTGGCCATCGTATCTTTCTTCATCGCATCTTTCTTCATCGCATCTTTGCCCATGTGATCGTCGGCGGCGAGATGCGTCAGCATGAAGCTGGTCGGCGCGCTGCCGGCTTCGACGCACCCGGTGTAGGTCGTGTCCTTCATCGCCATCTTGTCCATTTTGCCGCCGTTCGCCGAGGTGCCACCCGATTGGGCCGCCACGGTCACCGACAACATCGCCGCTATGAGTGCGCCGCCGCTCGACATCATCAACTTCAACTTCATCGCACCCTCCTCGTCATCTGAGACGTTACTCATGGAATGAACACAGCTGCCCGGACGCTGAGCATCCGTCCGTGAAGCTCCCGCTGAGACCTTGCGTTCTCGCGTTTCAGTGCTCGTCGACGTCGGGTGGCGACATGATGGCCACACCGTTGGGGTTCGCCACACCGAGGTTGATCGCGGATCCGCTGACGGTGAGCTCACCGAAGACGTTGTAGGTGAACAACGTCAAGTGCGATTGTCCCGCTGCGTGGTCGATAACGCCGAGAATGCCTCCTGCGGTGTCCGCGTCCGTCGGCGCGCCGGTTGTCACGGTCGCGGCCACGGCGTTGTCCACGAAGATATTGCTACCGGTGCCAATCAATCGACTGATCGTGCGGCTGCCGGTGTTGACCGTGAACACGTATTTTCCAACTCTGGTCGTCCAGCAGGGGGCATTCTGATCCAGCGTGATAGCGTCCGTGAACGCCCCGTCCCGGAAGAGGCCGATCTGGTTCGTGTGCGCCAATGTGATGATCGCGGTCCCGTCCCGGTAGACGGAGAAGCCGAATGGCGTCAGCGATCCGACCGGTGCCGCCACCGCAGTCACCGCGGCTCCGGTCACGGCACCACGATCATCGAGTTGAACGGTGTCGACGGAGCCCCGCTCCGGCGGATCCTTCAGCGTCACCAGCAGATGTCGCCCATCGCGGACTTGAACCTGCGCCGTGCTGCCAAGCGGGGGCGCGCCGAAGCCGTCAGCCAATTCGAGCGCGGCCGTGCCATCGCGCCACTCGACCTGATTGCCTTGAAGCGCAAACGAGTCGACCGTGGTCGCGCCGGCGACGTACATGTGATCGTTGCCAAAGTCGATACTCACGGGCGGGCTGGTCGTCGTCACCAGCTTGTCAAACGTGAGGTGATCTCCTTCTCGCCTGTAAACGGCAACGGTCCCGGATCCATTGTTGACCGCTGCGAAGAGCTCGCCCTTGTACTGCTTGACGCCTCGGTTGTTACCGCCGACCCCGCCGGTCCCGAGGGTCGACAGGGTTTGGAGCAAGCTGTGGGTGCTCGCGTCATAGACTTGGATCTGGTTCTGGTCGGACTCCGTCGCATTTGTCATGACCAACGCGAACGTGCGGCCGTGATGTTCCGCGTGAACGTTCGACCCGTGCGACAGGATGACCAGCAAAATCACCGCGCTGCACAAGCTGACTAATCTGGACATATCGCTCTCCCTTTCTCTACGTGTGTTTCGAACTCGAAAATGGCCGCCCGCTTGGACAACTCCGTGGACTGCTGTTATGGCGTGTTCATGTCAGACCAACCGCTCGTCGACCCGGCGCCGACGATGCGGCGGCTTCCACGTTCCTGGAGGAAGCTGATGATTCGAAGGTTCACCGGAGTCCAATCCGTCGCCAGCGGGACGGATACGCCGTTCGACCACTCACGTTCGCCAGGCACCAGCGTTCCGATCGCCGTCAAGGTGCGCACCACGGCGCTGTGCCTGAGCGTCCGCCCGCGGTTCTCGCCGCGGCGCACGTCGGTCGCCAGATTGTCTTCGGTTATCGCGACGACCACGTCAGCGCTGTCACGGAGTACCAACGATGGCGGCACCGTGATGTGGAGGTTGACGCGGAGGGATCGCTCGCCTGCTTGCGCGGCGGCCACATCAACGAGCGCCTTGGAAGCTTGGGCCGCTTGCTTGACGGCCCGCTGCACCGCGTCGACATCGCTTCCAACGCGTTCGAGTTGACCGTCGACAACAAGCTGCGGAGTATAGACCTCGTTGCGGTGAAATACGTGGGAGTCGTACGTCGACTGACGAGCGGAGTAGGCGGCCGACGAGAACGGATCCCGCCAACCCAATCGATCCCAATAGTCCACGTGCTCGCCAAGGGCGAGCACCTCCACACCAGCGACGGGTTGCCGCGTTGCCAACTGCGTCAGCACGGCATCGGCCGGCGGGCAGCTCGAGCAGCCTTCAGATGTAAAGAGCTCAACGACCACCATCCGCCTGGGCGTCGATGGCTGAACGGCTGCGCCCTGCACCTCCCGATGGTGCGTCCAGCCAGCGACCAGGAGCAGACCGAGTACAGAGAGTGACTTTGTAGCGATAGACACAAGGACTCCTGACAGAGGGCGCGATTGCCGCCGCACCCGTCGTGGATGTATATGTCTGCAAAGCCGGAAGATATTCCTGTTGGTTCGGAGGGTCAGCCGAGTGGCTGGTCAACTTCCTTCACGGTGCCGCTGGCCGTACTAGTCGTGTCCGGCAGACGCACGGGCGATTCCGCGCGAGGGTATTGCGGCCGGCGCTCGCGCAGGCACGGCCGCGCGTCGCGCGCGACTCCAGTACACGCGTACGCCCAAGAGGACGGCCACCGCCACCGCGTACGCCATCGGACGGCTGACGTCTGCTTTCACCAGCCACCAGTAGTGCAGTGGTCCGAGCATTCCCGTGAGATAGACCAACCGATGCAGCCGGTTCCAGCGTTTACCGCCAAGGCGGCGGATCCATCCGGCCGTTGAGGTCACGGCCAACGGCAGCATCGTCAGCCAGGCGGCGAAGCCGAGCGTGATGAACGGGCGCTTATAGATGTCTTCGCCGATCGACGTCACCATCGCGCGTGCCGTCGAAACCACCAGCGCCGTGGCCGGAAGCCGACCCATGGCAATCGCCTCAACCAAGCTGCTGGCCTGCGCAAGGCCGGCGAACCGATCGGCAATCGCATAGGTCAGCAGATGCAGCGTTCCGTAGAAGAAGGCATAGAGACCCGCCATGCGCCGGAACTTGATGAAGCCGTTCCACGCCGTGACCTTCCGCAGCGGCGTAAGTGCGAGCGTGATGCCGATAAACCGAAGCGTCCAGACGCCCGTTTCGTTGGTCAGGTCCGACAGCGGGTTGGCGCTCAGGTTGCCGGTCAACGCCGCCCACGCCAGGTAGACGAGCGGTATGAGCGACGCCACGAAGACGGCCGGCTTGAGCGCGAACCGAACGGTACGATCGGACAGCCTCACGTTTCAGAAGTTCCGCTTCAGGTCCATGCCTGCATAGAGGCTGGCCACCTGGTCACCGTAGCCGTTGAACATCAGCGTCTTGCGACGGAGGAACTCGCCGATGCGACGCTCGGTCGCCTGGCTCCAGCGCGGGTGGTCCACCGTCGGGTTGACGTTCGCATAGAAGCCGTACTCGTTGGACGCCTGGTCCTGCCAGGTGCTCACCGGCTGCTTTTCGACGAAGCGGATCTTCGCGATCGACTTGATGTGTTTGAATCCGTACTTCCACGGGACAACCAAACGCATCGGCGCGCCGTCCTGGTTCGGGATGACCTCGCCGTAGAGGCCGACGGCCATGATCGTGAGCGGGTGCATCGCTTCGTCCATGCGAAGTCCCTCGACATACGGGTAGCGGATCGCCGACGTGCGCGCCGACATCTGCTTGGGGTCGAAGAAGGTCGTGAACTCGATGTACTTCGCCTTCGAGGTCGGCTCGCATTTCTTGATCACGTTCGCGAGTGGGAAGCCGACCCATGGGATCACCATCGACCACGCCTCCACGCAGCGGTGGCGGTAAATGCGCTCCTCAAGCACTTCCCCCTTCAGGATGTCCTCGAGGGGCATGCTCCCTCTTTTCGCGCACTCGCCATCGATCGCAACGCTCCACGGTTCGGGCTTGAGGTTGCGCGCGAACATCGAGGGCGCATCTTTGTCGATACCGAACTCATAGAAGTTGTTGTAGGTCGTGATCTCTTCCCACTTGTTCAGCTTCTCGTCGGCGCCAAATGAGGACTTCTTGACGTTCTCCAGCTTGCGACCGTGCGGCGCCGGGGTGGCTGCGTAGACGAGTGCTTCCGTCCCGAGCATGCCTGTGGCCACTGCGGCGGTGCTCGCCGCCGCGGCGCCGAGGAACTCACGGCGGCTGAGATACGCCCTCTTGTCGGTAATCTCTGAGCTGCGGAGGTCGGTTGCGCGTTTGATCAGCATGGTGTTCTTCCGGTGCTTCACGGTGCCGAGTTGTGGCGCAAGTGGCGAGGTGATCGCGTCGCCAAGCGTGCCAACTCCGTCGGCGGGCCGGACCGTATACCTGGTAATCATGTCCGGGACACCATGGTTTATTCCCGCGCGAATGTCTGTCGGCCGAGTGACAGGCGGGGACCGTCCGGTGTCCGCATTGAGCAAACGTCCTTCCCGCGGCGGAATAAATTCTCAGTCCTTCGGTATCCGTATCGCATGCGACGCGTGCGACTCATTCTTGTCATCACGTTGGCGATGGGCGGTCTGGCTGCCGGCGGTCGACCGATGGTTCCTGATTTCACGTTGCCCGATCTCGACGGCCATCAGATCGCGCTCCGCCAGTACCGCGGCCAGGTAACGCTGGTGAACTTCTGGGCGACGTGGTGTGCGCCATGCCGGATCGAGATTCCCGATCTGATGCGGCTACAAGCGACGTACGGCGCCCGCGGATTGGCCGTCCTCGGTATCGCAATGGATGAAGGCGGTAAGAGCGTCGTCGCACCGTGGATTGGAACGGAGCGCTTTCCCTTGGGCGCAGCGCGTCAGGCGGTGAACTACCCCATCCTCATCGGCACTGATGCCGTCGCCGATCGGTTCGGCGGCGTCGTCGGCTTCCCGATGACGGTCTTGGTGGGCAAAGACGGTCGAGAGCTTCGACGCGTTTCCGGCCCGATCGATTTGGGTGCCATCGAGCAAGTCATTCAATCCGCTCTCTAAGCGGGTAGTCCGCACACACATCGAGGAGCAGGAGTGCCATGGACAACGCGAGTACCACACGACGGGCGCAGTGCACGACACGAGGGATCGGCTTTCTGGGCGCGTTGGCGCTTCTGGTCCTGGTCGTCTGCCGCGGATCGGTCCCGGCCGCTGGCGGGATCATGCCGAAGGTCGGCGATAAGGCGTCGGACTTCACCCTGGCGGCTCTCGATGGCAGCGAAGTCAAGCTGTCGACCGAGTTGGCCCACGGCCCGGTCGTCTTGGTGATGCTCCGCGGCTGGCCAGGTTATCAGTGCCCGTTCTGCACACGTCAGTTTGGAGACTTTCTCGGGCACGCGAAAGACTTGGAAGCCAGCGGCGCTCGGGTCATCTTCGTTTACCCAGGTCCGGCAGATCAGGTGAAGCAGCGCGCGGAGGAGTTCACGGCCAACAAGGACATGCCATCGAATTTCCGTTTTCTCGTCGATCCCGCGTACGTCTTCACGGTCGCCTACGGCTTGCGCTGGGACGCGCCGCAGGAGACGTCGTATCCCTCGACCTTCGTGATTGACAGAGCCGCGACGGTACGCTTTGCGCAGATCAGCAAAGCACACGACGGACGCGCTTCGGCCACTGACGTCATGAAGGCGCTCGCCGCCATCGGCGACTGAGTCGCGAAGGGTTCGCAGTGGATAACGTGTTCCCCCGATTCTCGGCGGTCTTCTGCGCGGTGATTGCCGGTCTTCTCGTGACTGACGGCCTCGCGCGCGCGCAGGCCCGACGACCTAGAGCTGAGATCATGCCGCTCGTCGAATTGTCCGGCGCGCACCCGGGAAACACACTCCGGCTGGCCCTCAAGGTGTCGCTCGCGGAGGGTTTCCACACCCAATCGAACACGCCGCACGATTCGACGTTGATCCCCACGACGCTCTCGATCGATGCGCCGGCCGGTGTGCGCATCGACGAACTCGTGTTTCCGCAGGCGGCCGATCTGAAACAGGCTGGACTCGACGCCCTGCTCAGTGTGTTCGAGCACGAGTTCGCCATTGGCGTCCAGGCGACGATCGCCTCATCAACCCCGACGGGCGAGATATCGATTCCGGCGCACCTCCGATATCAGGCATGCGATGCGAACCTTTGCTATCCGCCGTCGATTGCGGACCTGCAATGGAGGATCGCGATCGTTCCAAGGAACCGGAGCGTCTCCGTCAGTGACGATCCGACGTTTCAGAGCATCGCGTTCGGCCGCGGCGAGCGTCCGCCGGCCGTCCAAACACCGGGGCCCGGTGCGAGAGCGACGCCTCAGGGCAGTTCCGACGTCGCACAGCTCGACGACTTCATGGTCGTTGGGACGACCGGCTATAGCAGCGCCGCCCAGTTTGTGGCGTTCATTCACGATTCGGAGCAGGGCTTGACGGGGCGCGGCATGTTCCAGGGACGAGGGCCGCTCGCAATCCTGTTGATCGTGCTGATCGGTGGTCTGGCGCTGAACCTTACGCCGTGCGTGCTACCCATGATGCCCATCAATCTGGCGATCATCGGCGCGGGCGCACAAGCGGGTTCGCGCGCTCGCGGCTTCATGCTCGGCACGGCATACGGAAGTGCGATGGCGATCGTCTATGGAATACTCGGCCTTCTCGTCATTCTTACGGCCGGAACGTTCGGCACGATCAACGCCTCGCCCTGGTTCAATATCGGTATTGCCGTGCTCTTCGTCGTGCTCGGCCTCGCGATGTTCGATCTCATCGTGATCGACCTTTCGCGTTTCGGGAGCGGGTTTCGCATCAGTGAAGCCGGCCGGGGATCGTTCCTGCTTGCTTCTTCGATGGGTGCCGTCGCCGCGCTCCTGGCGGGCGCGTGTGTCGCCCCGGTGGTCATTCAAGTCGTCCTGTTCTCCAGCAACCTGTACGCCACGGGAACGCGACTCGCGTTGGCGCTCCCCTTCTGTCTGGGTGTCGGTATGGCCGCACCCTGGCCGATCGCGGGCGCCGGTCTCGCGTCCTTGCCGAAGCCGGGGCCATGGATGATCCGTGTGAAGCAGGCGCTCGGTGCGCTGATCCTCGTCACGGCGGCCTATTACAGCTTCGTCGCGTACGATCTCTTCTCGAGCCGCCGCGCCGACGCGCCGGTCATGCCGTCGAATGTGCAGGCGCAGTTTACAGACGGATGGACACGGTCGCTCTCTGCCGGACTCGAGGCGGCCCGCCGCGAGCATAAGCCCGTGCTGATCGACATGTGGGCGACGTGGTGCAAGAACTGCTTCGTGATGGATCGGACCACGCTGGCGAGCGCAGACGTGAACGCGGCGGTCGCGGCCTACGTGAAAATCAAGTATCAAGCGGAGCGGCCTGACGAATCGCCGGTCAAGGAAGTGATGCAGCGCTTCAACGCCGTCGGCCTGCCCACCTACGTCATCCTGCAACCAGCCACCGGCCGTTAATGACAGAACGGACGAGACCATGACGCGCCCGAGTGACGCCGCACTGTTCCACGCGCTGACGATCGACACGGCACCTGAAGACTCCAAGCCTGTGCTCCGGAAGATTCGCAAGACCTTCGGCTTCGTGCCAAATCTGATGGCGACGTTTGCAAACTCGCCGGCCGTAATCAAAGGTTATTTGGCGCTTGACGCAGAATTCGCCAAGACCTTCACGCCCGTGGAGCGTCAATTGATTCTGCTTGCCGCGAGTCTCGAAAACGAATGTCCGTACTGCACCGCTGCGCATTCCATCATGTTGAAAGAGGTACTCGGCGTGCCGGCAGAGATTGTGGCTGCTGTTCGTGACCGGCGACCGACGACCATCCGGCATGATGCCTTGATCGCATTGACGCGAGAAATTGTCGGGAGACGGGGTCACGTCGATCCGGACACCGTCACCAGTTTTCTGTCCGCCGGATACCAACCCGAGCAAGTGATGGAAGTGCTTCTCGGCGTCGCCTTGAAGACCATCAGCAACTATCTCGACCACATGTCACCGACGACGATCGATCCTGCGTTTGCCGCCTGGCGGTGAGGCGGACCGTCGAAGCATCCCGGCAATGATGTTCTTGGAGGATTGGTATTTCCCGCAACAGTGGAGGGTCTCCCAGTCATGGGACAGCAATTTGCGCGTGTTCGGAACAGGATGGTGGCCGCGGCCGTGTTCGTGGCGGCCGGCCTGAGCGTGGCCAGCGCCGCGCGGGCTGACGATCGGGTCGACGTAGGACTGCTGCTTGGTTCGACGCGCGCGACTGACGAGAGCGGGGTCCTGCAATTCGGCCGCGGCCTGACGTATCAGGCGACCTTCGCGTGGCGCTTTTGGACGAACGATCACCTCGGTGTGTCGATCGAGGTGCCGTTTCTCGCATCGCCTGCGTTTGAAGTCACGACGCCGGGCAACTCGCTGCCGAAGGAGTACGCCTCGTTGTATCTGACGCCCGGCGTCCGAGTGACCGTTTTGGTCGGCGGACCAATCTCGGCGTTCGGGACCATCGGCGCCGGGTACGCGCGATACTCGGAGTCCAAGCTACGACGTGACGGAAGCCCCAACCCGAGTCAGCAAGACACGAATTCGGGTGCGCTGCAGTTCGGTGGCGGAGTCGACGTCAAGACCTGGCCGAAGCTCGGCTTCCGCGGCGAGATCCGCGACGTCTATACTGGTTCCCGCCGCTTCTCGATACCCACGCCCGGCCCGTCGGTCCAGAATGTCGTCATCTCGGGCGGTCTTGTGCTGCGTTTCTGACTCCTTCTCTTATTCGTGGTCGTCCAGATGAGATTCCGCAGAGGCAATCCCGCCAGGGAATAAACGGAGGGCCAATAGGTATTATGACGAGCGGGAAGGATCCTCCGTCATGCGCCACGCACCGGTTCGAACTCGAAACGCTCTCGTCTTGGCGCTGGCCTCACTGATAATCGGTGTCGGCCAGGCCCGCGAGCCCCAGTCCGCCGCTGCGGCTCCGAAGGTCGACGTTGAACGCGTTGGTCCACAAGTCGGCGCAGCATTACCGGATTTCACGCTTCGCGATCAGCACGGCGAGGCGCATTCGCTGAAATCGCTCCTCGGTCCGAGGGGTGCCCTGATTGTTTTCTTCCGTTCGGCTGACTGGTGACCCTATTGCAAAACGCAGCTCGTGGAGCTGCAAAGCCGCCTAGCCGAGATTCGCCACGCTGGACTCAGTGTGGTTGCGATCAGTTACGATCCCGTTTCGATTCTGAGCGATTTTTCGGCGCGGCGAGAGATCACGTTCCCTCTGTTATCTGACCCCGGGTCGGAGACGATCAAGCGGTACGGCATCCTCAACACCACGATCGATCCCAAGAACGCGTTGTACGGGTATCCGTTTCCGGGCACTTTTATTGTCGATAAGCAAGGCATCGTCACGTCGCGTTTTTTCGAGGAAGCCTACCAGGAGCGGGACACCGTCTCGAGCATCCTGGTCCGCTTGGGCCAGCACGTGGACGTGCAGGCGACGAAGATCGACGGGGTCCACGTGACGGTGACCTCCTACGCGACCGATCAGATGGCCGCTCAAGGTACCCATTTTTCCCTCGTGCTCGACATCACGCCAGGGCCGCACGTGCATGTCTACGCGCCCGGCGCACGCGACTACCGGCCGGTGACGATCAGCATCGAACCGCAGGCCGGGCTTCTGTTAAGGAAGCCCGGCTACCCCAAGCCCGAGGATTATTTCTTCAAGCCGCTCAATGAGCACGTGCCCGTGTATCAGCACCCGTTCCGGATCGTCCAGGACGTGACGCTCGATCCGTCGCGGGAAGGCACGGCCGCACTACAAAACGTCACGAGCCTGACGATTCACGGACGATTGGAATACCAGGCATGCGACGATCGGGTCTGCTTCACGCCGCAGACAGTGCCCCTCGCGTGGACCATTGGTGTCAAACCGCTCGATCGCGAGCGTCCGAAGCCGCAGTGACGAGCTCGGTGCAAAACCAACGACCGACAGGAGGCCTTCGTGTCTGGAGCCGCGTATACCTCGAACGTCCGCCTCGAACGTCGCACAGGCCCCCTTCGGATCGCGGTTGAATGCTCGGCACCTTCGGAGGCGCGCTGGAAGCGCGCCAGATCGATGCGGGAAACGGGCGCTGACAGCCGACGTCACAACGGACGTTTGCGGTCGATGCGGTGCAACGGTTCAAGCCGGCGCCAGAGGTGTAGGGCCTCGTTGCGCGCGAGCTCGTGGTCGCGCCGATCCAGTTACGCATGGTCGCCGCCCACGCGCGGGATGTCCTCGGTGCGCTGCGGGCCGGCTATGCGGCGGCGTTTGTCGCACGATCCGGGAACGTCCCATATCCGCTCGGGCCGCAGCCCGACATCGTCGCGTCGGATATGATCGCCGTCGCGGATCGAATCATCGCCGTCGATACCGCGTGACGCGTCATTTGATGATCACGGTTTCCAGGAATTGAGCGTACCAGCCGAACCAGAACGCCGTCGCTGCGCGCTCGCCTGCGGCGTCTCGCGATTGTCGAGTACGAGGGCCGATGCCGTGACGCGCCACCGGCGCGGTCTGCCAGACCGGCGCGTGTGCACAGAAGGTCGTCGCGTCAGGCGGGTTCGTTATTCGCTTCTGAGCGCATGGGCATGTCATCGCGCGTACAGTGCCGTGTTGTAAAACGGTGCGAGCGCTGCAATGATGGCCGTTGTGAAGGAATCGCGACGGCCGACGAGGTCGCGGGTGAGCACACCCCACGCGCCCCGTGTGCCGCGCACGGAGGTCCCGGCGAGGTCGTCGATGACATCGCCTAGCTCGCAGCCCGCCAGAACTGCGCGTACTATGTGGTCCGGCATGAGGATCGATCCGCCGCAACCATATCCGACATCGCGTCCATCTGTAGCTGCCGCCCAGCTTTTCAACGCGTAGTGTTCGTCGTCGCCGGCGAGCGGATCGAGCCCGCCCTCGACGCCGACTGCGATGCACCCCGTCACGTCAGTGTCCCTGGGCGTGCGACCGATAATGCTCATCGCACGACGGCGCGCGCCGTCAATCGTCTCACGCTCCGTCATGGGCATCGCCGGGCCGATGTCGCCGGCATCGATCGGTGTGATTCGAGCCTTCAGAAAGCGGTCGTCGACGGCCGCAATTCGCACGGACGGCGGCGTGCGCGGCTTGTCGGTGGCGAATTGCCGGTGGTGCGGCGAAGACGCCTGAACGAACGCGACGGCGACCGTCATCCCGACCCAAGTCCGTGTTGTCGACGAGCGCCAGTCGGGACAAGGACACGCCCGGCGTTCAATCGGCCGTTCTACCGCACAGTTCGGGCGCTTGGCTCGAAGCCAGCGCCGCGCACGGATCATGCTGCAATCGGCGTGTGATACAGCCCACGACAATGGGCCCGCCAGCGGTACCCATTCGCCATACATTCTGTTCGCACTTGGCGATGCGCGGCGCGCCGGCACGGGCCATCCAGGAACTCGCGGGACATCAAGATCTCACGACGACGCAGCGGTACATGCACCTCAGCCCCGCAGCGCTCGACAGTGCGATTCGGCTGCTCGACTGCCCTGGAGTTCGCCCTGGTTTTGGAGACATGTTGGAGACGGGATCCTGCGAAACCGCGAACTCGCTTTCGCAAGAATGATTTGATTGGCGGAGAGAGAGGGATTCGAACCCTCGGTAGAGTTTCCCCTACACACGCTTTCCAAGCGTGCTCCTTCAACCACTCGGACATCTCTCCGTGTTTAAAATCAACGACTTGCGAGCGGTCGGCCTCCGATTATCGCACACGCCAGCGCCCTTCCTGGCGTGAAACTAGATCATGTTTGTATTCAGCGACTTGGAGCGACCTGAAGGCGGGCGTCTGCAGAAATTGTGTAAGACCTGCGAATGTCCTGCGATCACTACGGCACGCCGCCGACCCGTGCGTAAGCGCGGCCCCGCGCCACATTGCAATCCCTGGGCTACTGAGAACAGGGACTGCAAATAGAACACGCGAGATACGGGTCAGTGCCGCGTGGTCGACGGAGGAACCGGCGGCTGCGAGCGCACGCCGCCGTGGCGATTCCACAGCGTGTCCTCCCAGCCGTGAATCATGCCGTTGTCTCCGCAGAGCGGGCATTGCCACACGATGTACCCAGACGTGCGGTCGAGTTCCGCGATGATGTCGCCGCGACATCGACGGCGGCGGGGACTGCGTCGACAGGGCACATTCGTGTGTTCGTCGCCCTCGGGCAAGTGATCCGTGACCCACGCCACGATGGCGCCAAAGAAGATCGCTAGACTCAGCACACGTTCCGGGATGACCTCCGGCAGGTCCCCCGTGTCCTCATCGATGTAATGCCGCATATCCACGACCCAGCCCGTTGGCTTGACCATGTGCTCATTCGAGGTCCGGCAACTGCGCTCGCGTCAGTCGAAGCCTGATCGAGCGTGCGGTTCCTGGTTCGCGATCAATGAATCCGCGCGCCGCGAGCGTCTTGACCATCTGGTGCACGACGGGTGGCGTGACGCGGAAGAACCGCTGAAGATCGGCTTCGGCCGGCGGCCGTCCATGGATCTTTGTGTAATAGTAGATGAACGCGAGATACTGACCTTGCTTCGGCGTGAACGGCATTGCCTCGCGCGGTGCCGCGTCGGCCGCCTCAGCGTCCACTGGCGTTAATCTGAAAGTCACGCGTTGACCGGCCGCAGGTCTCAGAGGGCGCGACAAGCTCGCGCTGCAACAACGCAGGACGATCACCCGCGAGCGGCGACGGCGGACGGGTAGGATTCCCAGACATCCTGCGTCGACCAGTCCACCTGCCCGATCCATCCATGCTCGGGATCGTAAACCAGCTCGCCGCGGACCATGTCCTCGCCGTCTACAAAGATGATGGTCTCGTGCTTCGCCGCGATCTCGGCAAACGGCGTCTGCTGGTGCATGCGCAGATCGCCAAGACGCAGTCGCCCGCCGGCATCCATGTGGTTAAAGTCCGCGTGGAGCGTGATCATGAGGGCTTCCAGCGATCGAGTCTCGGCACCGGATTGGGCTCCGCTATGCTGAGAATCGCATCGAACTGCTGCGGGGTCAAGCCGTAGAGGTCATGATGGGTGCGGAGGACCAGGCGATGGCCGGAGCGACCCACCCGCGCTCAGAATCGCCCCCACCGTTGTGCGTCTGACCTGGTTGTTGCGGCAAGAGCGGACCAGTTCGGAGAACGGAACTCCGGCACCCGTGAAGACCGACCATGAGCCATCTCGTGAGAGTCGCTCGGCCAACTCGTGAACGCCGTGGGCACTTCCGCACCTCACCACGATTGTGTCTGGCGGCCACGACGTGGGATCGCGCGGATCAACCGGCATCGAGTTTCTTCGCGATTGCTCCGACGCTGTTCGCCTGCTGGTGCGGGCCGGGCATCCAGCAGCGATGATCAGCGCCGGCGCGGCATTGCGACAATGCGGGACACGGCCACGGATTCGTGCGTCACCGCCGCCGGCCGCAGCAGCGAAGGACTGACCCGCCAGCGTCCTGTTGCACTCACCACGGTTGCGGTCTTTTGATTGAGACGCGCCACCGTGCCGCAGATCGTCCGGCCATCATCTGTGTCGAATTCCACTGCCATACCAACCGAAAACCTGGCGAGTTGGGCGAGGCTCTTGGCCGACCGAATGAACTGCAGCCGCTCGACAATGCGCCGATTCAACTCGAGCAGTTCGTCTTCGGACAGTTTCGTGATGTCGAACACCATACAACGCGGTGCAGTATATCAGCGGTCTCACGCCCGATGGCCGATTCGCCGAGTCCCGATCATTCGCGGTTCTCAACGGGGATGTCCGGCGACCGTCCGGGCAAGCGCCCAGCTCTCAGATGCACAGCCGACCGAAACGGCTCTTCAAGGCACACACGCGCCTCGAGCAAGTGGATCATGACGATGCTGGCCCAGTCATGGCGAACCCCGCGTCTGCGGCTGCTCATCACCGAAGTTAATACAGATAGAGCAGTACGGCGCAACCGCTCGGCAGTGACCTTGGCAGGGCATCGACCGAGGCATAACGGACGGCCATCTCGAGAAAGAATCGCGCGTGAAAAAACGATCTGAAGAACCATGGATGCAGCGGACGGCCTGCGACAAGGCTACGGAGCCGCCGAACGATGCTGTCGGTCACGACGCTGGACGCGAGGATCAGGCAGCTCAGCATAAAAAGACATACCATCCGCTAAGGTCCTCCCTCTTCAGCTCGACTGAGCCTTCGACTGCTTGAAATTCGACATTCTGCCCGGATGTCGTCATCGCACCCTCTCTTTTCGACTTGTTTTCACGAGATCACTATTGGCACTTGTTTGCAGTGTGAAGCGACGGGTGCGCCGATGTCATCGGATGTCCCCCGGCCAGGCTAATTCGATATGGGAGTCAGGCGTCTCAGCCATGGCGTTCAGGATCGAGACTGCGACGCGAGGGCGGCTCAGCATCTTCATCCTGAGTGGCCACATCGAAACGCAAGCGATGGCGGAGCTGAAACGGCTGTTCGAGCTCTATACAGACTGCCGCGAGATCGTCGTCGATCTCAGAGACGTGAGCATGGTCGATCGGGAGGTGATGCGGTTCCTCATGCGCTTCGAATCGAACGGGGTGACACTCGAGAACTGCACGCCCTACAAGTGTCGCTTCAGCACGCAGCCCGCCGGGAAGGCGGGCGATGCGATGTCGGCTATCGTGTGCGCGAGTTCGGCATTCAGGGACGTGCTCGCGAAGAGCTCGCTGACTATCACCATTTAAGTGGAAACACCATCGATAACAGCCAATTGGAAGAGGAGCACACTTCATGACGAACAATCCGAACGAACTGACTGTCGACAACTCGCTGGTAATGCTCATTGATCACCAGCCGATGGTCGGCTTTTCCGTGCATTCCATCGACCCGGGTCTCATGATCAACAACGTCGCTGCCTTGGCACGGGCGTCGCGAGATCTCGGTGTGCCGACCGTGCTGACGACCATTGGGGCGAAGGGAAGCATTCTCGCCGACCCCATCTTCAAGGAGATCGCGGCGATGTTCCCAGACGTCACGCCGATCGATCGAACATCTACGCACGCGTGGTCGCACCCGGAGGTCCGCGGGGCTGTCGACAAGACGAAACGTAAGAAGCTGGTCATGGCCGGCCTCGTGACGGAAGTGTGTCTGTGCCAGTCGGTGCTCGCCGCGCTGAAGGATGGCTTCGACGTCTACTTCGTCAGCGACTGCTCCGGCGGCGTTACGACAGAGGCGCACGAGGACGGCAAGGCGCGGATGGTTCAAGCCGGTGCGAGGCCGATGAGCCTGTGGTCGGTCCTGGCCGAATGGGCGCCTGACTATACGTCCGCCGAGCGACAGGCGATCCTCGGTGTCACCCGAGAGCGGGGCGGCATCGTCGCGTTGGAGGCCGATTACGCATACGCGCAGGTTGAGGCCGGCCTTGTGAAAGAACCAAGCTTCGCGTCTGCTGGGGCTGCGACCAAGGCTCGGTGATCTTCGGCGCGCGCTGACGGGGCGTTCCACGGCAGCGTAGCCGTGTTCCCGCACCAGAGTCTTCGGTGAGTGATCATTGGCTCGCTGAGCATCGTGTTGCGTCGAATGACGACATTAGCTCTTAACGCGTCTTCAAGCGGCACGGCGCATCGTGCTCGCAATCAATGGGCGTAATCAAAAACGTCCAGGATGGTTAGGAACGCCATAGTGACAAACAAGCGCAGAATCGTTCGTCGCACTCGCGGAAGCCGTCACGGTCCTATTACGCGGTTGATGAGTCCCAGCGATCTGGGGCAAGAGCTAAAGCCCTTCGTCTTTCTCGATCTCTTCGACTTGAAGGGCGGCCGCGGCGGCACCGATCTTCACCCTCATTCAGGCATCGCCACGGTGACGTACCTCTTCGAAGGGTCGATTCGGTACGAGGACTCCAGCGGCCCGACTGGTGTCCTGTCGGCTGACGGCGTCGAATGGTTCAAAGCCGCTCACGGCGCATGGCACGGCGGGGTCCGGGCGACAGCCCTCGCTCTCGTGGCTTCCAGCTCTGGTTAGCACTCTCGCCGGAACAGGAACTCGGGTCAGTCGAGAACGTATATCTGGAGCCAAACAGGGTTGTCCGCGACGGTCCAGCGCGAGTCCTGATTGGAACGCATCGGGGGGCGACGAGTCCCCTCAGTGACGGGGCGTCTCTTAGTTACCTGGCCGTGCGTTTGTCGGCTGGAAACATGGCAATTCGCCCCGGCGGCCGACCACACGATCGGCTGGGTTTCACTGAGCACTGGGCGTCTTCAGGTCCCAGAAGCAGTGGACGCGGGCGAACTGGCGATCTTTGAGCCCTCAACCGCCTCGATCGACTTCACTGCGGAGGCCGATGCGGAGTTCGTCGTTGGCTCGGCGATTCCCCACGCCTACGAGTTGGCCCTCGGCAACTATTCTGTGCACACCAGCGCTGCAGCGCTGCGCGCTGGTGAACAGCGGATCTATGAGATCAAGCGGCGGTTGCAGAATGAGGGCCGACTTTGAGTGGTGCCGACCATTACCAACAAGGGAGTTAGCCGCTGGACAGTGCACACGATCGCTTAGGTGATCAGTTGCGAACGCGAGAATCTATTTTGAGGAGTACGGAACATGAATCTGAAAGGCAAGGTTGCGCTGGCCACCGGTGCGTCCCGGGGGATCGGTAGGGCCATCGCCGATCGTCTCGGTAGAGACGGGGCCAGCATCGTGGTCAATTACTATGCGAATCGCCAGGGAGATGATGAACGTGCACGTGCCGAGGAGGTCGCCCAGGTGATCGAGAAGAGCGGTGCCGGGGCGGTGGTTGCCGAGGCTAATGTGGCCGATGCAAAGCAGTTGCGCGGTCTATTCGATCTTGCCGAGAAACATTTCGGTGGGCTGGACATTGTGGTGACCAACGCGGCGGCCTGGCGGTTCGCGCCCATCGCGGATGCCACCGATGAAGACTTCGACCTGATATTCAACACCAATGCACGCGCCACGTTCATAGCGATGCACCAGGCCGCCAACCGGTTACGCGACGGTGGCCGAGTGGTAGCGATCGGTGCCGGGTTGGCCCTGATGCCCCGTCCTGGAACCGCGATCTACGGGGCGAGCAAGGTTGCCATCAATCATCTGGTCCAGGTGCTGGCCCACGAACTCGGGTACCGGCAGATCACCGTCAACAGCGTTCTGCCCGGCGCGGTCAATACCGATGCGATGAGAGAGCGGCCAGACAGCGATACGTTTATCTCCGGCGAGATCGCCCAGACCCCGCTGCGCCGTATCGGAGAACCGGAGGACATCGCCGACGTCGTGGCGTTCCTGGTCTCCGATGACGCCCGCTGGATCACTGAGCAAATCATCGGTGCTGGCGGTGGGATGTTCTGACCTGCCGCAGGTTTCCACGCGGTGAACGCGATCCACAGCAAAGAGGATCATCACGGCTCATGAGCCCTCGCGACCTTGGGAAAGGCTGAAACTCAAATGGGTAGACTCGAAGGCAAGACGGCGGTCGTAACGGGCGGCACGAGCGGTATTGGTCTCGCGTCGGCCAAGCGCATCGCTACGAAGGGCGCGTTCGTCTACATCTTGGCGGCAGGCACGCTGAGCTCGACGGGGCTGTGAGGTGAATCGCCTGAGGGGCGACCCGCGTGCACCGCCAATCGTCAGTGGACGTGTGCATTTGGCCGGGATCGCGTAGCTGAACGACGATCCAAGCGGTGACGCTCGACAATCTGACGTTCATCGAGGGGCGATCAGATTGCCGGTCTCTCTGAAGTAGAATGCCTCCGACATGGAGCTGCACTGACCGCGAGTGGTCGTTCGATTAACTGAAAATGTGAACTGTGTAGAAACTGTGTAAGGTCGCCTCGAAAGTACCCACAAACACCGACGTTTACGGGCTCACATCAAGAGGCATTCTGCGGCGGGGAGTCGGTTGAATCGATCGCGTGAAGAGATGTTTCCGTATCACTCGATGCAGCTCGCCGGAATCGTTTTCCAAGCGTGCTCCTTCAACCACTCGGACATCTCTCCGTATTTAGAATCAACAGTTTGCGAGCGGCCTGAGCGTGATTATCCCACACGTCGGCGACGTCGACGTCTCGTCGTCGATCATCTTTAGATTCAATGGTTTAGATGTGCTGCGACTGTACGACGCCAAAGATCGTGTAAGACCTCGCAACCTCTTGAAATGACTTACGGCCTATGAGCCGAGCGAACGTCCTGCCGTGTCCGCTGGGCACCGCTCGCCCCTTGATGTAAGGCCGTCCTCCTCGGCCTTCCCGATGTCTGCTGCGCAGCGTTTCTCGTTCGGTGCTACGCAATCCTGCACGATGGCGTGGCGCGCGCACAATCCGTCGCTGACCTTCTTAAGGAGGGTCAATTGTGGCGCAACGGACGGAGCACTATGATGGCGGCAGACCGGCGCCGTCATCTAGCGTTATACGGAAGAGTCGCTGCTCTGGGTACGAATTCTTTGCCAAGACGCAAGCGAAGTTGAGAACCATCCTCCTCGCTAGCCCACAACACGACCGAACCGGGACGAAAAACCGACGGGAGGTCAAACGCCAGAGCTGACCCCTATCGGTCACCTGCCGAAAGCCGCAACGGAGGGTATGCTCATGTCGACAGTTGAGAGGAACGCGCCGCGCGCCCGCGCCTCTACGGGCATTTCGGGCCTCGACGACATTATGGCCGGTGGTTTCACGAACCGGCGCTTGTTCCTGGTCGAGGGCGTGCCCGGCTCCGGCAAGAAGACGTTGGCGTTGCAGTATGCGTTGGATGGCGCGCGGCGCGGTGAGCCGGTGCTATACGTCACGCTTTCGGAGACGGAAGAGGAACTTCGCGCGGGCGCCGAATCGCACGGCTGGGTGCTGGATGGCATCGAGATTCGGGAACTTACCCCGCGGGAGGAGGAGCTTGATCTCGACGAGCAGAACACCATGTTCCACCCGTCGGAAGTCGAATTGGCGTCGATCACCAAGCTCATTCTTGAAGATGTTGAACGACTGAAACCTACCCGTGTGGTCTTTGATTCGCTCTCGGAACTGCGGCTCCTTGCGGGATCTCCTCTCCGTTATCGGCGGCAGATTCTCGCGCTGAAACAGTTTTTTGCGACCAGACAGTGCACGGTGCTGCTGCTCGACGACTTGACTGCGATCGATCGCGATCTGCAAGTTCTGAGTATCGCGCACGGCGTCCTGTTGCTCGAGCAACTGAATCCGGAGTATGGATCCGAACGTCGCCGACTACGCGTCGTCAAGTACCGGGGAGTGGAGTTTCGAGGCGGGTACCACGACTATGTGATCAAGAGAGGCGGGATTGAGGTCTTTCCGAGACTCGTGGCCGCAGAACATCGGCAGGTGACAACGCGCGCCAAATTGTCGAGCGAACTCGAGGCACTCGATTCGCTCTTGGGAGGCGGGATCGAAGAAGGCACCAGCACCTTGATCGTGGGCGCGGCGGGCACGGGCAAGTCAACTGTCGCCGCACAGTTTGCTTCGGCGGCCGCACGGCGCGGCCAACACGTGGCGATGTTTCTGTTCGACGAGAGTCCGCAGACACTGCTGTCGCGGTGCGACGGGTTGGACGTGAACCTCGGCGTCCACGTGGACGCCGGTCGGATCACACTGCAGCAAATCGATCCCGTCGAGTTGGCGCCGGGGGAGTTCGTGAACCGAATACGGAGCGCCGTCGAGCAGCGCGACGCCAAGATTGTCGTCGTGGACAGCTTGAACGGCTATCTGAATGCCATGCCCGAAGAACGTTTCCTGACTATTCAGCTGCATGAATTGCTGATGTACCTGGGCCAGCGAGGCGTGGCCACGATCTTGATCGGCGCGCATCAGGGACTTATCGGGAGTCAGATGCATACGCCTGTGGACGCCAGCTATCTCGCGGACGCGGTGATTCTCCTGCGCTATTTCGAAGCCAAAGGCGAAGTCCGCCAGGCCATTTCAGTCATGAAGAAGCGCGGCAGCAAGCATGAGCGCACGATCCGGGAGTTCCGTCTCGATGGAGGCCGGATCAGCGTCGGCGACGCGCTGACTGATTTCCGGGGCATTCTCACTGGTGTGCCCGTGTACGAAGGACCCGACCGCCGTCTGGGGAACAAAAAACCGCTGTGAGCGAGAGCGACACCAAGGATCGTGACCGCTGCGTGCTCGCCCTCGTTCCCACCAGCAAAGACGCATCCGTTACGCGCAATCTCCTGTCGTCCAACGGCATTCGGCTGGAGATTTGCCCGACATTTGACGCGCTGATTCACGAACTGCGATTCGGCGCCGCTGCCATCCTCGTTCCCGAAGAAGCAGCGTCCCCCGAGCACAACACGACACTACGAGCCATTCTGGCGGAACAACCCCCATGGTCTGATCTTCCAGTGCTCATCCTGACCAAGAGTGGAGCTGATTCCGCCGCCTTGCACGAAATGCTTCGGACGTTCGGCAACGTCACGGTGTTGGAGCGTCCGCTGCGTGCGGCGACCCTTCTGAGTGCCGTTCAGACCGCCATTCGTTCACGTGAGCGCCAGTATCAGATTCGGGGTCACCTAGCCGACCGGGCGCGCGCCGAAGAATCGCTCCGCATCGCCGACCAGCGCAAGGATGAATTCCTTGCGACACTGGCTCACGAGCTGCGCAATCCGCTTGCCCCGCTGTTGACCGGACTGGAGCTGCTCAAACTGGCTGGGGTCAAGGACCCGAGGGCCGAGAAGTTGACGGAGGTTATGCAACGCCAGATCAGCCACTTGGTGCGACTGGTGGAAGATCTGCTTGAAATCTCGCGTATCACGCGAGGTGTGATCGAATTGCAAAGTGAGCCGCTTGATCTTGCGTCCATCGTTCGTTCTGCGGTCGACACGAGCCGTCCAACTGTGGACGCTGCGCGACACGAGTTGACGGTCGATGTGCCCAGTGAATCAATCGTGGTTACAGGTGACGCGGTTCGGCTCACCCAAGTGTTTGCCAACCTGCTCACTAACGCGGCAAAGTACACAAATGCTGGTGGTCACATCTGGGTCGCCGTTCGAAAGGAAGGCGAGCGCGCGATCGTCTCCGTTCGCGACGACGGTATCGGTATTCCGCCCGCCCAACTCGCATCAGTGTTCGACATGTTTACCCAAGTCGACCGATCGAGTCGTCGCAGCCAGGGAGGCCTTGGTATCGGCCTGACGTTGGTTCGCACTCTGGTCACCCTTCACGGAGGGCGTGTCGAAGCCAGAAGTCCGGGTCTTGGCGCGGGCAGCGAGTTCATCGTGGACCTGCCGATACTGATCGGACGTCGGATCCGCCCACGCAAAGCCAAGTCGCTTGGGAAACTCCCGTCCAAACGGGTTCTCGTGGTCGATGACAATCACGATGCCGCAGAGACGCTGGCGGCTCTTTTGTCCGAACTCGGCGCGACGGTGACAGTCGCACATAGTGGCCCGGCGGCGCTGGAGATTCTCAAGACGTTTCAGCCCGAGGCGGTGCTGCTGGATATCGGGATGCCCGAGATGGATGGGTACGAGGTCTCGCGCAGGATCAGGGCGACGCCCGATAACGGACGAATTCTGCTTATTGCCCTCACCGGGTGGGGCCAGGAAGACGACGAGCGGCGGTCACGCGCGGCAGGTTTCGATCATCATCTTGTCAAGCCGCCGGACGTCGACAAGTTGCGCGACCTTCTGGCGACTTCGGCGTCGGGCCCGGTCGACGGTTCTGATCGCGATTAGTCGAACGGGGATTCAAAGCAAGAAGAGCCCCTCGAGCGTTCTTGTCGAGGTTCCGTCGCGATCCGGCGACGCATGTGAAATCACGTCGCTGAACGGTGATGGTGGTTTGCGATCGCGAACGTGAGTCGGTAACCGGCGTGACGAAGGTGACGAGGACGCTAAAAAATAACGCGATCCATCGCCGACTCCGTCAGATCCGCACAATCTCCACGCGGCGAACTCGACGCCCTGAAGACCACTTCCTATGCGGCGTGCAGTATCGTTCCATAGCAGCCTCGCCGCGGTTCGGCCGGAGCGCTTCCGCAGGAACCAGGATCGGGCGGGTGACCTGGAGAAGAGATATTCGTAAGACGCTGAGCCTTGGATGACGGACGCGGCAGCTGTTCACGACGTCGGACCGTACCGGATCGTCACGCGCCTGGGTGAGGGCGGCGGGGGCACTGTGTACCGGGCGTGGGACCCCCGGCTTGCGCGCGAAGTAGCGCTCAAGATCCTGCACGAGCGGCCCGAGGGCGATGCGAACCGCGCCCACCGGTTTATCGCGGAGGCGCGCGCTGCGAGTTCGCTGAACCACCCGAACATCGTCACGGTGCTCGATGCCGCCTTCGACAGCAGCACACCCTACATTGTCTCGGAGCTGATTGACGGCCAAACGCTGCGACAAGAGATCGGCAGCGGCCCCATTCCGCCGAAGCGCCTTCTCGATCTTGCGACGCAGATCGCCGACGGACTGAACGCGGCGCACGACGCCGGCATCGTGCACCGCGACTTGAAGCCCGAGAACATCATGATCACGCGGAGCGGGCGCGTGAAGATTGTCGACTTCGGCCTCGCGTCTCCGGTCGGCTTCCACCCTGCCGGCGAATCGCGCATCCGGGACGATTCGCAGACGCGAACCGACCCCGGGCTCCGCGCCGGCACGATTCCGTACATGAGTCCCGAGCAGGCGCGCGGGGACACCAGCGACTACCGGTCCGACCAGTTCTCGCTCGGCCTGATCCTCTTCGAGATGGCGGTCGGTCGTCCGGCGTTCCGGCGCGACACGCCGGCCATGACGTTGGACGCGATTATCAACGACGAACTCCCTCAGCCCTCCGCGCTCGATGCGCGAATGCCGCCGATGTTCCGATGGATTGTCGAGCGGTGCCTTGCCAAGGAGCGCGGCGAGCGGTATGCGTCCACGACGGATCTCCACCGCGATCTCCGCACACTGCGCGATCGATTCGGCGAGCTGGCGTCTCGGGCGCAGGCACAGTCATTGCCGGCACACCGGCCGTCGTGGAAGCGCAGCCTCCTTGCGCCGGCCGCGCTGGCGGCGTTCGTGGCGGGAGCCGTTCTCTCGGTGATGATCGTTGCGCCGGTTGAACGAGATCCCGGCGCGCTGAAATTCACGCCCTTCACAACGGACGCTGGATACCAGGGGTTCCCGGCCTGGTCACCGGACGGTCAGACCATCGCGTACGCGGCCGACGTCAACGACACGCTGCAGATTTTCACGCGGCGGGTGTCGTCGCAGGCCGCAGCACAGATCACACAAGCCCCGTACGACTGCAGGTATCCGTTCTGGTCGCCGGACGGGAACCGGATCTACTACGTGTCGCTGGCTCGTGACCGGGAGAGCATCTGGTCGGTCGGCGCCGCTGGCGGAACGCCTCAGGTGGTCGTCGAGAATGCGAGCCGCGGCGCCATCGCGCCCGACGGCCGGACGTTCGCCTTTCTGCGCGACGAGCAGCCGGAGGATATCGTCGGCGCCTCCGCGCTGTGGCTGCGGACGGCGACTGGCGCCGAAGCGCGATACGCACCGTTCGATCGGCAGCGCTTCGTCGAGGGCGCTCTGGCGTTCTCGCCCGACGGCACCACGCTCGGGATCAGCGCCGTGCCGAGATCGATCGGCTTGCGGCCGGAGGAGCGCGGCTGGCGGTTCTGGATCGTCCCGATGTCAGGGGCGCAGCCGTACCACCGGTTCGAGTGGTGGTCCGACGTCATCCCGCGCGTCACCAGCTTCGCCTGGCTGCCTGACAGCCGCCACCTCGTGCTCGCCGTGACGTCGATGACGACGCCAGGCTCGCACCTGTGGACGGCGGATCTCCGGCAGGACCGATCTTGGTCGCTGACGCGCGGCCCCGGCAGTGAGTCGTATCCGTCGTCGTCACCCGATGGGACGCAGATCGTCTTCGCCACCGGCGAGCCCGACTACGACGTCGTGGAGATAGCGCTGCCGGAAGGCGTGATGCGCTCATTGCTGGCCACATCGCGGAACGAATCCGACCCGGAGTGGTCGCCGGGCGGCACCACCCTCGCGTACGTCACTGATCGCAGCGGGCAGGATGAAATCTGGCTCAGGAACCGCGACGGCAGCGGTGGCGATCATCCCCTGATCACCCAGCGCGACTTCGGCGACGATCGGACGATCATGCTCGGCTCGCCCAGCTTCTCACCAGACGGCCAGCGGATCGCGTACCAGCGCAACGCGAGCAAACCAATCTGGCCCCTGAGGATCTGGATCTCCCAGACCGCGGGCGGGCCTCCGGTTCCACTCGTGCCTCCCTCGCACGAGGGGTACCAGGGCGCGCCGACGTGGTCTCCGGACGGCCAATGGATCGCGTACACGGAGTGGACCGACCGCCGATGGGCGCTGGCGAAGGTGCGCGTCGGAAGCGGCGACGCGCCGATCGTCCTTCGCACGGACGGCATTCCGAACGCGAGCCCGTCGTGGTCGCCGAACGACGACTGGATCACCTGGGAAACGGACGAGGGATTCGTCCTCGTCTCCCCGGACGGCAAGCGACAGCGCGTGTTGTCCGACGACCATTGGCTGGCGCACAGGTGGTCCAGTGACGGCTCGCGGATCTACGGGATTCGCGAAACCGAACGGCTGCGGCTGTCGCTTGTCGAACTCGATCCCGGCAGTGGGCACGCGCGCGCGATCGCCGATCTGGGCCCGTCCCCGCCGGTCAACAATCCGGTCAGGGGACTGAGCATCGGCGAAGGCGGCCGCACGATTGTGACGTCGCTCGTGCGCCTCCGCGGCGGCCTCTGGACGCTCGGAAACCTGCGATGGCGCGACAATTCGCCCGGATGGCTCCGGTTCTTCCGGCCGCGATAGAAAACCCACGAAAAGCCCACGGCATCGGCATTGACTCTCCGCTCCGGGAGGGCGTACATTCGACGCCCAGAGAGGACGCCGCATGCGACGCGCATTTGTCATCGGAGTCATTACCGTGTTGTCGTGCGCTTCGGTCGATCTGGGCGCTTGCGGCGACAAGTTCCTTCGGGTGGGCCGCAGCGCCCGCTTTCGGCGCTACGCGGCGGTTCACCCGGCGGCCATCCTGATTTACGAGCCGGCACATGCCACGCGCGCGGGCATCGAGGAACTGAAAGCGCTGTTGGTGCAGGCGGGCCATCGACCGGAGGCGATCGGCAGCGGCACCAGCATCGCCAGCGCGCTGGCCGCGGCGCGCTACGATCTGGTGATCGCCGACTATGCCGATGCGGTCCAGATCAGAAGCGCGCTCGGGACGGTGCCGTCCAAACCCGAGATCCTCCCGATCCTTTACAAACCGACGAAGGCGGTCGAAGCCGAGGCCGAAAAGCAGTACGCCTGCCTGATCAAACCGCACGAGATGACGAAGTTCGACGCGCTCGCGGAAATCGATCGGCTCATGCAGCTGAAGCTCGACGGATCACACGCAGTCGAAAAGTAACCACACAGTCGGCAGGAACCGGCGTGAACAGCGTCACCGCTCAACGGATCGCATGGGTGTCGTTGTTCCTGATGGTGCTGCACGCCTGGTCCGCGACGCGTGTGCACGCGCAGGCGTCGGTTCCCGACCGCGGCGAGGGAACGCTCACACTGACGTACGAAAACTACGAGGTGGTTGGGCACTTCGACGCACAGGGCCACGCGAACAACAACGGTAGCACCCGGTCGCATGCGCTCGTCGCCGAGTTCGATTACGGTCTGGTCCAGAGAGTCGGCCTGCTGGTGAGCGTTCCGTTCATTGCGTCGAAATACACGGGGCCGCCGTCGTACTTCGTCGGACCGTTCCTCACCTACCCGGGTCCGCTCGACGACGGGTCGTACCACGCGGCGTTTCAGGATGTGCGCGTCGAACTGCGCCGGCAATGGTGGGCAGGCCCGGTGCCCGTGACGCCGTTCGTCGGCGGATCGTTCCCGACGCACGATTACGAAACGGTTGGCGAAGCGGTTCCCGGCCGGCGCCGCTGGGATCTGCAGGCCGGCGCGAGCGCTGGCGTCGATCTCGATCGCCTGCTGCCCGGCTCGTACGCGCAGGTCCGCTACGCGTTCGGCAGGATGCAGGAAGTGAACAACTTCCCGTTCACGCGGAGCAACATCGACCTCGAGGTGGGTGCTGCCGCGACGTCTCGCCTGGTCGTTCGCGGGCTCGCCAACTGGCAGATCAAACATTCGGGCCCGTCGCTCGCGCAACTGGCGCCCGACTGGGTGAACCACGACCGCTTCATCGCACCGAGCTATGTCAACCTGGGGGGCGGGCCGTCGCTGTCATTGACGCGATCGACCGATCTATTCGCGCTGCTGGTCGCGACGGCCGCCGGCAGCAACGGCGCGCATCGCGAGCGAACGATCGCCGTCGGCGTCAGCATCGCGCTGAATTCCGGCCTGCGCGGGCTCGGCGGAGCGAATGCCTCCAGACGCGCAATCCCTTCTTCTAACCGGATCATGGAGAAGTCTCCGTAGATCCCGGCGGCTCCGGTACCCGAAACGTGATCACGACGGAGCCGAGGCGAATCTGATCGCCGTTCGCGAGCCGATGCGGCGTCGTCACCCGGTGGCCAGCGATGTACGTCCCGTTCTTGCTTCCAAGATCCTCGAGCGTCGCCTCGCCCTGGCGGACCACGATCTGCGCATGATGGCGCGAGACGCCGGGCGCATCGATCCACACGGCGGCGTCCACTCCGCGGCCGACGATGTTGTTGCCCTCCGCCAGCGGCACCTGTCTCGTTTCCCAGAGAAGCCAGTACTTCATGGGCTCGCGCGGCGCCGGCACATCGGCGTCGTCCACGTCGGCGATGAACCGGTATCCGAATCGATGCATGGTTCGCACGAACGTCGGGTGTTCGGCGCTGTCGCACAGCGCGCGCCGCACTTCGGCGACCAGACCCGCGAGATTCGATTCGAGCACGAACGTGGACGGCCAGAGCTGCTGCTGGAGCTCGTTTCGCGACATCGCGCGGGATCGGTTCTCGACGAGCAGCCGCAGCAGTTGAAATGCCTTCGGCGACAGGGCGACGTCGGCGCCGTCGCGGACGAGTTGACGGGTGCGTGCATCCAGGGAGAAGGGACCGAACCGGAACGTCACACCACCTCCGCGACGGAACCACTCGACTTCCACAAAGTGTGCGACTACCAGGCCTCCTTAATCAACAGCGGCAGATCGTGAACCCAGTCGTCTGCGCTGATGCCGCCCGGGTAGATGACGTGGGCCCGATCGTCACTCGTGTAGGCGACGACGAAGTTCGCGTGCGCCACCGAGTAGCTGGCGCTCTGCGGGTCGCTCCGATACGCGGCCGGAACCCCTGCCGCTTTCTGAACTGCCGCCAGTTCGGCGTCGGTCCCCGTCAGGCCGACGAAATGCCTGTCGAAGTGATCGAGCCATCGCCTCAGCGCCACGGCGGTGTCGCGCGCAGGATCCGTCGTCACGAACACCAGCTTCACGCGATCGGCCACATTGGGCGGCAGCCTCTTCAGCGCCTGGCCGATGTTCGCCATGTGCATGGGACACTGGTCGGGACAATTCGTGTAGCCGAAGAACAGCAGCGTGACCGATCCGCGCGTGCGATCCCAGAAATCAAACGGCGCGCCAGAGGTATCGGTGAGCACGAACCTGGGTTTCGGGAGGGGCGGCATCACGATACCGCCCCGGAATGAATCGCCGCTCGCCTGATGCGCCGGCGCCAGGAACGCCAGCGCGATGACGGGAGCGAAAACGCTTGATCTCATTTCGGGCTCCTCGTCATTGAACGACAACGGTCCCGGCCATGCCGAGCTGGTCGTGGACGGCACAGATGTAGTTGAACGTGCCCGGAACCGTGAAGGTCACGCGAAAGCGAGTGACGCCAGGGTTCGCCTGCGCCAGATTCGCGCGATCCTGCGGCGTCGGCGACAGGAATCCCGAATTCACGTTGTCCGACGTCGACGCGATGGTCGCTTCGCGCGCGCCGTCGGACGTCGGCGACACGTTGGCGGACGCCGGCCGCGGATCGAGGGGTTCGGCGCCGAATGTCACCGTGTGGTTGATGGACGGATCGAGGCTCGTCCACACGACCGTGTCGCCCACGTGCACGACGATGGTTCGCCGCAAGAAGCGCATCAGGGACGCCGTCTGGGACCCTGCCCCGCTCGTCTCCACCTCGCCGATTCCGGCAGCCACGACGTTGCCCGCGCTCTCGACACTCCGGCTGTTGCGCTCTTTGCCGAGACTGCTGGCATCGGCAAGCAGCCGTTCGCCGTCGCGCCGCATCTCGCGATCGTAGAAGTTCTGCGTGTGCGGGAGCGGCGCCGATGGGGCGACGACATGGACCACACCGGTCATGTCCGCATGGATCAGGCAGACGAACTTGAAGTTTCCGGTTGACGGGAACGTCACGGAGTAGGTCGGCGGCTCGTCGCGGGGCGCCGAGTCCTCCGGAAGCATCAGAACGTCGCTGGTCACGCACGCGGAACCGTTGTAGTTCGACCCATCGGGCGTCACGCCCGGGCATCCGACCACGACGCCGAAGGTCGGCCCAAACCCCGGAGGCCGCGTCTGACCGGGTTTCAGGAATGTCAGCGTGTGGCGCTCGTGCGTCGGATAGGTGTAGCGGACGGTGTCGCCGGCATGGATCCAGAGTTCGTTCGGAAGGAAGGCCAGAGCCTGGCTTCCCCGAGTGCCACTCTCCAGGCCGACGAGCACCCGCCAGTCTTCCGCGTGCACCGTCGTTGCCAGAGATCCCGCCATCAGGATGGCGGCGAGCGTGAACGAGACGAATGGCCCGTCGGCAGGCTGCAGATACTGCACGACCGATCGGTGGCGCGTCTTCATACAGAGCCTCCGTTTCTGAACGGATTCGAATTCCGTTGTCAGATACAGGTGAAGACTAGACGCCGCGACGGTTCGAAGTCTTGGAGATGCCGTAGTGATTCGATGGGGAATTGATGGAATCGCGCGGTTCCCTGCTCATGAAGCGGGCTCGTCCCCTTTCAACAGTGAACGTCCACATTCCGACTGCGCGCGATTGAACGAAGTATTCGCGTGCCAGTACTGTCGCAGCGTTGCTCGCGACGCGGATCCTCGGTCAGCCAACCCGCCCGGTCGTATACCCGTACTTCACGAGGAACTGATTCCCGCGATCTCTGCTCCAGACTGGCCCGCACCGAAGCATTCCGGACGACACCTGCTGTTTGTTGGTAACGTAAGGCGCAAGGGTAATGGAGATTATGGACGTGATGGCGCATCGGGGCGCCTCGCTGGGACGCGCGGAACGCCTGCGCATCCGTAACGGCAATTTCACCGGCCCAACGTCGGGACTCGCTCCAGGCAACCTGCAGGCGAATCTCGCCATCCTGCCGAAAGAACTCGCAAACGACTTCCTGCGCTTCTGCATGGCCAATCCGAAGCCATGCCCTGTATTGGCGGTGTCCGAACCGGGGGATCCGTCGCTGCCCACCCTGGGTTGTGACCTCGATCTGAGGTCTGACCTGCCGCGGTACCGGGTGTGGCGGAACGGCGAATTGGCGGAGGAGCCGACCGACATCAGCCATGTGTGGCGCGATGATCTGGTGAGCTTCGCCATCGGCTGCTCTTTCTCATTCGAGGAGGCGTTGATCGATGACGGTATCGAGGTGCGTCACATCGTATGCGGCAGCAACGTGCCGATGTATCGCACCAACATCCCGTGCGTGCCGGCTGGCGTGTTCCACGGTCCGCTAGTGGTCTCCATGCGGCCGCTGCGCCCCGCGGATGCCATTCGCGCCGTGCAGGTCACTTCGCGCTTTCCATCCGTTCATGGCGCCCCGGTGCATCTCGGGCTGCCTGAGCTGATTGGCATCAAAGACATCGCCAGGCCGGACTATGGCGACCCGGTGCCGATTGAACCGAATGAGCTGCCCGTTTTCTGGGCGTGCGGCGTGACGCCGCAGGCCGTTGTTGCCGCGGTGAGGCCAGAGTTCTGCGTCACCCACGCCCCTGGCTCGATGCTGATTACCGACCTGCGCAACTCAAAATTGGCTCTTTTGTGAGGGCCCGCCCTACGCTTGCAGGCCGGATCTGTCAGGCCTGGCTGGGCGCCTCGACGCCGATCACCTGCTCGAGCCATGGCTGCCATTTCGCGCGGATCGTGTCGACTTCGGTCGGCGTCTTCCCGTAGACCGACAGGATGACATAGACGTAGTTGCCCGCTCCGGAGCACGACATCGAGTGCGCGAGGTACGCGTCCCCTAGCTCGGGAATGTTCACTTCGAGAATCGTGGGCGCTTGTTCGAAGACGATGGTGCCAGTCGGCTTGACCGCAGCCACGAGACGCGCCCAGGCGTCCTCGGGCGAGCCGGACACCTTACCAACGACCGTGATCGTCGTGCGCGGCCTGCCGCGGTGATGTTCGAGATAGTGGCGCAGCGTACGGAAGAAGGAGGGCCATCCGCTGTTCGTGCCGTTGTAGAAGCCGTCCCATTCCGGCGCGTTGGGGATGCCGGAGCTGACCAGCCGCAGCACCGTCTTGCCGTCGCGGCGCTCGATCGTGTACTCATCGACCATCGGTGTCGTACCGTCGTACTTCGCCGGGCCCATCTCGAACGGCATGAGCGTTTTCCGCAGCTTCCGGTTCGGCTCCCATTCGTCGATCCGGCTGTGCCCCTTCTCGTCGCCGCCCCACGAAATAGTGAACGTGCCGCCGACGCCCGGCTCGACGCTGGCCTCCTCGACGAACCACCGCCTCAGCTCCTCGGCATCGGTGATCGCCTTCCACACGGCTTCAAGCGGCGCGTCGATGATGATTTCGTGCTGTTGCGTTCTCGTGCCTCTGCCCGCTGGACGTTCGCTCATCGCTCTCTCCTCGCGCTGTTGCGCTTGTTTCGATGCTGTTGCTGGCGTTGGTGCCGCGCGGTTTCCGCGGCGGCGTCGGCGGAGGTCTTCGTCACCACGGGATGCGAGCCGACGACGACACGAAAGCGGCGGCTCTTGGCGGTGGCGGTGTCGTATTTCGAGGCAAGCGTCGCGACCTGCGATGCCAGCTCCTCGGTGAACGCACGAAAGGCGGCCGGCGACGGGAAGCCGATCTCGCAGTCCATCGTGAACGTCGCCAGGCGTTGTTCCACGGCTCGCGCCCGTTGCGTGAGCACCGCGACGTCGCGGATCAGCCCGGTCGCGGTCGCGAGCAGGAACGCGCTCGAGAACCGATCGCGGGCCTGGTGTGGATCGTCCGACAGCGCGCCGAGCAGCGCGGGGTTGACGACGAAGGCGCGCGACGTCACTGTGAGCAGGCGTTCCACGCAGCCGCGGCGCGGGCGTTCCTCGACGACTTCAAGAAAGCCCGCCCGTTCGAGCTCGCGCAGGTGGTAGTTCAGCGCCTGCCGCGACAGTCCGAGACGCGGCGCGAGGCTGGTCGCCGACTCCGGCTGCTGCATCTCGCGGAGGACGCGCATGCGCAGCGGCGAAAGCGCGGCGGCGAGCTGGCTGGTGTCGTTGAGGACCTGCACCGGCGGGATTATCAATTAGACAAAAATATTTGTCAAATAGCCGCTCGCCGGCAGGACAGGCGCGAACCCGGCCACACGGCGGGCTCCTCGACACGCCAGAGCCGCAGGCCCACCCTGGCCGCCGGGCAAACAGTGCGACAATCCGCCTCGGGGCCGTCATGCAGGATCTCCGCCTCGCTATTCGCGCGCTACGTGCCACGCCCATCGTCACCGCCGTAGCCGTCCTGTCCCTGACGCTGGGCATCGGGGCCAACAGCGCGATCTTCTCGCTCGTCAACAGCCTCCTGCTCCGGCCGCTGCCCGTGGCGGATCCGCAGCGTCTGGTGATGCTCTCGACCGGATCGGGAGAGACCGAGCAGTACAGCTACTCGGTCTTCGAGCAGGTCCGACGCTACGGCGGCGCTTTCGACGGCGCGATCGCGTGGTCGCTCGGCGGGAAGTCGGTCCTGGCATTCGGGGCAAGCACCGAGTCCGTCGAGCACCAGTTCGTCAGCGGCGACTACTTCTCAACGCTTGGCGTGCAACCGCTCCTCGGCCGAGCCATCGGTCCGGCTGACGATGTGGAAGGCGGCGGACCGGGTGGGCCGGTCGTGATGATCAGCTACGGATTGTGGCAACGGCGTTTCGGAGGAGCGGCCAGCGTCGTCGGCACACAGGTCCGCGTGGACCGCACGACGGCGACGATCGTCGGCGTGACGCCGGCCGACTTCTTCGGTCTCATGGTGGGCCGCGGGTTCGACATCACGCTTCCGATCAAGGCTCAGCCTCTGGTCCAGCCGGCGACGCCGCTCACCGACACTATGTCGTGGCTGACGATCATGCTGAGGATGAAGCCGTCCGAGTCGCTCGAGGCCGCGACGCGGGCGATCCAGGCGGTGCAGCCGCAGATTAAGGCCGCCGCCACGCCTTATGACGCGCTCGAGGCCCGATCGTTCCTGCAAGCGCCCTTCGTGCTGACGCCGGCGGGGACCGGTCTCTCGCCGCTCCGCGGCCGGTTCGAGCGACCGCTCGTCGTGATCCTCGTCGTCGTCGCCCTCGTGCTGGTCATTGCCTGCGCAAACATCGCCAACCTGATGCTGGCGCGAGGCACCGCCCGCCGGCACGAGCTGAGCGTCCGCGTGGCGATCGGCGCGTCCGCGTGGCAGTTGATGCGCCAGCTGCTGGCCGAGAGCGTGTTGCTTGCGTCGACCGGCGCGATCGCCGGCGTGGTCTTCGGGTCGTGGGCAAGCCGCGTCATTGTCTCGCGACTGTCGACATCCGCGGCGCCGGTCGTGCTCGACCCGTCGCTCGACTGGCGCGTGATCGCGTTCACGGCGGCGACGGCGGGCCTGACGGCGGTTCTCTTCGGCGCGGCGCCGGCGTACCGGGCGGCGCGCGTGAGCCCGATCGATGCGTTGAAGGAACAGGGACGTCAAGCGACCAGCGGGACGATCGGCGGCGGCCTCTCCGGTGGTCTCGTCGTCGCGCAGGTGGCGCTGTCGCTCGTGCTCGTGATCGTCGCCGGTCTCTTCGTGACGACGTTCGAGCGGCTGGTGCACGCGCCGCTGGGGCTGGACAGGGATCGGGTCCTCGTCGTCACCGTGACGGCGCCGACCGTTCCCGCCGTCGAGCGCAACCTGCTGTACCACCGGCTGGTCAAAGCGGTTGCCGACGTGCCTGGCGTGGCGGCGGCGGGCGGATCGCTCAACCCGCCTATCGTCGGGAGCCTTCGGGGAGACCTCGTGTACTCCGAGCCCGGGACCGAGCCGAGGCCAGATGCCTTGCGGGTCTCGCAGGGAGCGGACGTCACGCCTGGATGGTTCGCGGCGTACGGCATGCCGCTCGTCGCGGGCCGTGACTTCGACGAGCACGACACCGTTGCGACGCGGCGGGTCATGGTGGTCAACGAGGCGTTCGTCCGTCAGTTCCTTCCCGATCGGAACCCGATTGGTCACGCGCTCGCCATGACGTTCCGCACCGCACCGTTCGGAGACGTTCCGCTCGGCGCGTGGACCATCGTCGGGGTCGTCGGCGACGCGGTGTTTCGCACCGTGCGGGAGCCGCATGCGCCGACTACATACATTGCGCTTGCGCAGCGGGACGATCCGCTGCTGTTCACGAACTTCTTCATCACGCTGCGGGCATCGGCCGGATCGCCTGCGCTCTTGAGCCGCAGCGTGTCGTCGGCGTTGACCGGCATGAACCGCGACCTTGGGCTTGCCCTTCGCCCACTCGCAGCGCAGGTGGACGACACGCTCGCCCAGGATCGCGTGATCGCGCTCCTGTCGGGATTCTTCGGCGCGCTCGCGCTTCTGCTCGCGGCGGTGGGCCTCTACGGGGTCACGGCGTATGCCGTCGCGCGGCGGCGCACGGAGATCGGGATCCGCATGGCGCTCGGCGCGGCGCCGGCCAGCGTCGTTCGGCTCGTGCTGTGGCGCGTGACGCTCCTCGTCGGGCTCGGCGTGCTGGCTGGGGCCGTTGTCAGTTTGTGGGCCTCGAAGCTCGTGGCGTCGCTGCTATATGGCCTCGAACCGCGCGACCCGGCCACTCTGGCGAGTGCGGCCGTGATCCTGGCGGCGGTCAGCGCTATGGCCGGCTGCCTGCCGGCGTGGCGCGCGTCACGGATCGATCCGGCCGAGGTGCTCAGAGAGAGTTGAGACGTCTCGTCGCACGTAACTTGAACCCATGAAGCGAATCTGTGTCTTTGCGGGATCCAACTCGGGATTGCAGATCGCCGGAGTCCAAGGCCGGTATGCTCGTGCGTCATTGTCGCAGCCGGACGTACTCCGGCTCGAAAACAGGAGAAACCAATGCGATACATGATGCTGATCCATCACGACGAAGCCGCCCTTGCCGCAGCCCCCCAGAAGGAACTCTGGGCCGAATACGGGGCGTTCAACGAAGCGCTGAGCAAGGCTGGCGCGGGCATGGCCTCGGGCGAACGGCTGCAGCAGAGCGCCGCAGCCACGACGGTGCGCCACCAGAATGGCAAGACCGATGTGCTCGATGGCCCGTATGCCGATACCAAGGAACAGTTCGCCGGCTATTTCTTCGTAACAGTGCCCGACCTCGATGAGGCAATTACCTGGGCCAAGCGCTGCCCCTCAAGCAAGTACGGTGCGATAGAAGTCCGTCCGGTCTTCGAAGCCCAGGGCAACCGGCCGTGAACCATGCCGACGAGGCCGGCCGCGCTGCCGAGCGTGTGGCCCGGGAAAGCTATGGCCGCCTTGTCGCCTTCCTTGCGGCCCGGACGCGCGACGTGGCGGGGGCCGAGGATGCGCTCAGCGAGGCCTTTGCGGAGGCGCTTCGGACGTGGCCGGTCGACGGGGCGCCAGAGAACCCGCACGCCTGGTTGCTCACCGTCGCCCGGCGGCGGCAGACGGACGCGATCCGGCGACGCCAGACCCGAACGGCAGGGGAGGAGCACTTGAGGCGGATGGCCGACGAGCTCGCGGCCGCGGCCGATGAAGGCGAGACCATCCCCGATCGGCGCCTGGCGCTGATGTTCGCCTGCGCGCATCCGGCGATCGAGCGCGGCATGCGAGCGCCGCTGATCCTGCAAACGATTCTCGGCCTCACCGCCGTTGAGGCTGCCTTCATGCCCTCACGATGCGATGAGCCATGGACGCATGACGACTTCGTCTCCGACGACTTCGTCGCGACCTCAAGGTTGTTGTCAGGTCTGTCTTATCGCAACACGACTGCCATGCCGGCCAGCGCGACAGGAAGTGACCAGGCCCAATCGCCCACATACGTGACGGCTATCGCGGCGGCCACGCAACCGCCGAAGAAACCGACGAGGAGATGAAGGGAGGATTTCAATCGTGCGGCATCGCTGACCATTGATGGTTGGCTTCGCGAGATCGTATCGAGCGACGACAGCACCGCATTCGTCAGGTTGCCGGTCATCACAGCCGTCGATGGCGCGACTGGTAAGGCCAGGCGCAGGAGCGCGAACTGGCATGCCATGGCAGAGACGGCCAACATCGCGGCGATGTCGGCCAGTGCCCCGCGTGGGGACGCGGACGGCTTCGTCATGACGCTGAACACGAGGACGGCTGCGAGCAGCAGAAACTGAACCAGGAGAAGGAGTCGCAACAACGCAGGACCGTGCCGGCCGGATGCCCGGGCGATGAGCCACACCGCGGCAACGGCGAGAACGAAAACAGGAATCGCCAGGATCTGCGCCACGTTTGTCCTTCCGCCCTGTACGACTACGGCCCCAATCACGACGAGGTTTCCGGTGATGTGGGCGGTGAATACGTTGCCAAGATTCAAGAAGCCGGTCAGGTCAACCATCCCCGCGATGACGCTCAACAACGTCGGAAGGCGCTGTTCAAATCGCGTCAGCCCCGGTGCGTTGCCTGCTGACTGGACCCTTGAGTGGGCGGCGCGCGAATCGACCGTGGACATCGACAGATACCCGGCTTTTCAGGACCCCGCCGCTGCCGTCCGCTCGACAAGCGAGTCGAGCACCATCTTGGGAACAGTCAGCCCGAGGCTCATTCCGAGGATGATGAGCACGGCGGTCGAAGAGTCTGCGAATGTCGCGGTGACGATCTCGAGCGTCGTGTGCGAGCTGTCGGCGAGTTGCACAAGACCACTCGCCATTCTGAACAGAAGCACGCCCGGCATCATCGACACGACGGAGGCAAACCCGATCGCCGCAAACGGCATGCGCCACCGGTGCGCGACCGGCGTGAGGATCAACCCGACGACGAGGCACGCGAGGAAGGCGCCGATCGCGGCGCTCAACCCGAACACGCTTAGAGCAACCCATCTGAGAGCGTGGGCGCTCATGCCAACGGCCACCGGCCAGGCCAGCATCTGCCGAGGCGTGGAGAAGAAGACGCTATAGCAGGCGACGGCGAGACCGGCGGCGATCATGTCTTGCCATACCGGCACCGCGCGCCCGGGCGGATCCACCGGCAGGGAGACGCCGAAAAGGGCGAGGCCGACCAGCAGTCCGGTTGAGATGGCGACGATCACAAGACCGGCGAAGATCAGTCGGTCCGCGCCAAGATGGATGCGACCCTTCATGAGGTCCAGCGCGCCATTCAGCACATGCGGCCCCGGCACCAGGACCATGCACGGGCAGACTGCGACCAGCCGGAGCATCGAGCTGAAGTCGTACACAACCGCCAGCGCCCCGACAATGCCAGCGAGCAATGCCGCACAGAAGGGTTGCAGGAAGATGTTCGCGCTGTAGTGGGCCAGGCGTCGGCGCACAATTGCGCCGGTGCCCGCGCTCAGAAAAATGACAGCCGCGGCCCGCAGGTGCTGGACGCCGAACAGCACTGCCAGGGCGACGGCCGCGACGCCGGAGGCGAGCGCGAATATCCACATCGTCGAAGCCGCACGACGCATGTCTACGCCAGTCGGATCTCCGTCGACTACGGACACGAACCTGGCGTGTCCGTCCTCCACCTGAAGCTCCAGCTCTCCCCAACGCGGGATGATCGTTGCGCGCAGTCCCAGGGTGGCGCCGAGTCGTACGACTGCGGCCAGCATTTCGTCGGTCGATTGACCGTTGACGTACAGCACCCGCGCAAACGCAAGGACAAGCGTGGAACGCTCGGCCAACGTCATGAGAGCCTTACACAGCAGTCGCTACGTAGGGCCGCACCATCTTTTTCGGATCGACCACCCGGTCGAATTCGGCCTCCGTCACGAACCCGAGCTTCAGCGCGGCGACTTTGAGCGTGAGGTCGTTGTCCATGGCGTAGTGGGCAATCTTCGACGCCTTGTCGTAGCCAATGACCGGCGCGAGTGCCGTGACGAGCATGAGCGAACGCTCGACGTACTCGTTGATCTTCTTGATATTGGGTGTCGTTCCCTCGACGAGGAAGGTGCGGAAATTCATGCACCCATCGGTCAGGATGGTGATTGAGTGCGTGATATTGAAGATGATGAGCGGCTTATAGACGTTCATCTCGAGATAGCCCCCGGCGCCCCCAAAACCGACTGCCACATCATTCGCCATCACCTGCACGGCGATCATGGTGAGGGCCTCGGCCTGAGTCGGGTTCACCTTGCCTGGCATGATCGAGGACCCCGGTTCGTTCTCCGGAATCCGCAGCTCGGCGAACCCGGCGCGCGGACCGCATGACATGAGCCGGATGTCATTGGCGATCTTATAGAGCGACACCGCCAGCGTGCGCAGTGTGCCCGAGAGCTGTACCAGCGCGTCGTGACTGCCCTGCACCGTAAACTTGTTCGGCGCCGTGACGAACGGCAGGCCCGTGAGCCCGGCGATCTCGGCTGCTGCGGCCTCCGCGAAACCGGGCGTCGAATTGATACCGGTGCCCACGGCCGTGCCACCGAGCGCGAGACGATAAACGCCCTTCAGCGCGTCTTCAATTCGAGTGAGGTCGTCGGCGAGCATTCCCTGATAGCCTGACCACTCTTGCCCGAGCGTCAGCGGCGTGGCGTCCTGCATGTGCGTGCGCCCGATCTTGACGATGTCGTCCCACTGCTCCGCTTTGGCGGCAATGGCGTCGTGCAGCCGCTTGACCGCCGGGATCAGGCGCTCTTTCACGTTCATGGCCGCTGCGATGTACATCGCCGACGGAAATGAGTCGTTCGACGACTGAGACATGTTGACGTGATCATTCGGGTGAACCGGCGTCTTACTGCCGATGGGTGTGCCAGCGATTTGGCTGCAGCGATTGGCAATCACTTCGTTCACGTTCATGTTGAACTGCGTGCCACTCCCTGTCATCCAGACGTGCAGCGGAAACATGTCGTGGTGCCGGCCATTCAGGATCTCATCGCACACCTGGACGATTAAATGACGGCGTTGCTCATCGAGGCGTTTACCGGCAAAGTTGGCGTTGGCGGCGCCCTTTTTCAAGATCGCATAGGCAGTGATCATTTCACGTGGGATCAAATCCCTGCCGATACTGAAGTGCTCGAGCGAGCGCTGCGTTTGTGCGCCCCAGAGCTTGTCGGCGGGGACATCGACCTCGCCGAGGCTATCCGTTTCCTTGCGAGTGTTCGTCATTGGACGTCTCCTTCTATTCGTTCAGTACCGCAGCAGGGTTCACACGTGCGGCACGGCGCGCCGGCAGCCACGTCGCGACGAGCGCGACCGTCGCGAGGAGGAACGCAACGCCGCCGATGACCACCGGATCGGTCGGTCTGACGCCGTAGAGCAGCCCCGTCATCAATCGCGCCATGCCCGCCGAGCCGGCGAACCCGGCGACGATTCCGATCAGCGTCATGCGCGCGCCGTCGCGCATGACGAAACGGAAGATGTCCGAAGCGGAGCTGCCAAGCGCCATCCGGATGCCGATCTCGCGCCGCCGCTCGGTGACCTGGGCGGCGAGTACGCCGTACACCCCGATAGCCGCGAGGAAGAGCGCGACCGCGCCGAATGCCATCGCGATGACCATCGGCATCCGTCGCCCGACCAGCGAACGATCGAGCCGCTCCTCCATGGTGCGCACGTCGTACAAGGGGAGCTCCCGATCGATCGACGCGAGCGTGGATCGCAGCGGCGCGATGATGGCCTCCGGATCCTGCGCGCTTCTGACAGCAACCACGATCGATCGCTCCGGCTGCTGTGCGTACGGAAAATAGTACGCGCCAACCGGCGGATCCTTCGGCGTCAGGCCGGTCACCTGGACGTTCGCGACCATGCCAATCACTGTGTAGGAGCGCGCGTCGGGGCCTCGCGTCAGGAGATCGAGCACGCCGGTGGGATTGGCGGGCCTGACGAGGCGCTGGCCGACGGCGTCGCGGCCAGGCCAGAAGCGCCGCGCAAGCCGCTCGTCGACGATGACCACTGGCGGCGCCGAGGCGGTGTCACGCCGGTCGAAGTATCGCCCGCGCAGGAGCGGGATGCGCATCGTCTCAAAGTAGCCGTCGCTCGCGCTGATCAGGTGCGGCGCCACGATCGATTCGCCGCCTCCCGGCTCGCTTCCCGCCGCGAGGATGATGCCACTGCTGTAGTTCCCGCCGAGCGGGATCGTTGTCGTCACCCCGGCGGCGGCGACGCCGGGAAGAGCGCGCGTGCGCTCGAGCAACCGGTTGGCGACCTCTCCGAGCGCCGACGCGTCGCGATACGCGGTCGTCGGCAGATTGATCGCGGCCGTGACGACGCCGGCCGGCTCGAACCCAGGATCGATCGCGAGGACGGCGCGGAAGCTGGCCAGAAGCAGCGCCGCGCCGATGAGGAGCATGAATGCGAGCGCGACCTGCGCAGTGGCGAGCAGCCGGCGCAGCCTGCCGGCCGTGCTCCCTGCCGTGCCGCTGCGGCCCGCGTCGCGCAGCACGTCAGTGACGTTGACTCGCGATAGCCGTACCAGCGGTATCAGGCCGGTGGCGACCCCAACGGTGGCAGCAAGCGTCAGCATCGCCCCGGCAGCCTGCCAGTCGAGCCTGATCTCATGGCCGCGCGGCAGCAAGTCGAGATCGAGCCCGGTCACGAGACGCAGCACCCACCATCCAGCGGCCATGCCTATCACCCCGCCGCACACCGCGAGCAGCGTCGTCTCGGTGAGCACCTGTTGGCCGACGCGCGCCACACTCGCGCCGATCGCGTGCCGCGTCGCCAGCTCGCGCCAGCGGGCGGTCGATCGCATGAGAAACAGGTTCGCGAGGTTGACGCCGCCGATCAGCAGCACGAAGAGTGCGCCCGCCCAGAGCAGGTACAGCGTCGCGCGGACGTCGCGCACGACCGCGTCCTGGAGCGGTGCGACGACCGTCCGATAGCCGCCGTCGCGGGCGAGATTTCGGAACTGCGGGAACCGCTCGTCGTTTCGGGCGTTGAGCGCGTCGATTTCGCGCTGTGCTTGATTGACCGACGCGCCGGTCTTCAAACGCGCGATCATCACCCAGTTGTTGCTGTGGCGAGAGGCGTCGGATCGCTGATCCGCGGTGAACGACAGTGGCAGCCACAGGTCGATGTCTTTCCACAAGTACTCGAAGTTGGCCGCGAGGATACCGACGACGCGAAACGGCCGGCCGTCGAGGCGGATGTCGCGGCCGACCAGGGACGCATCGCCGCCGTACCGGCGCCGCCAGAACGCGTACGACAACATGACCTTCGCGTCGTTTCCCGATTCGGCGTCCTGCTCGGCGATCGTGCGGCCGGCGAATGCGCCCGCGCCGAGCAGCGCGTAAAACGATGGCGTCGCCCGAAGTACGTTGAGGCGGTCAGCGCCGTCCGGCGCGCCGAGCGTGACGCTGCCGCGGCGATAGAGGACCATCTCGTCGAACGAGCGGACCTCGCGCCGGCGGTCGAAGTAGTCCGGCACCGACGTGGCCCCGACGCCCGGCCCCGCCGCGCCGAACCCGAATTTCGGATACAGGTTCGACACCAGCACGATCCGGTCCGCGCCCGCGATTGGCAGCGGCTTGAGCAGGACCGATCGCACGATACTGAAGATCACCGTGTTGCCGCCGAGACAGACGACAAGCGTTGCCAGCACGGTCAGCGTGAAGCTGCGCTCGCGCGTCCAGCTCCGCATCGCAAAGCGCGCGTCGCGGAGCACGTCGGACACGCGCTCCGCCCACGGCCGCGCCTCCGTTTCGGCCACGAAGCCCTCCTCTGTCATCCGCTTGAGCGCGAGATAGAGCATGCTAATGCAGATAGACGTAAACGCCTCGCGTTCGCCGACTCAGCCGTAGTCAAGGGGCTTTCGCAACGGACGACAACGCTGCGAAAATGCGCGGAACGATGCCGCGAGAACTCCTGTCAGCGTCCCTTGAGGCGGCCGGGCAGGCCGTTACGCGCGGCGTAGCGAGCCGTCTCAGACCCAGACCAACGTATCGATCGATACCATCGTCGAATAGGCCAGCGTGTCCGCGCCCGTTCCAATAGGTGGCGCGAAGGAGGTCTTCCCGTTGCCGCCTGGAGACGCCGCGCCCGACACGGGCGGCAATGTATCGGCCGCCGAGACAGCGGCGCGTGTGTCTTCCGTCACGCCGTGGAGGCCGAGGGGCAATCCGTGGTTGATTGCCGTGGTGGTGGCGATCGCCGCGTTCATGGAAGTCCTTGACACGAGCATCGCCAACGTCGCGCTCCCGTACATGGCGGGCAACCTCGGCGCCAGTAACGACGAGAGCACCTGGGTCTTGACGTCGTATCTCGTGTCGAACGCCATCGTGCTCCCGATTACCGGATGGTTCGCGGGGGTCTTCGGCCGCAAGCGCTTTTTCACGATCTGCCTCGCGATCTTCACGCTGAGCTCGCTCCTGTGCGGGATTGCGCCGAATCTCGGCGCGATGATTCTCTTTCGGGTGCTGCAGGGGGCGGGCGGCGGAGGACTGCAGCCGATGTCCCAGGCGATCCTCGCCGACACGTTTCCGCCAGAGAAGCGCGGCCTGGCATTCGCGCTCTTCGGCATCACCACGATCTTCGCGCCAACGATTGGCCCGACTCTTGGAGGATGGATTACCGACAACTACAGCTGGCGATGGATCTTTTTCATCAACCTCCCAGTCGGCATCCTGGCGCTGTTCCTGATCCTTCGACTGCTGGAAGACCCGCCGTGGATCAAGCGTGTGGCAGGGGCGGGCATCACGATTGACTATGTCGGCATTGCACTGCTGGTGGTGGGCGTGGGGGCGCTGCAGCTCATCCTCGACAAGGGACAGGAAGATGATTGGTTCGGATCGACGTTGATCATCTTTCTCGCCGTCACCGCGGCCGTGGGCCTGACGTCACTGGTGATCTGGGAATGGTTTCACAAGTCCCCGATTGTGGATGTTCGCCTGTACAAGAACACCAATTTTCTCGGCGCCAACTTCATGATCTTCGTCCTGGGCATCATGTTGTTCTCCAGCCTGGTCATGATGCCCCAGTTCCTGCAGACATTGGTGGGTTATACCGCAGCGTCAGCCGGCCTCGTGCTCTCCGGCGGAGGCCTCGTGCTGCTACTCCTGATGCCGATCGTCGGCACGCTGTCCTCCCGTGTCCAGGCCCGCTACCTCATTGCCTTCGGCTGGCTGACGCTGTCGGCCGCCATGTTCTACTCCACTCAGACGCT
>DASZFS010000511.1:0-10513 GCA_035939575.1 Vicinamibacterales bacterium | reverse complement strand
TGAAGTACTTCCTCGAACTCGAAGGGTTCGAGGTCGTGGTCGCCGAGGATGGCTCCGCGGGGCTCGCGATGGCGCTGGCGACGCGTCCCGACGTCATCGTCAGCGATCTGAACATGCCGGGCATGGACGGCCTGGCCATGGTCAAGGCGCTGCTCGGCCGGTCGACCAGGGCCGCGTAGTCGCGCGCCCACGAGAAGCTGGGTTGTGGTCCTATCGCGGGCACATCGGCATCGCCGGCGCCTCGGGAATATCGATCGCGCGGCGCTGCACTCGCGCGAGCGCAACATTCGCGGCGGCCAACTCCGGCCCGTTCAACTGCTGCCATGAATCGAGCGCACCCCTGAGCGACGTACACCACGCGGCCGATGCGGCCTGCAGCGGCTCCGATGGCCGCGCATCCGCGCTCTCGACCATGCTGAACAGCCGCGCCATCTCGCGGTTGACGGTTCCAACACCCGGCGCTGCGGTCGTCCCTGTCTGAACGGCCTCGACTCGCTTGTCGAGCGCTTCGAGCGTCTGAACGGCCGACGCCGCGTCCTTCATGTGATCGGCGAGGCCGGCGCGCAGCGCAGCCAGCGCGTTGTAGCCATCGAAGCTGGCGGCGAGCCATTCGGCGAGGTGCGTCCCGAGATCGAATTGCGCCGTGAGATCGGCTTGCGAAGCCTTGACGCGCGGATCCGGCGCAACGATGAGTGCTTGCGTCTCGAGGTGGCCGCCTCCCGACAACTCGATCGAGTAGCGTCCCGGAAGCGCCAGCACGCCCTCGGGCTGCTCGTGGGGCGTCCGGCCGGGAATTGCGTGGTCCGCAAGGGTGTACTCGATATACGGCAGCATCGCGCCAAAGTACCCGAACGGGAGAATCTTCGGGGACGGATAGCGGAAGTTCCACGCGAATCGATTCAATCCAGGGTTCCTGGTCAGCACATCCGGTGGCGCAAACCAGTACGACGGAACGTTGGCGAGCAGCGTGGTCACATGAGGCGTCACCGACGAGTACGTGCGCACGACCTGCCCCCGATCGTCCTTGATCGTCATCGTCAACTCGGATTCCAGCGCTCGCGCGAGGTAATAGTCGATGACCGCGCCTTCGGGTGGGTTCGGGGCGGCCGGCGTCTCGATCGGCAGCGGCGTGTCTTCGTTGACGTCCCAGCGAGACCGCACGGCGGCGGCCGGCTTCAGCAGCTGGACATCGGCCATCGGGGCCATCGTGGCCATCGGGGCCATCGGGGCCGCCGCGCCACGCGCGCCGAGCTGGCGAATCGGCGTGACGTTGTCGAGGATCCATAGCCCGCGCCCGTAGGTCGCCAGCACAAGATCATCGCCATGGACGACCAGGTCGCGCATCGACGACGCGGGGAGGTTGAGCTGCAGCGATTGCCATTGATCGCCGGCATCCATCGACACGTAGACACCGGACTCGGTCCCGCAGTAGAGCAGGCCGGGCACCACCGGGTCCTCGCGAACCACGCGGACGAAGGCCGTGTCAGGCAGGCCCTGGACGATCTTCTGCCACGTCGAGCCGCCATCCCGCGTTCGATAGATGTAGGGGTGCAGATCGTTGGGGACGATGTAGGCGGCGAAGGCCGTGCGGGCATCGTGGCGGCCGGCATCGATGATCTCGAACGTGCCGCGCGGGAGCAGGTCGGCCGGCGAGACGTTGCGCCACGTCGCGCCGTCGTTCTCGGTGCGCTGCACCACGCCGTTGTTCGTGCCGGCCCAGACCACACCTTCCCGCACCGACGAGAGCGAGAAGGACGTAATGGCGGCCTGCGTTCTCGGCGCGGTGGACTTGCCCGGAACGTCCGTCAGATCGGGGCTGATCTCCCGCCATGATCCGCCGGCGTCCGTCGACTTCATCATGAACTGCGTGCCGTAATAGAGCGCGTGGGGATCGTGCGGCGAATACGCCATCGGCGCGTTGTTCACCGATCGGTACTTCGTACCTGGCACGAAGACGTGGGCGATCTGGCCGGTCTTCCGGTCGAAGCGGACAACCGTGCGGTACCAGCCGCCGGCAAAGACCGTGTCGGGGTCGAGCGGATCGGGCGCGAGATAGCCGAACTCGAACCCGCCAGGCAAGTACCAGTCGCGGTAGCTGATCTCGCCGAAGTCACTGCGGTTCGGTACTGCCACCGATCCGCTGTCCTGCTGGGCGGCGAACACGTGATACGGAAATCGGTCGTCGGTGACCACATGATAGAACTGGCCGGTCGGCTGGTTGTACCAGCTGCTCCAGCTCGAACCGCCGTCCACACTGACCACCGCCCCCTGATCCACGCCGGCCAGCAACCGTTTCGAGTTGCGCGGATCGATCCAGAGCAGCTGATAGTCATCGCCGCTCGGGGCGCCCGCGAACGCGTCGAACGTGTGCCCGCCGTCGACGGATCGGTACAAAGCCGTCTGCGTCACATAGAGAACGCGGGCGTCGCGAGGATCGGTGATGACTCCGACCGGTTTGATTCGCGGATCGGTGGTCGCGCGCGTCCAGGTATCGCCGCCATCATCCGAGCGAAAGAGCCCGTCACGCAGGCCGGCGAAGACCACGCGGCCGTTGGAACCGGCGACAACGGCGAGCGCCTGCCGGCCGATCGGAGGAGCCTCGAGACCGCGCGCGAGCAGGCGCTTCCATGTCGCGCCGCCGTCGATTGACTTGAAGACCGCGGGGCGGGCGACCGGGCGATCCGCGTTCGCCGTTTCAGCGGCAGGAGGCGTCGACGCGATGGGCGGAACGATCGACGCGCCGCGCGAGCCAGCGGCAGGATACAACGTGGCGTACACGACACGTGGCTGGTCCGGGGCGCTCGCGATCGATGGGCAGCCGCTGTCGTTGTCGAGAAAGAGGACCTTGGCCCACGTGCGGCCGCCATCGGTCGTTCGGAACACACCGCGGTCCGGACCAGGCGTTCGATCCCCGATCGCCGCGGCGAGGACCTCGTCTGGATTGGTCGGGCTGACGAGAATCGTGCCGATAAAGTGCGTGTCGGGCAGTCCAGCGTTGGTCCAGGTGACGCCACCGTCCGACGACCGGAAGACGCCGCTGCCGCGGATCTCCTCTCCGGTGCCGGCGTAAATCACGCGCGGGTTCGAGCGGGCGACTGCGAGCGCGCCGACGGAGGCGACGCCAACGTGATCGAAGATCGGCGTCCAGGTCTGGGCGCCGTTGGTGCTCTTCCAGACGCCGCCGCCCGGTGTGCCGAAGTAATACGTGTTGGGATCGGACGGATCGACGGCGCCGGCGGATACACGTCCGGCGCGGAATGGGCCGATGAGGCGCCACTTGAGCGCGGCAAAGGTCGCCGGGTTGATCGAGTCGGCGGATAACGACGCGGCGGCGCAGACCAGCACGACGAACATCACGAGACGGCGGAATGATTCCACGTTCGAACCTCGTCTTGAACGGTTGTCGAGTGGAGGATAGAGCAGGACAGCGGTCGCGTCTACCGATCGCGTTCAGGACGGCCAGCGACACTGATGACTGAGAATGGGCCGGAAGACTCATGCCGCGTGCAGTTGCCTCGCCCCGAGATCAAGGTTCTCAGCTTTGGACAGGACCGAGGATCGTCAGAAGTCGAGGGCGTAGGCAACTGCACGCGGCATGAGTCTTCCGGCCCACCTCAGAACCTTCGGCCCGCCTCAGAGTCTTCAGCCCGCCTCAGTGGATATGACATACGATCGGACGGAGAGCGTGGAGGCGAGGTCATATGTCTGAGAGACGCCGTGCGTTCGCGGGTCTTGCAGCGCTTGTATTCGTGCCGTTGGCCCTCGCCGCGCAGGGCGAGACAGTCAGTCTTGGCCCGATGCCCTGGCCCAATCAGACCATCAAGACCACGATGACGCAGATCATCGACATGGAAGTCACGATGTCTGGCGCACCTCCGGGGGGAGCCGCGCGTCGAGATCCCCAGGGCCCCCCGGGCCCGATGAGGAGCCTCGGCAAAATCGTGTTCGACAGCACGCAGACGGTCGGAGGGTGGGACGCGGAAGGCCACCTGTCAATGAACCTGACGTACGATCGCGTCACCGCCGACATGACGATGAACGGAAAAGCTGTTCCGACTCAGAACATGTTCGACAGTCTCACAGGCAAGACACTCACGGCGACCTTCGACGCGCAGGGCAAAGTCGTGGACTTCAAAGCGCCGGATGATCTCGCCGCCATGATGCCGAGTCTGAAGGATTTGATGGCGTCGGTAACAGGCAGGCTGCCCATGGTCACACTCGCCGTCGGTGAGACCACGACGGCGCCGCTGAACATGCCGCTGCCGATCCCGATGCCGGGCGCCGCGCCGATGACGCTGACCGGACAGACGACGTTCAAACTGGTGTCGGTGCATCGCGATGGCGATGAGCGCATCGCCAGCCTCGAGCAGAAATCGGACGCCACCCTGACCAGCTCAACGGAACTGCCGGGACCGAACGGGCCCATTGCCATGAATTTCAATTTCACCGTGGTGGGCGGCGGAACGACCGAGTGGAACCCGGACAGTGGCTTCGTGAAGTCCTCGACCGCGACCTCGACGATCGACGGGACGATGGGCGGGCCGGTCGGGATGACGATGCACGGCACGATCCGGGTCCTCGTCGAAGGCGCCGTCGTCAGATAGTGATCCCCCTGGCCCGTTTTCGACGCGTATTGGATTAGTGCCCACTCGGTGGGCACAACTCGATGGAGGTCCATATGCGTCCGGTTCTATTCGTCCTCGCTCTGGTCGGCGTCGCGCATCCGGCCGCCGCCCAGCTCACCACGACGTACTCCGGCACCCAGACGCTGGGCGGCAAGGCAGTCCCGGCCACCGCGCTCTTCGCCGTCGAGGAGGGTCGCGTGGCGGCGATCATGAAGGGCGTCCGCGGCGGGCGCATGGTCTTCGACGCCAGGGCGCAGGTCCTTCACGTCATCAGCGACGAAGACAAGACGTACATGGACATCGACAAGGCGTCGGGCGGAATGGTCAACCCCATGCAGGCGATGGAGCAGCAGCTGGCGAAGATGCCGCCCGCCCAGCGCGCGATGGCCGAGCAGATGATGAAGTCGGCCATGGGCGCCGCGCCGCCGCCACCTCCGCCGCTCACCTACGTCTGGAGCACCGAGAAGAAGAAGATCGCCGGGTACGACTGCACGCGCGTCGACGGCATGCGCGGGACCGACAAGGTCACGGAGTACTGCGGCTCGACCTCCCCTGATTTCAAGATGAGCGACCTCGAGCGCAAGACCATGCTCGCCATGCAGAGCTATCTGCGGAACTTCATGATCGCGGTCAAGTCGGCCGACGATGGATCGCGCGCTTTTCAATGGGATACCGACACCGATGGTTATCCCGTGGTCACGCGCTGCTATACGAACGGCGCCCTGACGCTCGACCTCACGCTGCAGTCGGTGAACCATCGACCGATCCCCAAGGAGCTGTTCGAGATTCCGCGTGATTACAAGAAGACCGTGATCCCGACGATGGGCGGCCTGTAGCCGCTGCACGAGACTCGCCGTCAATGCACACGGCTGCGCGCGCTGCCCGCGCACTTGTGAACAGTCGTGGAGTGCTGGAGCCGAAACCACTCACAAGATGGAGAGTGTTCGCGCAGGGTCTGAAATTGGAGGTGAGAGCGGGACCCCTTCCGAGATGGTGCGGGCGTTGATTCGGCTGATGGTGCTGAGCTGTTTTGGGAATTTCATCATCATCGCGTTGCTCCCGTTGCCCGACCACGTCCAATTGCGAGGATTCTGGTCGCTGGCGACCTTGATCGGACTCACCTGGCTGATCGGTCCTGCCGCGATCGCGACGGCAGCGTTCTATCGTGTCCTGAAGAGGTGCGCGCCGTTCATCGATGCGAGCGCGAAGGCGCAGACCCACTTCCTGGACGCGTTGGAGCCGAAGTACGTCGACGTTGCGATTGTCCTTTCTGCGGCCCTGAGCCTCTTCCTCGAGCTGGGGATCATCCGGTGGCAGTCGACCGTGCTGGAATTCTTCGCGTTCTACAAGAATTTCAGCCTCCTCGCGTGTTTCCTGGGGCTCGGGTTGGGCTACGCGCTTGCGACGCGGGACCGCATCCCACTGGCGATGGTGATTCCTCTGCTCGCCTGGCAGTTCGGCTTCATGATCCTGGTCAGGTTTGGCCCGGGGACGCCGTTCCGAACCATCCCGTTCCGCGAGCAGCTCACGATGGGAATCGGCGGAGCCGACTTGACGCACGTCGTTGCGCTGTATGCGCTGCTCACCGTTGTTTTCCTGATGACCGTTTCCGCGTTCGTCCCTGTGGGGCAACTGTGCGGCCGTCTCATGGAACGTCGCGCGAAGTTGCGGTCGTATGGACTGAACCTGCTCGGCAGCCTGCTCGGCGTGCTCGTCATGCTGTTCGTGAGCTTTCTGTGGACGCCTCCGCTCGTCTGGTTCGCGCTGTGCTTCCTTGGCATTCTGCTGTTCCAGTCGAGAACGCCTTCCTCGATGATCGTCGGAATCGTCTCCGCGGTGGCCTGCACGATTATCCTGGCGTGGCCCGTGAATCCCTTGTGGGAGCGGGTCTATTCCCCCTATCAATTGCTCGAGATCGGGCAGAGCGAGGACACCGGCCTGACTGTGATCCGCGCCGCCGGCCATTACTATCAGCGCATACACGATTTTTCAGAGGGAAAGCTCAGCCCGCGATTGAGCAATGTCCGCGGATACTATGATTTCCCGTACAAGGCTCACTCCAGCCTGGCGGACGTGGCGGTTGTCGGTGCTGGAACCGGCAACGATGTCGCTGCGGCCCTGCGCGCCGGAGCCGGGCACGTCGAGGCCATCGAGATCGATCCGGCCATCCTGCTCGTCGGCAGGTCCAGCCACCCGGAAAAGCCGTACGACAATCCCCGGGTTCACGCCGTCGTCAACGACGCCCGCTCGTTCCTCCGGCGGTCGGAGCAGCAGTTCGACCTCATCGTCTACGGGCTGCTCGACTCGCACACGCTACTCAGCCATGGTTCGAGCGTGCGCCTCGATTCGTTCGTCTACACCGTCGAGGGCTTGCGCGAGGCCCGAAACCGCCTGAGAGCCGACGGCGTGCTCTCTCTGTCGTTCTCGCTCGTGTCGGATGCGATGGGCCGCAAGATCTATCTCATGCTGCAGGAGGTCTTTCAGGGACGGCCGCCGATCTGCGTAGCGGCGGGCTACGACGGCTCGGTGATCTTCCTGGAGTCAAACGACGAACGCTGGGCGCTTCCCCCCAAGCTGGTCGAGGAGGCCGGGTTTACGAACCGGACGGCTTTTTACGCCAATCCAGCGCTTCATGCCGACGTGTCGACAGACGATTGGCCGTTCTTCTACATGCCGCAGCGCGTCTACCCCGTCTCGTACCTGGTCATGATCTTCCAGGTCCTGCTCCTATCCGTGCTGATCACGGCGAACTTCATCGCAGAGGCGCCAAAATTCAGCCACCTCTCGTTCTTTTTTCTTGGCGCCGGCTTCATGTTGATCGAAACCAAGGGCATCACGGAAATGGGCCTGACGTTTGGCAATACCTGGCAGGTGATTGGCGTCGTGATCGCGGGCATTTTGACGATGGCGTTTCTGGGGAATTGTGTCGTTCAGCGGCTGAATATCAGGCGCGCCCTGAGTCCGTCTCTGTTACTGCTGGCTGCGCTCGGCGTCGGCTGGTTTGTTGCACGGTCGGGTGGGTTTGCCTCCACGCCCCTGGGGCGACTGGAGACAACCATCGTCCTAACCGGCCCGTTGTTCTTTTCGGGGATCCTGTTCTCGACTCTGCTCGCGAACAAGGGGCAGGTCTCGGGGATTCTGGCCTCGAACCTCCTGGGCGCCATCTGCGGCGGCTTGCTGGAGTATCACTCCATGTACTTCGGTTTCCGGTCGCTGTATCTCGTGGCGATCGGATGCTATCTCCTGGCCTTTGCGTCGGAATTGATCTTCGCGACGTCACTCGAGGCCACTGTTACAACGGCGCCCGTCGGCACCGGCGCAGGCGCCTAGACTACAACCCATCTCATAAACGGGCGGAAGGCTCTGAGGCGGGCCGCCGTCTGTGGAGGCAACTGCTCGACTACGACTCGCGCGCCCAGAGCGAACGGGCGAGAATCCCGACGCGGCCTTCGACGGCCTCCATCGCGTCGAGGATGAGATCTTCGCGGAATCGACGACCGACGATCTGCACGCCGGCGGGAAGGTTCTCAATCAACCCGACGGGGACCACTCCGGCGGGCAAGCCGAGATAGTTCACGGAGTGGCTGTAGATGCCGGCGTCGAACAGGTCCTTTGTATGCTCGAAGCTCTCGGCGTCGTAGTTCCACGGGAACGTCGGACGCATGAGGAACGGGGTCAGTACCAACGGATAGCGGTCGAGAAACACACTCCACGCGCGGGTCATGCGCGTTCGCTCCGCGATACCGGCCATGTAGCCGGCAAGATCGAGCGGGGGCTCCATCTGCTCGTAGTAGCCGAAGATGTTCTGAATCGTGCGGCTGCCGTACTGCCTCCCCATCGGAAACAGCATCGCCTTCATCTCCGCAATCGCCACAGAGAACCACGCGCCTGCAGGCTCGGTGACCGGCGGCGGCTCGACCTCATCCACCGCATATCCGGCGTCGGCCAGCCAGCCGGCTGCGCGCGTCAGCGCCTGATCGATCTCCGTGTGGATCGGATAGCCGTGGGCATTCCTGGTCAGCGCGACAGGAATCGGCGCCGGAATCCGTTCGCCGATGAACGGCGCGGGCACCCACCACGGATCGCGCGCATCGCGCGCGGCCATGATCTCCGTCGCAAGCCGCACGTCGCGCACCTCGCGGCAGACCGCGCCCTGAACCGACATCAACTGCGCGAGCATCCCGCGCTCCGGCCCGCCCGCCGAGGACGGATTCCAGGCCGGGATGCGGCCGGGCGTGGGTTTGATCGTCGCGAGGCCGCAGCAGAACGCCGGGTACCTCAACGAGCCGCCGATATCGTTCCCGTGATGGATGGGACCAAACCCCGCCGCTGCGGCTGCGCCGGCGCCGCCGGACGATCCACCCGGCGACGCGTCGACGTGCCACGGATTCACGGTCCGGCCGTGCAGCGGGTTATCCGTTGTCAAGCGCATCGACAATTCTGGAACGTTCGTGCGCCCGACGATGATCGCGCCTGCGTTCTTGAGATTCCGCACGAGCGGCGCGTCGTCCGGCGCGATGATCTTCGCGAACGCCGGGATGCCGTTGGGCGTCGGCCTGCCCTGCTGGTCGACGTTTTCTTTGATCGTGACCGGCACGCCATGCAGCGGCCCACGCAGGCGCCCCGCGGCGAGGTCGTCGTCTGCGCGGCTGGCCTCCGCGATCGCGTCCTTCGTGTAGTCAAAGACGATCGCGTTGAGCGCCGGGTTTCTCGCATCGATGCGCCGGACGATGGAGTCCATCACCTCGCGGCAGGAGTACTTCTTCCGGCGAATGCCGTCAGCCAGATCGCACGCGCTTCGCTGCCACAACTCGTCGGTCATGTGGTCTGCAGGGTGTGTCCTTCAGCGAAAGTCCGGCACCGCGATGCGAACAGTCCGGTGGCCATACTGAGGTCCAGATCCGCTACGAGCAGGCCCTCCCGTCCATAAGGCTGATAGCACTGCAGCGTACCATCTGGACGCGCGACGGCCGACGTGGTGCCGGAACCTTCGCTCGCGCAGTTCACAGACGCGAAATAGCAGGTGTTCTCCGCCGCGCGACACAGCATCGCTTTCTCGTGGAAAGTGTTGGCGGGATCGGCGAACGTGAGGGGGCGATAGCTTCCGGGTCCGGCGACATGGGCGTGGGGGTGAAACACGACCTGCGCGCCGCGACGCACGGCCCACCGCACAGTCTCTGGATAACGCCAACCCTCGTGGCAAATCACCACGCCGAAGGTCAGCGGCCCGGCGGTGAAGACCCGACGTTCGGTTGCGAGCGCGGGATAGATGGCCTCTTCCGACGGATCGATCTGCCCCTTGTCCTGCCAGCCAGCGATCGTGCCGTCGGGATTGATCACGCATGCGGTGATCTGCAAGCCGTGGCTGGTCACGCGCTCGGTGCCAAGGATGACCGTGATCCGCGCAGTCCTGGCGGCATCCGCGACATCAGCCCACGCGCGTTCGAGGAACGCGGGATCGGGCGATGGCGCGGTCGTGCCCGGCCACCGATACCCGGGAACGAAGCACTCCGGAAAGCAGATCACAGCCGCGCCTCGACGGCTTGCGTCGGCGACTGCCGACGTCGCCAGGCGGACGGACTCGTCGGGTGTCGCGGGCACCCGGCTGTTCGCGAGGGCGATGCGAACCATGCTCATGATGAAAAATAGTATCAGGTGAGTAATCTAAACTAATCAATTGCGAGGAACGCCACGCCTTCGACTTCAATCAGCCGGTCCGGCCGAGCGAGCCTTCGGACGACGACGAACGTGCTCACCGGCGGAGCGTCCTTATTCACGAAGCCGTCACGTATGGTTCTGACCACGGAAACCTGCACCTCCGGGTCGACGCTGTCGACGCAGTAGTAGTTCAGCTTCACGACATCGTGAAATGTCGCGCGGACGGCGCT
>DASZFS010000510.1:0-3524 GCA_035939575.1 Vicinamibacterales bacterium | reverse complement strand
CAAAACTATCCTCGGCACCACCTGTGGTTTCTATCATCTTCGCATCGTGGCCAACGACACAACCATCCTCGTGCCCGTGAGCAACGTGGACGGCGTCGGTCTCCGACGTGCCATCAGCGACGACGATGTCGAGCGACTCTTCGGGCTCCTCGGCGATGGCAAGATCGACAATCACCAGAACTGGAAGGGCCGCTTCAAGGACAACTCTGACAAGATGCGCAGCGGATCGATCTACGAGGTCGCCGATGTGCTCAAGAGCCTGACGTTCCTGGCGAAGTCCAAGAGCCTGTCGTTCCGCGAGAAGCGCATGCTGGACCGCGCGAAGTTCCTCATCATCTCGGAGGTCTCCGAGGTGATGCGCGAAACGGCGGTCGCCATCGAAGGTCGCGTGGACCGGGCGCTGGAGCGCTGCTTCACCGTCAAGGCCGCGGCCCGACCGGCGGTTGCGCCCCGCGCGAAGATCGCCAAGGCGGCGCCCCGCCCTGTCGGCTCTGTCCCACAGGCGACGCCGGCGCGACGAGCAGCGCGCGCTTCCTAGGCGCACAATCAGAGTCTTCGGAACAGCGCCCGCCAGATGAAAATCCGGCGGGCGTTTTCGTTTATGATCCCGGCCGCGTGCTCATTGCAGCGGTCCGCTCCGCAGCGACCTACATCGCGGTTTCCCTCTACGTCCTGATCGTGGCCCCGCCCGGCATGCTCATCGCGAGCCTGTTCGGCGCGAAGCGGCATCTGTACGTGCTCGGGCATCTCGGCGTGCGGCTTGGACTCGTGCTCAGCGGCATCCGCTACCGCGTCGCCGGGCGGGACCACGTGCCCGCGCGCGCGGCGGTGTACTGCGCCAACCATCAGAGCAACGTCGACCCACCGGTGCTGTTCGACGCCGTCCACCCGCAGATGCACATCCTCTACAAGGCCGAGATCGATGCCATCCCGGTGCTTGCCCGTGCCTTCCGCTACGGCGGGTTCATTCCCGTCGATCGCCGCAACAGGGAGGCGGCGATGCGATCCATCGAGGCGGGTGCCGAGTCCATTCGCAGCGGCAACTCGTTCCTGATCTTCCCTGAGGGCACACGCAGCCGCACCAACGAGCTCCTGCCGTTCAAGAAGGGCGGCTTCCTGATGGCCATGAAAGCGGGCGCGCCGATCGTGCCGGTTGCGATTCAGGGCGGCCGAGACGCGATGCGGCGAGGCAGCAAGATCATCCGCCCTGTCACCGTGAGCATTCGCATCGGCGAGCCGATCGAGACAGCCGGGCTGGTGGCAACCGACCGGGACACATTGATTGCCAGGACGCGGGAGCAGATTGTGGCCTTGCTGGCCGAAGGCCCGATATAGACTATCCTTGCCAACGCTTTCGGGGACCCGCAATGAACGGCTTGGGGCTGACGGCTCGGTTCTTCGGTCTCTGCGCCGCAGCGGCGCTCCTGACGTCCTACGTTGCATCAGGTTTCGGCCAGGCGACGCCGGGCCCGACTCAGCCTCCACCGCAGCCTTCGCAGCCCGCGCAGGCCACGCCACCGACGTTCCGCACCGAAGCGAACTACGTGCGCGTGGACGCGTATCCCACCAGGAACGGCGCGCCCGTCTCCGATCTCACGCGTGACGACTTCGAGGTGCTCGAGAACGGTCAGCCACAGAAGCTCGAACAGTTCGAGCGCATCGTCATTCGCGCCGCCGGGCCGCAAGACGCGCGCGTCGAGCCGAACACAGTTGCCGAGTCGCGGACGTTGCTCGAGGAGTCGCGGGCCCGGGTCTTCGTGCTCTTCCTCGATACGTATCACATCGACGCCGGGGCGGCGGCGCGTGTCCGCGCGCCGCTCGTCGCCGCGCTCCAGCGCCTGCTCGGCGCAGACGATCTCATCGCGGTGATGACACCCGAGATGTCGCCGAGCGACATGACATTTGCGCGCCGGACGACGACCATCGAGGGGTTTCTCGCCAAGTACTGGACCTGGGGCGAGCGCGACCGGATGAATGCGATCGACCCCGAGGATCTGATGTACGGCGCGTGTTATCCCAACGTCGAACCCGGCAGCCAGTGCGCCGACCAGAACGGCGTCGCGGCCGAGATGATCGATCGGCGTCACGAGAAGCGCACGATCGACGCCCTCGAGGACCTGGTGAAGTACCTCCGCGGTGTCCGAGAGGAGCGTAAAGCCATCCTCGCGCTATCGAACGGGTGGCGCCTGTTCAGGCCAAACCCAGCCCTGCAGCGGCCGCTCGCGTGCGAGGGGCCGCCGACCGCGCCCCGCGTCGGCGTCGATCCGCGCACCGGTAGGCCGACCACGAAGGCGGCGCCAGGCACCCCCTCCCTGTCCAGCTGCTCGATCGACCGGATGAACCTGGCACAGATCGACGACGATCGGGAGTTCCGGGACATCCTCGATGAGGCGAACCGCGCCAACGCGTCGTTCTATCCCCTCGATCCACGCGGGCTCGCGACGTTCGATACGCCGTTGATGCGTCAAGACGTCCCAGGTCCACCGCCCCCGCCGACATCCCCTGGCGCGGACCAGAGGATGTTGCTCGATCGCGTCAGCTCTCTGCGAACGCTCGCCGACGCGACCGACGGGCTCGCCATCGTCAACTCCAACGACCTCAATGGCGGCTTTCGTCGCATCGTCAACGATCTGTCGTCCTACTATCTGCTCGGCTATTACTCAGCGGGCAAACTCGACGGAAAGTTCCATCAAATCACGGTTCGTGTGAAGCGCCCAGGGGTGCAGGTCCGGGCGAGGCGGGGCTATCTCGCGGCGACCGCTGCGGAAGCGGCGCGCAGCACGCGCGCGGCGGCCGAGAGCCTGCCTCCGTCTCCCGAGGCGGCGGCAGCCCTCGCCATCGAGGCCGTCCTCAGGCCCCTGAGCACCCTCGCGCGCGAGACATCCCTCCGGCTGCGCGCCGCCGCCGGTTGGAAGGCCGACGGGCGAGCGCAAGTCTGGGTCGTCGGCGAGCTCGGAACGGCGTCAACCTGGGCCCTGGGGGCGGAGGCCGACGTCGAGCTCTCGAAGGGGACCGAGACGCTCGCCACTGCTCACGTGACGGTGCCTGCGGGCGCGCGTAATTTCAGGATTGGACTCGAGCCCTCGGGAACGCTCGCGCCGGGTGACTACTCAGTGAACGTCCACACGCGCGCGACATCGATGCTGGCCACGTCGAGCGATCTCGTGCCACTGCAGCTCCCAGCCTCGCCGGACGTGTCCGGGAGCCTCATCGTGCGGCGCGGCCCATTCACAGGGATCAAGGAAGTGCCGACAGCCGACCTGCGATTCCGGCGGAGCGAGCAGATGCGCATCGAGGTTCCCGCAGCGCCGACCGCGACCGCCGCCACGTCGCGGCTCCTCGATCGTAACGGCAAGGCCATGCCGGTCCCTGTCGCCGCCGCTCTGCGCGCTGACGCTGACGGGTCGCATTGGGCAACGGCTCAGGTCCCGCTGACTCCGCTCGGGCCAGGTGACTACATCGTCGAGGTCACCGTCGGCAGTGTGAAGACGCTGACGCCTTTTCGGATAGTGCCTTAGGTTAGG
>DASZFS010000509.1:0-4737 GCA_035939575.1 Vicinamibacterales bacterium | reverse complement strand
AAGCGGTGAATATCGTCTTACGATGAACCTTAGAGCGATACGCCGCGTGAGAAACACCGTTGTTGGACGGACCAAGTCGTCGGCACGGCAGGCTTCTAGAGGAATCGCCCGGAACGAGTCGTTCCTGCACGTCCTCCGAATCTGGGATTAGATGTCAGCTAAATGGTCGCGTTAGTGAAAAGGCGCGCGAACTGAAACTGCCGTAAGCGTGGTCGGCGCTTTCACTTAATGCGGGCTTCAAGACCCATCCACGGTCCCTGACAACCGCGGGCCTGTCCGCCAGCGCATCACCTCTTCGGGCACCAACTACAGGCCGAACATGCCAGCGAAAAACAGTGTGAAGGAGACTAGCTTGCGCGAGCATGCCGGGCGCGGCCAGCTTTCTTCGCCAGTTGCCTGGCTGCTGGAGGTTGCACCGATCTCATGTTCTTGCTAGCGTTTGTCCTCCCAATCAGGATGCGTGACAGGCTCGTGCGCCTTTGAGCTTATTGAAGTGAATGTGAACGCCGGCCGCCGAGGAGGATTCGATGCGTTTTTTGCGCGCGATGCGTGGCCTGGTTGTGCTCTCGCTGGTGTGTGAGCTCGGCGGGGCCCTGTTCGCTGCCCAGGGCAACGTGGGAATGTCGTCCGACCGGCTCAAACGAGTCGGGACGAAGGTCAAGGAGTTCGTCGATACCGGAAAAGTGGCGGGCCTCGTCACGATCATCTATCGCCGAGGCCAGATCGTCGACGTGCAGGCGGCCGGCTGGCAGGATCGCGACCAGAAGATTCCGATCAAGCGAGACACGATTTTCCGTCTCGCGTCCATGACGAAGCCGATCACGAACGTCGCCGGCATGATGCTCGTCGAGGACGGCAAGATGGCGCTCGACGATCCAATCGAGCGCTGGCTGCCGGAGCTGGCGAACCGGCAGGTCCTTTTGGATCCTGTCGGGCCGCTCGATCGCACGAAACCGTCTCCGCGACCGATCAAGGTCAGGGACGTCTTCATGTATCGCATTGGTTACGGCACATCGGCCGCACCAGCGTCGGCACCGTTCTCAAAAGCCCTTGCGGCGCTTGGCGAGGGCGACCCCACCGGGGACGAATGGCTCAAACGGCTCGGTGCCATTCCGCTGGCGGCCGCGCCAGGCGAGCGCTGGATTTACAACACGCCGCCGCAGGTCCTCTCGCGCCTCATCGCGCGTGTGTCGGGCATGCCGTTCGACCAGTTCCTTCAGCAGCGCGTCTTCGATCCGCTCAAGATGAAGGACACCGGATTCTGGGTGCCTCCGGAGAAGCGGAATCGACTGGCCACCGCGTACACGTCCGACGCCAACGGCAAGCTGCAATTGAATAAAGGCGGCAACGACGCCGCGGCCGGCGCTGCACCGCCGAAGCTGCCCTCTGGATCGGGCGGGCTCGTCACCACCGCGGACGACTACCTGAAATTCGCGCGCATGCTGCTCAACAAGGGCGAAGTCGACGGTGTGCGGCTGCTTTCGCGCAAGGCCGTCCAAGTCATGACCACCGATTACATGACGATCGAGGACCGGAAAAAGGCTGCGTATGAGGCCGTCTTTGCGGACCAGGGCTTCGGCTATGGGCTAGCCATCATGGAGGACCCTGGCGTCGTCGGCCCATCGGTCGGATCGTTTCACTGGGACGGTGCCTCGGGCGCGGCGTGGATCGCCGACCCGAAAGAAGACATGATCACGATCGTGCTGCAGCAGCAATACAACTATTCCGTGGCATCGAAGATCTTCCGCGACATCTACACGCAGGTCTACGCGTCGATGGTGGACTGACGCGGAACGCGTGTGGAACAGCCGCCCTACGAGGGGAATCGCCTATGCGGGCGATCATGTGTGCCACGTTTTCTTGCGTTGCAGCCTCAGGTGCACGATAAACTCAACGCGGTCGCCAATGAACCGTTTGGGGCTTCGCGAGGCAGCGTGAAGAGAAATGTCGCGCCGGGACCGGCGTTGGCAGTTGCCCACAAGCGGCCGCCATGAGCTTCCACAATCGAGCGAGTTATGGCGAGGCCCATGCCGGTGCCATGCGGCTTGGTGGTCACGAACGACTCGAAGATCTGGTTGAGATTCTCGCTCGGCAGACCGACCCCCGTATCACGGACCGCTATCAGCAATTCGCCGTCCGGGTTCAGTTGCGCGGTAATGATCATGTCGCCGCCGAAATCCTTCATCGCGTCGATCGCGTTCAGCATCAGGTTCATGAACACCTGCTGTAGCTGCACGTGTCCGGGATCGCTCGCGTAAATCTCCCTCAGATGAAGCGGACTTGACCGGACGCTCATCGTACCCCAGCGCGGAATGTCGTCCTCTCTGATGCCCGCCAGCCCTGGCTATGCAGAACAGTTGCGAAAGTTTCGCGGCAAATGGACCGGCACGGATTCGTCACGCTCGTATATGCGCTCGCGATCAGCGTTTAGTAGGAAGACCTTCCCCAAGCGCAACGCTTCGGGTTCGTTTTCAGATCCTTCGTCCGAAATCCGAATGTTCAGCCGGCGATCCTTCTGGAAGGTCGCCTTGGCGTAGCCGCTGTGTTGTCTGGGCTCGCTTACGCGGACTCGTCCGGCGGGCTCTTTCTCCGATTACCTCTTCGATGCAGTGTCTATCGCGGCTGCTTCAATCGAGGTCGAACGCCAGGAAGGTGAGCTGGCCCTTGCGCTCAATCTGGAGCGCCACCGGACTCCGTGGTTTCAATCGATCGAGCGCCGCCTGCAGGTCCGTGACCGATGTGACCGGGGTTCCGTTGATGCCGTGGATCGTATCTCCTGCCAACAGACCCGTCTCGGTGATGGTGCCCTCCTCGGTTGAATGGCCGACCACCAGTACACCGGAGGGGACGCGGAGAGCCGAGGCGAGATCAGCGCCAGCGTTGCCAATGTCCACGCCGAAGATCGCCAGCCTGGTGACGAGACTCCTCGCGGGTTCGGCGGCGTCGGTCAGGCGTCCGACATCGTGGACGCGCTCGCCAACGAGCACCTCGAATGTGAACGTGTCGCTTCCCCGGAGCACACCGAGCCTCACTCGATCGCCGGCGCTCCTGGTGAACAGCTGAAAGGCTAATCGCGGCAGGCCGTCGATGGGCTCCCCGTCAATGCTGGTCACGATATCCTGGACTTTCAGACCGGCGGTCGCTGCGGGACTGGCCGGCGTGACGTCTGAGATCATCGCGCCCCAGTCCCGCGACAGCCCGAGGCCCGTCGCCAGCGTGGGTGTGATCGTCTGTAGAAGGACACCGATTTCGCCGCGGTGGAGATCGCCATACCGGCGCAGTCTCGGGTAAGCGATTTGCACGAGCGTGCTCGGAACGGCGAAGCCCAGCCCCTGACTCCCGCCCGAATCGGAGAGGATGAGGGTATTGACGCCGACAAGCTCACCCTTGACGTTGACGAGCGGTCCGCCGCTGTTGCCGCGGTTGATCGGCGCGTCAGTCTGCACGTAGACCATGGGACTGTCAGGATCCGGTTGACGCGCAACCGCGCTCACAATGCCCATCGTCACCGAGTTTCTGAGTCCTTCTGGACTACCGAACGCGAACACGAGCTCGCCCTGACGCAGCTCGTCATAATCAGCCATGTGAATCGCCGGCAGATGAGCGTCCTCGACTTTCAGGAGCGCGAGGTCAATCTCGGGCGCGACACCCACGATCGTCGCGTCCACCGTCCGGCCGCGTCCGCTGACGAGCGACCGCACTCCTCCGCCAGCTCCCGATCGTGCTGGGAGCACGACCTCGATTCGTGTGGCATTGTCGATCACGTGCGCGTTGGTGACGATGTACCCACCGGAATCGACGGCAATGCCCGACCCCACTATCCGCTGGCGCCCCACGGGCAGATCGGTATTGCCACGCGTGCCTTCTTGCCATGGAGTGCCGCTCGTCACGAGCACCTGCACGACGCTTTGCTCCACGCGCTGCACCAGCGCTTCGAGAGAGCCGTTCAGCTCCTGCAAGGCGTTGAATCGTCCGGTCGCGCTCTGGGCGCCGGCGGAACGCGCTGAGAGGACCACCCCGCACAATACCGCCGCGGACACGACGGCTCTCCCTACGCGGCTTCGGGTTCGTGACATGGTCCACCTCTCCTTCTTTTTTTCCTTGTTCACCTGAGAAGACCTGCGCGCTCAGTGATCTATTCCCGCGGGAGCAGGGAATAAGCGTCGAACGGCTCGGGTCTATCTGACTGAAACGGCCACGCGTCCTCAATGATTAGGCGACAGGACGTTTCAAGGAGATTGAGGTATGAACATCAGGAGAACGGCGGTCGTCGCGCTGTCCGTGGCCGTACTCGGGGCCGTTTCGGCTTCGAGCGCCAGGGCCGACGAATGGAACAAGCTGACCTATCTGACTTTCAGTCAGGACGTGGCGATTCCCAGTAAGGTTCTGCCGGCCGGCACGTACACATTCCGACTGGTCGATTCGCTGTCCGAGCGCCACGTCGTGCAGATCTTCAATCAGACTGGTACACAGCTGATTGCTACGCTTCTGACAGTGGCGGACCAGCGCCTCTCGGCGCCTGATGACACGGTCATCATGTTCGGCGAGGCGGCTGGCAATGCCCCGCGCCCGATCACGCGCTGGTTTTACCCCGGTGACACCGTTGGCGAGGCATTCATCTATCCGAAATCGTCCGCTGCAATGTCCTCAATGCCCTAGAGAGTCGGGGTCCTCGCTTTCTTGCGCCACGGCCGAGCACGTTTTGACGCTCGCCGCGGCGCAGGCACGGTCTCTCGT
>DASZFS010000508.1:0-20964 GCA_035939575.1 Vicinamibacterales bacterium | reverse complement strand
ACGATCGTTGGAAGCATCGTGTTGACGGACGCCGCCGGAGAGACGTTTGCCGGCGAGGGCGTGCGAGTGGTGCTGGCGTGTGGCGCTGACGACATGACGACAACCGGCGTTGGTGACGAACACGGCGCCTTCCGTTTCACGAACGTGCCCGTCGGCAGCTGTTCGATCGAGGCGGACGTGCAGGGCTTCGCCGCGCCAGCCGTCCTGGTCGTGACGGCGGCCGGCGAGACGGTCGATGCGGATCTTCATCTCGGCATTGCGCCGCTGCGCGTTGGCGTGAGCGTCGCGAGAACCGCGGTCTCGCTGCCGCCGAAGCGGCCGCACAGATCGTGCGTCTCGGGGGCACGTCGGCCGGGCGGCCCGTTGGCGGCAGCATGCGCGCGGTGACGTCATCAGCGGTTACGCTGGTCGTGCTCGCCCTGCCGTTCGGGCCGCTCGGAGCTGCCGCGCCCCAGCGCCACGCGGCGGCGCCGGTGGAACTGACGCGGAACGGGACCCGGGTGGACGTCACGATCGGAGGTCGGCCGTTTACGTCGTATTACGTCGACCCATCGGTCGCGAAGCCCTACTTGTTCCCGCTCCGGAGTTCGCTCGGCACAGTCGTCACGCGCGGATTTCCGATGACCACGGAGAGTGCGGACGACGATCGCGACGAGCCGCATCAACGGTCGATGTATTTTGCGCACGGTGATATCAACGGCTTCGACTTCTGGGGAGAAGCCGCGTTTCCGAAATGGAGCGATCACTCCACGTCGACATTCGGTCGGACGGTGTTCCGCGCGTTTGACGAGATCCAGAGCGGTCCCGATAGCGGTCGCCTTCGGGCGACGTTCGATCTCGTTGCGCGTACAGGCGTCATCGCCGAGGAGATCCAGACCTACCGCTTCGCGGGAGACGAACAGTCCAGGATCATCGACTGCGAGTTTGCCATTCGTGCCAGCGTCGGACCGGTCACCATGGGCGACACCAAGGAAGGCACCTTCGCAATCCGGGTCGCGAAGGCGCTGGACTCACCGCCCGGTCGCATGGTGAATGCGGGCGGCGCCAGCGGGGAGAAGGCGATCTGGGGCAAGCGCTCGAACTGGGTGGACTATTACGGGCGTGTGGCGGGCGAGGATATCGGCGTGGCGATCTTCGACCATCCGCACAACCTCAGGTCGCCCACGTATTGGCATGCTCGGGCGTATGGTCTCTTGGCGGCGAACCCGTTTGGCGTCAAACAGTTTACCGGTGACCGCCGCCAGGACGGGAGGTACGCGATTCCAGCCGGAGGCTTGCTCGTCCTCCGCTACCGCGTCTTCATCCATCACGGAGACCCGTCGCAGGCCGGCGTCGGCGAGGCCTACCGGCAATTCGCTGCGGAAGAATAGGTGACTATGTCGTATGAATCCGATCCGACGCGGCGCGAATTCCTCAAGACCGCCGCGAAGACAACCGCGGGGGCAAGCGCTTTCACCGGCCTGACATTTCTGACCAGACCCGAGCGGGTCTTTGGCGCCAGTGACCGCGTCCGGGTCGCCGTCTGCGGCCTCAGAAATCGTGGAAAGGATCACCTGGACGCCTTTGCGCGCGTCCCGAACGTGGAGATCGCGGCTCTCTGTGACGTCGATGAGACCCTGCTCAACAAGCGCCGCGGGGAGGTCAAGGGAAGCCCGCGGACCTTCACCGATGTCCGCCGGTTGCTCGAGGATCCGGGCATCGACGCGATTTCGATCGCGACGCCCAACCATTGGCACGCGCTGATGGCGATCTGGGCGTGCCAGGCGGGCAAAGACGTCTACGTGGAGAAGCCGTGCTCGCACAACCTGTGGGAAGGGCGCCAGCTGGCGCGCGCCGTCGAGAAGTATCACCGGATCGTGCAGCACGGCACGCAGAGCCGATCGACCCGCGCGTTGATCGAGGCGATTGACCAGCTGCACAAGGGCACCTACGGCGAGATCTACCTGGCGCGGGGCTTGTGCTTCAAGCGGCGGGACACGATCGGACGAACAGCCGTCGAGCCGGTTCCCAACGGGGTCGATTATGACCTGTGGACCGGGCCCGCGCCGCTGAAGCCGTTCACCCGCAACCGCTTTCATTACAACTGGCACTGGTTCTGGGCCACCGGCAATGGAGATCTCGGCAACCAGGGAATCCATCAGGTCGATGCCGCCCGCTGGGGGCTCGGCGTCAAGTTTCCCGATCGCGTTTCAGCGATCGGCGGCCATTTCATGTTCGATGACGACCAGGAGACGCCGAACACGCTCAATTGCGCGTTCGAATTCGATCAGCCCGACGGTCATCGCAAGCTGATGGAGTTCGAAGTCCGGCACTGGATCACCAACAACGAAGCCGGCATCCGCGGCGGCCTGTTCAATCGCCACAACACGATCGGCAACATCTTCTACGGATCCAACGGCTATCTCGCCGCAGGCAACGAAGATGGCTTCCGATACGAGAGCTGGGTCGGCGCAGACCAGCAGCCTGGGCCTCGCGGGCAGTCGGGCCACGACCATTTCGCGAATTTCATCAACTGCGTGCGCAGCCGCAAGGCGGAGGAGTTGACCGCGCCCATCGAGGAAGGACGCATCTCCTGCGCGCTCGTCCATCTCGCGAACGCCTCTTACCGCCTGGGCAGGGCCTTGCGGTTCGATCCCGCCACCGAGCAGGTCGTCGGCGACGACGAGGCCAACCGTCTCTTGTCGGGCGGGGACCGGGGGTATCGCGCGCCGTTCCTCATTCCCGACGACGTGTAAACGGCCGGCGCCCGGGCCGGCCGCTTATCACGTCGTTCGTCCAGCCGCACCCTCACTGCCGGCCGTGCACTCCAGGCGCCCCGGTCGCCGTGTTCTTGCTGGTCAGGACCGTGCGGGCGTAGGGCTCCAGCCTACCCTTCGCTTCGCTGTCCATCTTCATTTCCCAGGAGTTCGTTTTCTCGTCATAGGCGAACGTCGTATGGAAGTCCCCGTCCGGCGCCTTGAAGAGGAACGCCAGCTTGTCCCCGCTCGGATCGGCATAAGCAATCGACTCTGCCGAGATGCTGCCATACACGTCCAGCCAGGCGCACGAATACTGCTTGGTGCCCGCATTCCATCCGATGAAGACGAACGCGTCGTACGCCGGCTCCCCGCCGGCGTTCGTCTCGCGCGACGTCTCGTGGATACGCACATACTGATGGTTCAGTACCCACTCGGCGCGGATGTCATGCGTGGTGGCGTGGCCGTTTATCGTGCCCGACAACACCCAATCGCCGACCAGCCGGTCCATCAAGGCGTCTCGAAACGTCGGTTGCTGCGCGGCCGCGTGGCCGCCGGACCACATCGCGACCAGGATCGGGATCAGTAGGGCCGTGCGCTTCACGTCGTGCCGCTTCGCTCTGTTCTGCGTCATGTCTGCCTCCAACTAGTCTCAATTAGACTAGAGCGGCACTATACGTGTACCATTGGCCCCATGTCAACTCGCCAGGCCGGCCGTCGCGCGACCTCGCTGACCACGCCTGATTTGGTGGTTCTGAGTCTCCTTGCCGAGCGGCCGATGCACGGGTACGAGGCGAACGTCGAGCTCGGCCGCCGGCAGGTGCATGACTGGGCCGGAATCTCGCGCCCCCAGGTCTATTACTCGCTGGAGAAACTCGAGCGCCAGCGGCTCATTCGTGAAGTCGCCGGGCGCGGTACGTCTGCCGGTCCTGATCGACGCGTCTTCGCGACGACGCCGGCGGGGCAGTCAGCGCTTTCGGACGCGTTGGAACGGGAACAGTGGGCAACGGACCTCGACCAGCCGCAGTTTCTGACCTGGATGGCCCTGTCGTGGAAGGCGAGACCTGGTGTTTTCGACCGGCAGGTTGTGCGCCGCGAAGCGTTCGTCGAGTCCCAGATCCGGCGATCCGAGGCGACGCTCCGCTCCGTGCTTGCCGAGGTGGGGCATCCCTTTCACGAAGCGGTGTGGATGCTTCAGCTGACGATTGACAAGCTGAAGGCGGAGCGGCGATGGTTGAAATCCGTTCACCGGCAAGCCCGCCGTCGAGCCGCAGCGCGATTCGCGGTATCCTCAGCTCCATGAGCCGGTCGCGCGCGACGGTCCGCACCATGTGCCCGATGAACTGTCATCCGACTCTCTGCGGGATGCTCGTCGACATCGAAGACGGACGCGTCGCCGGCATCAGGGGCGACCGTGACAATCCTGACAGCGAGGGCTTCCTGTGCATTCGCGGGCAGGCATCGGGCGAGATTTTCGACAATCCGAAGCGCCTGCTCCACCCGATCGTTCGCGCGACGCGCTCCGATGAGTGGCGACGCGCGTCATGGGACGAGGCGCTCGATCTCATCGTCGAGCGAATGCGCGCGGCGGGACGCCAGGCGGTCGCGACGTGGGCGGGGCACGGTCTGTTCGCGAACAACTACGGGACCCGGATCCACTCGCACCTGCTCCGCCGTTTCTCGAACCTCTACGGCTGCCAGTGGTGGAACCCCACGATGATCTGCTGGGGCCTCGGCGCCTTCGGGCTGGGGCTGACCGGAGCGTTGGAGGTCAACACCAAGGAAGACATGGGTGAGCATTCCGCGCTGGTCGTGATGTGGGGCGCGAACATCGCCTCGCAACCGAACACAGGACGCTATCTCGCTGCCGCGCGACGCCGTGGCGCACGGGTGGTCACGATCGACATACGAGTGACCGAGTCTGCGGCACACGCCGACGAAGTGTTCGTCATCCGGCCTGGCTCCGACGCCGCGCTTGCCCTCGCGTTGATGCACGTGATCGTCGGCGAGGGCCTGTACGATCGGGATTTCGTCGCTCGCCACACGATTGGTTTTGACCAGTTGGCGACGCACGTGCATCGCTACTCTCCGGAGTGGGCGGCGCCTGTCACCGGCATCGATGCCGGTCGCATCAGGGCATTCGCGCGTTCGTTCGCGACGACGAGGCCCGCGATGATTCTGCTTGGCGGAAGCTCGATGTTCAAGGGCTCGAACGGCTGGTACGCCGCGCGCGCAGTTGGTTGTCTGCCTGCGCTGACAGGCAATCTCGGCATCGCCGGAGGAGGCTTCGGCCCGCGTCACGGCGGCGCGACGAACGGCCAGGCGCTCGAAACGATCGCCGCGCCGGACCGCCGGCTGCCAGGCGAGTACATCCCGAACCAGATGTCGCGTATCACCGAGGCGCTGCTTGCGCGCCGGGTACGTGCGCTCTTGCTGTTCGGAACGGACATGCTGTCGTCCTTCGCGGACGCCGGTCGGGTCGCGGACGGACTCGGTCGCATGGATCTGGTGATGAGCTACGACCTCTTCCTCAACGATACCGCCCGGCGCTTTGCCGATGTCGTGTTGCCTGCCACGGCGTGGCTCGAGGAGGTCGGCTGCAAGAGCACGAACACACACCTCTACCTCATGCCCATGGCTCTCGATCCGCCGGGCGACTGTCGGTCGCCCATGTGGGTGCTACGTGCGCTGGCCGAACGGCTCGAGATCGACGATTTCTTCCCCTGGCAGAGCGCCGAGGGACCGATCGACGCGATCCTCGATCATCCGTCAACAGGCCACGCGACTGTGAGGGCGCTCCAGGCCGACGGCGGTATTCGCGCGCTCCGTGTGTCTCACATCGCGCATCCGGATCTCGCGTTCCCGACACCGTCCGGGAAGATTGAGTTCTACTCGGAGCGCGCGGCGACACTCGGGCTTCCCGCCTTGCCGATTCACGAGGATCTGCCTCGCTCGACGTATCCGCTCGTCCTACGGCAGGGCCGGACGCTCACCCAATTTCACGGGTTCTACGATCACGGCAGGGCGCTGCCAACGCTCGCGCGGATAGACCCGGAGCCGTCGCTGTGGATCTCGCCATTTGACGCGGCTGCACGGGGAATCGAGGACGGCAGATCGATCCGGCTGTACAACGAGCGCGGGACGATGTCGGCGCGCGCCCATGTGACGACCCGGGTCCCCGCCGGCACGGTATGGGTGCGCGATGGCTGGGAAGGGCTCAACACGCTCACGTCTGGTGCAGCCTGCCTGCCAGATCACGCGGTCGACGCGGTCGGCCCCTTTTCCGGCGGGCAGGCGACGTTCGACGCATCGGTCGAGGTCGCGCCGCAAACGCCTTCACATCAGAGCAAATCGATCCGGAAAATGTAGCCGTGCGTCGCGCTCTTGTTCTCCGGCCAGCCCGGGTGAATACCCGCGTCACAGCTGTAGAGCACTCCGTTGCGCACGGCCAGTCCGTGGGGATCGCAGTCGCTTTCCGCGAATTCCGCGATCTCGAGCGTTCGCCCCGTCGTCGCGTCGTATTTGATCAGCCCGGCTCCGCGCTCGCTGCCCGTGACCAGCCAGATCGCGCCTCCGTCGGTGGCGATGCCGTGCGCGCGCGTCGCGGTGTAGGGAATCAGCAGATCAGGCTCCCAGCTGGCCGCGTCAACGCGGAGGATGCCGCGCAGCCGCAGGGCCGCGATCCACAGTTTCCCGTCGGCGTACTCGAGCCCGTGACAGCCACCGCCGTTTTCGCGGGGACCAAGCGGAATCTGGCGATGGCTGACCGTTTTCGAATTCAGATCGGTCTGGAAGATTCCCTGAGGCGCCGCGTTCGCGCCCATCCAGATGGAGCCGCCGCCGAATCCCAGCCCGCTGGTGTTCTTCGATTCGGTTCTCACGGTCTTCAGCACCTTGCCGTTCCAGTCCACCAGGTGCGCGTTGTCGGTTTTCTGCTCCGCGATCCACAACCCGTCCGGCGCGACCGCGATGCCGTTTGGATAGCCTTCGGGGCTCTTGAAGAGCGGTGTCGTCTTGACCTTGCGGTTGGGAACGGGTGGCGCGCCGGCCGCGGCGGTTTGCGCCGGCTGAGCGCCTGCGCGACGCGCGGCCAGGAGTCCGGCGCCGAGGCTTCCGAAAAAGGCTCTTCGCTTCATCTCCATACAGCGGATTCTCTCACCTTTCGCTACCATTGCGGGTACCGCGTTCATCGCAAGACGCCAGGCACGCGGAAAGCGAGGCAGAGCAAATGACCACGATGTCGCGGACGGTCCGGTTGTTGACGAAGCTTTCGGGCCTTACGGTGCTCTTTGCGAGCGTATGCGCGACCTCTGTCCCGGCATCGGCGCAATCAGCTGCGCTCACGATCACGTTGACCGGCCAGTCGATGATCCGGTCGGACGTACGCGCCACCGCACCCTCGGCCGTGCCGGTGATCCAGGGCTTGCTGAAGGGCGACGTGATCTTCACCAACCTGGAGGCGGCAGTCGCCGAAAGAGGCGAGGCCACGCAGGAGGGCCGTGGGTTTCTGACTCCGCCTGAAGCGCTCGATGCGCTGGCGGCGTTGGGTTTCAACCTGTTGGCGCTTTCAGGCAACCATGCGTTCGATCTGAAAGCGACCGGCATCCGCAACACGCTCCGCGAATCGGACAGCCGGAAGATCGTTCATGCCGGAACGGGCAACAACATCGCCGAAGCGGCAGCGCCGGGTCTCTTGCATACGCCAAAGGGAACGATTGCGCTGATCGCGAGCGCGTCGGGGCTGATTGCGCCAGGAGCGGGCGCGACAGCGACACAGCCGGGCGTGAACGAGCTTCGCGTGAAAGCCGGCGAGCGGGACAACGAGGCGACCGAGGACTTGCCGGGCGGCCTTGACAATACGCCACATCTCGATGATGCGCGGCGAATTCTGCAAAGCATTCGTGACGCGCGCGGGCGGGCTGACCTCGTGATCGTGTATCAGCATAATCACGTCTTCGGAAGTCACGCGTTCTCAACGATCTTTACCGAGGGAATGCCGGAGCGGCTCGCCCCGAATGCATGGTTGAAGAAGTGGACGCACGACGAGATCGACGCCGGCGCGGACGTCGTCGTGATGCACGGCGCGCCGTTGCTGCACGGCGTGGAGATCTATCGCGGCCGGCCGATCTTCTACGATCTGGGCAACTTTGTTTACAACGTGCCACCGACGCTGACCTACATCGACGAGCCGATGGCGTGGGAGAGCGTGGTCGCGTCCGTTCAGTTCGAGAGTCGTTCTCAAGGTGGATCGCACGACCCCTCTCAGAGGTTGGCGCTCAGATCGATTACGCTTCGGCCCGTTGTGTTGAATCCCCTCGGCGAGGGCGAACCGGATGTGCACAGCCCGTACACCAGCAACCGGTTCCTGCACACACGCGGCTTGCCGGCCCCGGCGACCGGCGCGAGAGCGGGCTATATCCTCCAACGCGTGGCTGACGCATCAAGGCCATTGGGGACGACGATTGAGGTGAAGGGCGACGCGGCCGAAATCACAGTGAAATCGGGCCGTTGAGACACCGTAACAATACCTGAAGGTTGCGCGCTCAGGAGGATCGCTCCAGCGCGAACGCCACGACTGAGTCGCCCATCTTGCTTTTCATCTTGCCGTGGCCACCTGCGCAAATGACGATGTACTGTGTCCCGCCCCACGTGTAGGCCATCGGTGTCGACTGGGCGCTCGCGGGCAGTTCCACACTCCACACTTCTGTGCCGGTGTCCACGTCGAACGCGCGCAGATGCGGATCGAGCGTGGCCGCGGTGAACACGAGCCCCCCCGCCGTCGCCATCGGCCCACCCAAGCTGAGCGAGCCCGCCGGCCAGCCGCCGCCCATGACACCAAGCGGCGATTCCCACCGCGTGGTGCCCGTGGCGAGATCGAAGGCAACCAGCGCGCCCCAGGGCGGGGGGTTGCACGGCTGTCCGGTCGGCGCCACCAGCCATTCGCGATACATCGCGTACGGCGTCCCGCGCTGCAGGGCGAACTCGCCGCCCCACGCCGTTTCGGTGTCCTTGCGGCGGTCGATCGCGGCTTGCATCTCCTCGCGCGGCAGCAGCTTCATCACCGCGGCGACGCGGTTGGTGTTTGCGAAGAGCAGGTTCCGCACGGGGTCCCAGGCGGCGCCGCCCCAATTCACACCCCCGAGATTGCCAGGGAAGGCGATCGTGCCGCGCGTGCCCGGCGGAGTAAACAGTCCGTCGTTGCGCAGGGACTCGATGCGCAGGCGGCACCACTCACGTGCCTGCGGCGTGGCGCCCCAGGCGTCGGCCGCCGTCAATCGTTGAGGCACCATCGAGTGCCAGGCCGGTACTGGTTGCGTCGGTGACGCCTGCTCGCCGGCGATATCGCTCGTCGGCACCCGCCGTTCCTCGATAGTGTGGAGGGGCGTGCCCGTCAGGCGATCGAGCACGAACAGGTGGCCGATCTTCGTCGTCACGGCGACCGCGGGCCGGCCGCGGAACGCGATCAGCGCCGGCTGGGACGCGACGTCGTAGTCCCAGAGATCGTGATGGACCACCTGAAATCCCCACACGAAGCGGCCCGTCGACGCGCGCAACGCAACGACGGCATTCGCCCACCGGTTGTCGCCCAACCGGGTGCCGCCGTAGTAGTCGGGACTCGCGCTGCCCGTCGGGATGAAGACGAGGTCGCGCGCGGGATCGGCGGCGAACGTCGACCAGGCGTTCGCGGCGCCGGTTCTGACCTGCTGCGTCTCTGCCCACGGAATCGGGTTCCAGGTCCAGCGCAACGCACCGGTTCGCGCGTCGTACGCTCGCACGACACCGCGCGGCATATCGACGGCGCCGTTATCTCCGATCGACGAGCCGGTGATGATCACATCGCCGACGATCGTCGGGGCGGAAGTGACTTGGTAATTGCCGCGAAACGCCGGACTATAGCCGACGCCCCTCGTCAGATCGACTGCGCCGCCTTCTCCGAAGTCCGAACACGGGATGCCCGTCCGGCCATCGACACCGATGAGACGGCCGTCGATCGTCCCCTCGAAGATCCGCTGCGCGCAGGGCGCCGGATTGGTCGCCTTGCTATCCGTCCACGCCGCGACGCCGCGAGAGGACACCTCCGCGTAGTCAATCGAGCGGTTCACGTGGGGATCGTAGGTCCACTTTTCCGCGCCGCTTCCTGGATCGAGGGCAATGATCCGATCAAACGGCGTACTGAGATATAACGTCCCTTCGACCAGAATCGGCGTGGCTTCGAACGCGGCTTTCTGGTTGAGGGCGCTGTCTGGTTCGAGCGCACGTGTGTGATACGACCACGCCACGTGCAGTTGCGCGACCGTCGTACGTGTCACATCGGTGAGCGGCGAATAGCGGGTGCCGCCGGCGTCGCCGCCATACGTGCTCCACGGGCGGTCGGCGACGGTGACGAGCGGCGCAAGGAGCAGGAGCGCGACGGCCAGCTTCATGGTCGACTTAGACGATGTCGATCAATGAGACGTTGCTCCCTCCCCGAGACCTTGATCCAATCCGACGGACGGTTTGACTACGTTGCTCTTCGAGTCGGCGTTCGGAAAACGTACACGAGAAACCCGCCAATCGCCATCCCAACCACGGAATCAAGGCGCATGAACAGCGGCTCTGTGCTGGCCAACCAGTTCACGACCGCCTGCGCGCGGGCAACGCCGAACCACGGTGTGGACAGTCCCGCGATGATGACGACGAGGCTGAGCACGCGGATCGTCTGCGGGGCCCGCGATGCTGGCGCGGCGAGCATCAACGCCACTCCAATTGCGATTCTCAGGGCGGCGATCGCGTAGAGTCCGCCCGGCGTAATCACCGAGCGCTCCAGTGAGAGGCGCAGATCGGGCGCCCCGAAGCTGATCGCGCTGGCGAGGATGACGAGTGCGCCAATACCGAGCCCAAGCGATCGCATGCCGCGTCCTTTCAGCGTCCTGGCGAGCACGACGCCATCATGAACCGGCCTCGAACGGAGCACGCACAAATCGATATCCTTGAGGGGCCGGATGGCTGCGGAGTGCGAGTCCGTGCTCTCCGAGCGCCGATGGCCGTAAGTAATTTAAACGATGGAGGATAGGCTCGCGATCGGTGAGGGAATCCGCGCACCGTTATCCCACGCATCGAGGATCAGCTATTCTGACGCCGTCCATGAGAAGCTCCGGCGCGCAACCGGCATGAGCAGCCGCACGCGGCTGGCCTGGGCGGGCCTCGCCGCCGTCAGCCTGGTCGTGCTTGGCGTGAGCGTCGGTCAACGCAGCCGTTCATCACATCCTTCACGGACGCTCGAAATCGAGATGCGGGCAACGGCCGGAACCAGCGCCCAGCTCTTTTGGGCTGCCGACTTACGGTTCGTCGAGGAACGCTCGGTTCGGATTCCGCTCCAGCCAGGATCCGACGGCTTTCAGCGTCTGCGATTCCCGCTACCGCCCAGCGGGATTGGGTGGCTCCGTTTCGATCCCACCGACGCGCCGGCTGAGATCGTGATCGGCCGCGTCCGTTTGCTCGACTCGAATCAACACCTTCTCGCAACGTTCGATCCCCAGACCTTCAAGCCCGCCAACCAAATCGCGTCCATGACGCGCCAGGAGGCGGGCACGAAAGTGACGACCACGCCCGGTGCCACGGACCCGTTTCTGTTTCTGTCGTTCGGAACTCTGGATCGCCCCTCTCGATGGGACACCCTCTGGTTGGTCACGCCGACCGCTCTGCTCGTGGTCAGTCTCCTAGCGGTCACGCTGATCGCCACGTCGGTCGTCATCATTGGCGTTGCGGCCTTCAGAACCGAGCGGAGCGCCATCCCGCCGGGTATCGCGGGAGCATCGCGGCGGCTGTCTGCGCTCTGGATGGCCGTGCTTTTCCTGCTTGTGTTCTCCGCGAAGCTGCTGCTCATGCGTGAGAATCCCGTGACGGTGCCGTTCTGGGATCAATGGGACGGCGAGGCGGCCATCCTGTTCGCGCCCTATGAGCGAGAGAGCCTCGACTGGGGAAGGATGTTCGACTTCCACAACGAGCATCGGATCCTTTTCACGCGTCTGCTCGCGTTGGACCTGCTCGCTGTGAACGGCGAGTGGGATCCCCGGCTCGAACAGGTGGTCAATGCGGGGATCCACGCGTGTACGGCCGTGCTGGTCGCCGTCATCTTCTGGGTTTCTGGAGCGCGGCGCCAGCTCGATCTTCTCGTATTTGTCTGCGCCCTCACATTCGCACTTCCGTTCTCGTGGGACAGCACGCTCATCGGATTCCAGTCAGCGTTCTACTTCCTTCTGTTGTTCTCCGTCCTCGCGCTGTGGTTGACCACGAGACACCGCGTTGGCACAGGTCCCTGGTACGTCGGCTGGGTGTACGCGCTGTGCGGCCTCTTCACGGCCGCCGGTGGCCTGCTGATTCCGCTGGCGATAGCCGGAGTGATTTCGCTGAAGGTGCTGGACGACCGGCAGGAGTTGCGCGATGCGTTCATCAACGTCGGCGCCTGCGCCTGTATCAGTGCTCTCGGCGTCTGGCTGGCCGCTCCCCCTCTCGCAGACCATGCCTTTCTCAAGGTAAGAACCGTCGGCGACTTCGTCACCTCGTTCGGGCGCGACCTGGCGTGGCCTTGGATCGACTTCCCGCCAGCCGCCTTTGTCGTGTGGCTGCCGCTTGCGGTGCTGCTCGCGGCCGCGGCGCTCCGGCGCGCCAGGACGACCGAGTTCGAACGACTGGTCGTGGGGTTGAGCATATGGGTCACACTTCAGTCAGCCGCGCTTGCGTACGGGAGAGGCGTAGGTGGAGCGATGCCAGCGACCCGATACTTCGACATCCTCAGCCTCGGGTTCGTGGCAAATACGATGGCGCTGCTCGCTGTCCTCGATCGCGCGCGCGCGAGCAGGGCGGCGACACGCGGGGCAGCTGCCGTCCTCGTGGGCTGGCTCGTGGTCGGGGCTGTGGGAGTCGACCGTCTAACGAGCCAGTCACTCACGAACCTGGCCGTGTACCGGCAGTATTTCGCCGCACACGCAGCGAACGTGCGCCGTTACGTCATAACCGATGATGTGGCCGAGTTCAAGGCGAAGCAGCCACTCGTCGACCTCCCGTATCCCAGCCCGGAGCATCTGGCGACGCTGCTGCAGGACCCTGACATTCGTCGCATCCTTCCTGCGTCAGTTCGGCAACCCATCCACGTTCAGCCCCAGACTGTTACCAATGGCGCGTTTGTGCAGGAAGCGTTGGATGTCGCCATCCCGCACGATCCGCTGGCTCGCGGTTGGTTGTCGTTGTCCGATGAAGGCAGAAGAGCGCAAGGGCGCTTCGAGAGCGCGCCGACCGGCCCATGTCGCGCCGGTGGTCATCTCACCTTCCAGGTATCCGGCTACCTGGGATGGAAAGGCCAGTATCTGGCCGTCAAGGACCTGCTGACCGGTGTTGAACGCGCGGTCCGCCCGTCTCGAGTCCCGGAAGAGAGCTGGGTGGAGGCCACGATCCCATGCCCCGCAGGACCGTTCGACATCGTCGCGATCGACGCGACATCCGAGTCCTGGTTCGGGTTTCGAGAACCGGTGGAGCGTGGACGGGCGTCTCCGCTGGTCGAAACCTTCATTGGGGCGTCGCGCGGCCTGCTGATTGCTGCGTTGGCGCTGGCCGTGCTCGCCGCTCGATGGTCGTAGACGAGGGGAAGCCGCAGACCATACACTATGGCGGAACCCCGGGGCGCCGCAGGCGATCAGCCTGCCGGCAATTTCACCCTGACAGGGCCTGATGCTGGCGCGATCGCATATCGTTCTCCTCCTCGTTCTTCTCGCCGGTGCCGGCGTCGCATGCGATCCATCGATCGTTCTCGACGCCGCGAAAGAGACGCGCACCGCGCCGACGATGGTCCCGCAGTTCCAGTTCGATCCCACGTGGCCTAAACAGCCGTTTCCCAACAACTGGATCGTCGGCAACGTCATCGGCGTGGCGGTCGATCCGAACGATCACATCTGGATCCTTCATCGCCCATCCGGCCTGACCGACGGAGAAAAGGCGGCGTCGCTGAATCCTCCCGCTGCGGATTGCTGCATCCCGGCGCCGCCGGTGATCGAATTCGATCAGACGGGCGCGCTGATGCAGGCGTGGGGTGGGCCCGGGGACGGATACACGTGGTCAAAGCCCGGTGGAGAGCACGGGCTGAGCGTCGATCACAAGGGCAATGTATGGGTCGGCAATCTGAACGACTCGCACATGCTCAAGTTCACGCCGATGGGCAAGTTCCTGCTGCAGATCGGCCGACCTGGCGCGGGCCAGACACCGAACAGCGACGTGACCGCGTTGGCGGGCGCAACCGCATCCGTGGATCCCAGAACGAACGAACTGTTCGTCGCCGACGGCTATCAACACCGGCGCGTCATCGTGTTCGATGCCGACAGCGGCGCGTATAAGCGGCACTGGGGCGCGTACGGCAAGCCGCCGGAAGACGGCGCGGCCGGCAAGTACGTGCCGGACGCGCCGCTGCCACCGCAGTTCGAGACGGTCACGTGCGCCCGTGTCAGCCACGATGGTCTCGTCTATGTGTGCGACCGTACGAATCACCGGTTTCAGGTCTTCAAGACCGACGGCACATTCGTGGCCGAGAAGGTGATCTCGCCGCGAACCATCCAGGGGACGGTGCACGACATCGCCTTCTCCGGGGACGCGGGGCAGCAGTTTCTCTACGTTCCCGATCCGCGGAATTCGAAAGTCTTCATCTTACGGCGCAGCGATCTCGAGATTGTCGGATCGTTCGGTCATGCAGGGCACTTCGCCGGTGGCTTCACGAACGGGAGCGTGGTGGCGGTGGACTCGCGCGGTAATCTGTACGTCGGCGAGGGTGCCGATGGCAAGCGCGTGCAACGATTCCTCTACAAGGGAATGCGATCTGCCTCGGAGAAGTGAATTCCCAATCGATGAAGGAAGCGGAATCGAGCAGATCTACGGCACGGTATACGAGAACCGGGACTGGGTTGTCTGGCCGCTCACGGTCACGACAAGGGGCAGATTGCCCGCCCGACCCGGGGGCACCGTGCAGGTGATCGTCGTGTTGGTGTCGCTGATCACTGGACACGGCTGGCCGCCGATCGTCACCGTGGCGCTGGTGCCGAAGTTCCGGCCAGTGATCGTCATCACGAAGTTGCCGCTCGTGACGCCGGTTGTGGGCGACACACTGGAGATCACCGGCGCCCCATATGTGTAGTTGAAGACCGCGGACCGCTCGCCGTTGGCCGTCACGACGATCGGCACAGTCCCTTGTCCGGGAGGCAGTTGGCACACGATGCTGCTCGATGTTCCGAAGGGGTGACCGCACGGAACACCACCCACCGTGACGGCGTCATCGCTGCCTGCGACTCCGAAATCCGTGCCGGCGATCGTGATCGACTGGCCGGCTGTGTCGCCGTTCGCGGGTGTCACCGTCTGAATGATCGGCGGCAGGTAAATAAAGTCCAATCCTTTACCCACCGCCTCACCAGTGACTTCGCCCAAGGCGTTGACAGTCACCACAAGCGCCTCGACGACCGTGCCGGCTGGATTCGGAGGGACCGCGCAGGTAATCACCGTCTCCGAGTGGCTGATCACCGGGCAAGGGCTGACGAAGATGCTGCTGAGCTCGATGAGCTCGTCGGGGTAGTCGCCGAGGTAGACCTGTGGTTCTGATGCTGTGCCGAAGCCAGTTCCGGTGATTGTCAGCACTGAGCCGGCGCTGCCGGTCTTTGGGCTGACAGAGGAGATCGTCTGGGCCGATACGGCGACTGGCGAGAGGCATGCGGGGGTGAGAAGCGCGATCACGAATCGTTTCACGTGGGCTCGCCATAGAGCCAGAACCCGCGGGTCCACCAAAGCGACAACGGGACCTGAGCGATCACGCCGTCCGGCAGAGCTCATGCGGAAGAACTCGCCCTTCGCCATTTACTAAACAATACTGAATAAATTGCCTTCTGGCAAGAGTCTCGCGACGTTCGGTCCGCCACTGGCTCACCTCTTCACCGTCGGTCCTCATAAGCGCCGATACTCCCTCGGGAAACTTCCATCCTGTTCTACAAATGTCTTGTTTCTCGCCTGCAAAAGGCGCAGGATGCCCTCGTCGAGCGACGCGAGAGTCATCCAGGGAGGCGCGAATGAGACGCAGACCGGAAGAGATGACGTTAGGCGCAACCGCAGGCGGCGTCATGCTCGCGACCGGCGCGGCCATTGCGCTGGTCATCTACGCCATCCTCACGGTCGTTCACCTTGTTCCACCCTCCCTCGTCGCCGAAGACCTCGTGCGACTGGTGCACTGACTGCGGAGCCCTGAGACGCCTAAAGATCGCGCCTGATACTGCGGTCGATCTGGAGGAGTTCGACCGGCGCGCCCGCAACCTTGATGAAAGCGACTATCACTCCCGCACTTGGGCTGTTCGGCGGAATGATGACTTCTTGCCCGCGGAGGGCCTGCTCCAGGTCATCCACCTCGAAGGCCACATGCGCGACCGTCTTGACGAGGTCCGGATAGGGCGCCCCCTCCCAGTACCGCTGCCATTGGATCCCGAACGGATTGCTCTGATGGTCACTCACGGTGACTTTCAGGTGGGGAAGATCGATTTCCCCTTCAAAGCGAGTCGTTGTGGGGATGCCAACGTGATTGAACCTCAAAGCGCCGTCTCCATCTGACGGAGGACAAGCCGTCGCAAATGATAAACGCCGCGGGGTAGGCCGAATTCTGGGTTTGAACTCGACGCGCGCTGACCAAACGCAATTGGCGCCGGGGCCTTGGAAGACACCCGGCGCCGCCGTCCCGGGATCGGGCGGCTTACTTGATGCCCACCATGATGATCGTGAAGGAACCTGGAATCGCGGCCCCGCGGCCGCCGCCACGGCCGCCTGCCGGTGGCGCAGTCCCCGCCGGTGGAGGCGGCGGTGGCGGCCCAGTCTCCGAGGCCATTGCGAACAGACGGCCCGTCTTGCTGTCAAACGCGATGGTGCGCGCGCCGTTCGAGGGCCAAGTCTTCAGGTTCTGCTCGACCTCGAAACTCGTCGCGCTCTTTTCCTTGACGATGGTCATCGTGCCGTTGCCCTGCGTGCTGAACGCTTCCATGGTCGACGGGTTGAACGCCGCGCCGTCGGAGCTGCCGGCAAGCGGCAGCCTTTCGAGGACCTTCCCGTCCTTCGCGCTCAGGATGACGAACGTCTGCGGCGCCTTGGCGTTGGGATCGGTCGACGGCGGCGTTCCGGGCGGGCCGACGACACTGCACGCCGCAAACAGGATCTGATTCTTCGCGTCGAGCGCAAGTCCGTTGCACCCGCCGTTGTCGCCGAAGGGATGGGTCGCCGTCACCTTCAGAGTCTTGGCGTCGACCACCGCGACGCTGCCCGGCCGCTCCTGCAGAACCTGGTAGATCGTGCCCTTGCCGTCGCCGACCGTCTGCTCCGGCGTGCCGCCAAGATCGACGTTCCCCAGCACAGTGCCATCCTTGGCGTCGACCACCAGCAGGCTCTTCGTCGGATGGCTGCCGATGTAGACACGATCGCTGGCCGTGTCGCAATAGATACCGTCAGCGCTGAACCGCTCCGGGACGTCGATCGTTTTGATCAACTTCATCGTCTTGACGTCGAACATCGAGGGCTTCGGATGGTCGCTGGTGAAGCCGTGGCCGGTGTTCGGGCACACCGCCGCGCCGTTGCCGCCCACACCCGGAATGACCCCCACCGGTTCGAGCGTGTCGAGATCGAAGATGGTCAACCGCTTTTCGAAGGCCGGTACCTCCGGCCTCGCGTCCGTCGCCGGCTGAGCCTGCGTCGCGCCGCGCGTGATGTACAACCGCCGGCCGACCGGGTCCGCGTAGATGTAGTCCGTTCCGCCCTCGCCGCCGACCTTCGCGGTCTTCAGCACCTTGTACGGTCCGTCAGAACCGGCCTGGAAGGCGAGCCCCACAGACGTGAAGAGCGCGATCATCACCATGCGGAGAAACGCATGTCGTCTCATCTGAAAACTCCCTGAAGATGTTCTTGTGAAGAGTGACAACACGGCTGATTGTAGCGCTCTTGGCGGAGTGTCCGTGCGAGAGCTTACCAGAGGCTGGCGACCTGTGCGGAACAATGTCGGGTCGTGTTTGCCGCGTCGTTCGGGCTGTGTGTCACGACCGCCACGGTCCGCGCGTTGGAGCATGGAGCGCTCGGTAGAACGTAACACGCTTGGGCAGGCGCCGAACCCGGCCGTTTCACTTGGTTTTCAACGGCGGGTGGGCATACACTCCGCGCGTATGGACGCGCTGTTCCAGGACGCTCGATTCGCCCTCCGGTCTCTGCGCAAGTCCCCCGCGTTTTCATGCGCGGCGATCGCGACCATCGCGCTGGGAATCGGCGCGACGACGGCCATCTTCAGCGCGATGAACGCGGCGCTGCTGCGGCGGCTGCCGTTTCCACAGTCTGAAGACCTCTTTACGCTCCGGACGACGATCACGACCGGGCGAATGACGAGTGGGTTGGTTGCGCCCGTCGAACTGAACGGTTTGACGGACGCGAATGGACCGATCGTTCGTGCCGCCGGGTCGGTGATGACCTACGACACGATCCTCGACGAGACGTCCCACCCCGTGCAGATCAGTCTTGCCGGCGTGACGGAAGGCTTCTTCGAGCTGTTCAACGTGCCCATGGTACTCGGCCGCTCGTTTGCGCCCGAGGAGTTCATCCGTCACGAGCAGACGGTGGCGCCACGAGTGATCGTCCTGTCAAGTCACCTCTGGCGAACAGCGTTCGGAAGCGATCCTCACATCGTCGGCCGGTCAGTCCAGTTCTCAGGCCGGGCGTCTCCGGTGGTCGGCATCGCCTCTCCGGCGTACGACGGCATCACGACCGCCGATGCCTGGTTCAACCTGGCGCTGGATCGCCGCAGCCTCAATCATTCGTATGACGGATACATGCGAGCACGTCATCATGCCTCGCCTGCAGCCGTTGACAGGCAGCTGACATCGGTCGCCACCCGGCTGGCCAACGAATTTCCGGTGTTCAACACCAATCGCGTGTTCGTTGCCAGGCCTCTGATCGATGCCATCGTCGGCGATCTCAAGCCCACGCTGATCATCGCGTTTGCCGCGACGGCGCTTCTGCTCGTAATCGCCTGCGTCAACGTGATGAACCTGCTGCTCGCGCGCGGGACCGCGCGCATACGAGAGATCGCCGTCCGAGCCGCCCTGGGAGCGAGCCGAGCGGCACTCGTTCGCTACGTTCTCCTGGAAGGGCTGATCCTGTCAGCCATTGGCGGCGTGATCGGCGTGCTCGTCGCACGAGGTGGTGTGCGACTGCTGCTGGTGCTGGCGCAATCGCGCCTGCCGCGGCTCGAGACCGTGCCGTTGGACCCTTACGTCACCGCATTTGCAATCGCCGTGACGCTGGCGACGGGCATCGGAGTCGGACTGATTCCGGCTGTCCGTTTGCTGAGGGCCGATGTCGGTGCGCTGCTCGGTGACGGCGGGCGTTCAGCCACAGGAGGGCGTGCCGCGCATCGCACGCTCACCGGGATGATCGCGGCGGAGATGGCGCTGGCCGTCACGCTCGTGGCCGGCGCCGGATGGCTCGTCCAGAACTATCGACACCTGCAGAATGCCCGTTCCGGTTTCCTTGCGGAGCATCGCCTCATCGTGGATGTCTTGTTGCCGGCAGGCCGGTATCGAGAGCCCGAGCAGATTGCGGCATGGAACCACGCCTTGCAGGGTCGGATCGGGCAGCTGAACGGCGTCGGCGCCGTTGGCGCATCGACCTCGATACCGCTCCGGCCAGAGCGCGACAGTACCTTCAACTTTACGGTCGCCGGCGACGCGCAGTCGTTCTACCCACCGTCCGCGCGCTATCGAGAGGTGACACCGGGGTGGTTCGAGGCGATGGGTATACGGGTCGAAGCGGGCCGCAGTTTTGCGGCCGAGGATCAAGCTGGAGTGGGTGGTGTCGTCATCGTGAACGAGGCACTCGCGGCGCGATACTTGCCCGGCCGAGACCCTCTCGAGGTGGGACTGGTCACGAGTGCCTTCAGCACAAAGGAAAACCCCAATCCAGTCGTTCCGATTGTCGGTGTCGTCGCGGATGTGAAGTACGCATCCATCAGCGAGAGGCCGGAGCCGGTCGTTTACGCGATTGGCAGGTACATGAACCGCGAATCAATAGTCGTGGCAACGAGCATCGCGAACCCGTCGAACCTCGTGCCGCTGATTCGGGCAGAAGTGCAAAAGCTGGACCCGCTGGTCCCGGTCGACTTCGAGTTGCTACCGAACGTCGTGTCGGGATCACTCAGCCGGCAGCGCCTCGGCATGCTGCTGATGTCGCTCTTCGGAATGGCTGGCGTCGCACTGGCCGCGATCGGCGTGTACGGCGTCATCGCATACGCGATCGCCCAGAGGATTCGTGAGGTCGCGATTCGCTTGGCGTTGGGAGCAACGCCAGCAGAGGTCTTCTGGCTGACGGTCATTCGAGCTCAAGTCATCGCGGTCGCGGGTGGTCTGGGAGGATTGTTGCTGGCCTACCCGGCCGGACGTATTCTCGTAAATACGCTGTACGAAGTCCGGGCGGCGGATCCCGTGATTCTTGTGCCTGCAACGATGCTCGTCGCAGGCGTCGCCCTGATAGCGACCGTGTTGCCGGCACGTCGCGCTGCGCGGGTCGATCCCATTCTGGCACTCAGAACCGAGTGACGGTCTTCAGGCGCGACGATGTGAGCGTGTTGCTCGTCGCCGCTTAACTCGTCCGCTAGAGACTAACTTGACGCCACAGACGCATTACTGTACAGTAATGCATTACTGGATGGTAATGCATTGATGACAGGTCTTCCTCAGGTGATTCGTTCGATTGAGATACCGTCCCCACCGCGCGCCGTTTGGCGTTGGTTGGCAACACAGGACGGCCTGCGCCGATGGATCAGCCCGAATATCGAGATTGACCTGCGCGTCGGCGGCGCGTATCGCTTTCTCGGCCCCGATGACCGGACGTGGGTCAGCGGTACTGTCCTGGAGCTGATGCCTGAGCGGAGCCTCATTCTCTCCTGGCTCGAGGAGGGCAGTGGATGGGAGAATCCCGCGCGGTTGGTCATCAACCTCGCCCCCGTGCCTGCCGGAACGCGCGTCACGCTCGTTCACGATGGATTCGAAGGAATCGGGCGGCCAGAGTGGGACGAGACTGTACGGGATTATGAGCGCGGCGCCGACACGCACCGCATTCTCGAACGGCTGGCCGATCTAGTGAATGCAGATGATGCCGAGCGACAGTGATGCGCTGTTCCGGACGGTCGCCGACCCAACCCGCCGGC
>DASZFS010000507.1:0-68746 GCA_035939575.1 Vicinamibacterales bacterium | reverse complement strand
CGATGGGAGATGAGAATTGTCGTCGTGTGGCGGGTCGCGGTGAGGACGCGATCGAAGATCTCCGCCTCGCCCCGCACGTCGAGTTGCGCGGTGGGCTCGTCGAGCAGCACGACTCCGGCGCCCATCCGCACCGCGCACATCGCGCGCGCGAGCGCGATGCGCTGCCACTGCCCGCCGGAAAGATCCGTCCCGCCCTCGTACCCCCGGGCCAGGATCGTGCCGAGCGCCGCCAGGTCGGCTGCGCCTGCCTCCCGCAGGGCGTCGACGATGACGTCATCGGATGCACCGGCCGGCGCCACGTTATCGCGGAGGGGGAGCTCGAACCGGACGAAGTCCTGGAAGACGGCCGTGACGCGGGTGCGCCAGGCGTCGAGATCGATCTCGCGGAGGTCGACGCCGTCGATCTCGATGGCGCCGTGCTGCGGGTCGTACAAGCGGCACAGCAGCTTGGCCAACGTCGTCTTCCCGGCGCCGTTCTGCCCGACGATGGCGAGGGACGACCCGGCGGGGATCGTCAGATCCAGATGATCGAGGACGGGTTCGCCGCCGGGATACGCGAAGGTCACCTCGCGAAAGCGGATCTCGCGCGCCGGGGCGTGGGCTGCGGGGCGATGACCGCGCGCGAGCGCCCCTGGCGGATCCATGTCCTGTTGCAGGCGCAGGACCGCGGCGGCGGGCGCTGCCGCGCCGTCGAGCGCCCAGGAGAGGCCGCCGAATGCGATCATGCTCGTCGTCACGGCGGCGGTCGCGTAGGTCACGACGCGATCCAGCGGCAGGACGCCGCTGGTCGCCGCGCCCGCGATCGACCAGAAAACGACGACGTTTGCGGCGAGCACGAGCGCGAGGCTCCAGAGGACCGGTCGCTCGCGCAGGCGCGTGGCCTGCCAACGCAGCTCGAAGAGCCGGCGGCGCCGCGAGCGGAATCGATCGACCGTCCACGCGGAGAGGCCGAACAAGCGGAGCTCCTTGGCGGCGGGCGGATCCACGGCCAGGCGGAAGGCATAGTCCGCGTGCCGCTGCGCGTCGCGGACTTCCTCGGTGTTCCGGTCGCGCCACACGCCGCTCTCGCGCAGCAGCCAGTGTGTGCCGAGCCAGGCCCCCGCGAGCACGAGCGGCGCCCACCACGCGTAGCCTGCGAGCAGCAGCGCGCACGACAGGCCCGCGAGCATCTCGACGAGGCCCGAGGCGATGAAGTCCATTGAAAACGCCATCGGCGGACCGGTGATGCCCAGGTCGAAATCCCGCGCCATCGTGAGATCGCTCGTCAGCCTGGGGCTTTCCAGGTGGCCCATGCCGGGCGGCCTGACGCACGCCGTCGCGAGCTGGTCGTAGAGCCAGGCGGCCGTGCGGCTGCCCAGATTGGCACCGATGGCCTGATGGATGGGCGCGAGCACCTGCAGCGGCACGAACACCACGGCGACGAGCGCGAGCGGCATCGCGAGTGGATCGCCGCGCTGGACCGCGCCGACGAGCCCGCCCATCGCGACGGCGAGGAGCGCGGGCAGGAAGCCGCGCAAGACGAGCGCGGTCCACCAGGCGACCGCCAGGGCGCGGTCGGCCTTTACCAGGGCCCCGGCGAACTTCCACTCGTTGCGCGCGCGAAGCGACTCAATCATTTGAGTGTTGAGTGTTGAGTGTTGAGTTCTAAGTTCTAGGTTCTACGGTCACCGGATCGTGGCAACTGTCGCAGAAGGCGTCCGGTCTGTCTTGTAAAAATCTGAAGGCTTGCCAGACCGGGCCGGACTGGGGCATACTCTCGGTTAATTGGACAGTTAAATGAGTCAGTTAATCAAGTCGAGGAAGAACGCGCGCCCGCGGCGGGGTGCGCGACCGGCGCCGGCCGATGGCCTGGACCGCGACACCGAGCAGCGCATTCTCGACGCGGCGCACGCCGTCTTCCTGCGGCACGGCACCGCTGGCGCGCGCATGCAGGACATCGCGGCGGAAGCCGGCGCGAATCAAGCGCTGCTCCACTACTACTTCCGCACGAAGGACCGCCTGTCGGAAGCCGTCTTTCGCCGCGCGGCGGGTCAACTGCTGCCGCGGGTGTTCGAGGTGATGGCGTCCGACGCGCCGCTCGAGGAGAAGGTGGTCCGCGTCGTGCACCTGGAGATCGATGAGCTGCGGAAGGCACCGTACCTGCCGGGCTACATCATCAGCGAGCTCCACCATCACCCCGAGCGGGTCCGCCAACTCGTCGGGGCGCTGACCGGCTTGACGCCGGAGGACGTGCGCCCGAAGCTCGTCACGACGTTGCGGCGGCAGCTGGAGGCGGGCGCGCGGGCGGGAGCGCTCCGCGCCATCGAGCCGGACCAGTTCATCGTCAATCTCGTGTCGCTGTGCATCTTCCCGTTTGCGGCGCGGCCCATGATCATGGCGCTGCTCGGCCTGGACCTGCGCGCCTTCGACCAGTTCATCGACCGGCGCCGCGATCAACTCGCGGCGTTCTTTCTCGCGGCACTTCGGCCATGAGAGCCGCCTTTTCGTCAGTCGCGATCATCGGCTTGCTCATGTTCTTGTTCCCGGGCACCGTCCCGGTCCTGGCGCAGCCCGCCTCTCATTCAACGGACAGTCAGCTCCCGCGGCTGGAGCTTGCGGCGCTCCAGGAGGCGGCGATCAACGCGGACCCTCGATTCCGCGAGTTGCGGTTGCAGCAGACGCGCACCGACCTGACGGTCGCCAACATTCAGGCCGAGCGGCTTCCATCAATCGCTGCCGAGGCGCAAACGCAGTACCAGTCAGATGTCCCGACGCCGCCGTCAGGATTCCCCGGGCTTCCTCCGGGACAGCCGCTCTTCCGGGTGGCGAAGGGGACGGTCGATGCCTCCCTCCGGATCGACCAGCGGATTCTCGATCGGACGATTCCGACGAGGCTCGCCGTCGAGCGCGCGCAGCTCGCGGAGGACCAGGCACGTGTTCGATCCACCCTTTTCGCGCTGCGCCAGGAGGTCAACGACGCGTTCTTCACGGCGGCGCTGTTGCAGGAGCGCGCGCACGCGCTGTCGGCCACCATCGCCGACCTCGAGCTGCAGCTGCGAGAGACGAGCGCCCGCGTCCGCGAGGGCGCCGCGCTCGCCACCGACGCGAGCGCCGTCGAGGCGACGCTGCTGCAGCGCCAACAGGACGACGAGGAGCTCCGCGCCAACCGCGCGACCGCGCTGGCGCGCCTGTCGGATCTGACCGGCCGCGCGATTACCGATGCCGACGAGCTCGGCGTGCCCGACCTGCAAGCGGCGGTCGCGGACGCCAGCCGCGACGGCACGACTGCGCGCGCGCGTCCTGAATACGAGCAGTTCGCCCGCGCCAGAGATCGCCTCGCGCGTCAACAGGACGCGGCGACAGCCCGCGAGCAGCCGCGCGTCTCCGCCTTTGCGCGCGTCGGCGTGGGCCGGCCCGGCCTGAACTTCCTCAGCGACCAGGTTGAGTCCTACGGGCTGGCGGGGCTGCAGCTCCGCTGGACCGCGTGGACCTGGGGCGCGGCGGCCCGCGAACGCGAGGCGCTCGGAATTCAGCGCGAGATCGTGGCTGCCGACGAAGGGGCGTTCACGAAGGGCATCGGGCGCTCGGCAGACGCTGACCGCCTGGCCATCGATCGGCTCGATCGCGCGATGGTGCTGGACCAGCGGATCGTCACGCTGCGCGAGGAAATCGTCCGCACCACAGGGATTCGCTTCCGCGAGGGCGTGGCGACCGCGTCCGAATACCTCGATCGAAGCACGGAGCTGCTGGCGGCCCGGTTCACACGCGTGGGCCATGGCATCGAGCTGGCTGAGGCGCGCGCGCGGTTTCTCACGACGCTTGGATTGGAGGTGCGGTGATGCGAGGGCCGATGTGGCAGGTGACCGGCGTGCTCGCGGGGCTGATGGCGGTCGCCGGATGTCGTCGCGGCGCGGAGCCCGACGCCTACGGCAACGTCGAAGCGACCTCGGTGGTCGTGGGCGCGGAAGCCGCGGGCCGGATCGTGTCGTTCGACGTGAAGGAGGGCGACCGACTCGCCGCGTCGGCGGTGGTCGGCGCCATCGACGCGGCCGAGCTCGCGCTCCAGCGCGACCAGCTGGCGGCCGAGCGCGGCGCGAACGCCTCGCGGGTGAACGAGGTCGCCAGGCAGATTGACGTTCTTCAGGCGCAACAGCTCGCGTCAGCGGCCGAGCGCGACGCGGCGAAGGCGCAGCGCGCCGCGCTGGAAGCTCAGCACGAGATTGCCCGGCGGGCCTACGACAGGACGCGCAGGCTGTTCGACCAGCAGGCCGCGACGGCGCAGCAGCTCGATCAGGCCGAGCGGGACGATCGGGTCCTGGAGCAGCAGATCAAGGCGCAGGACGATCAGATCGCTGCGGACGAGCACCGTGTCGCGGCGCAGACAGGCCAGATCGACGCCACGCACGCGCTTCGCCAGACGGCGACGCACCAGGTCGTGTCGATCGAGGCGCAAGTCGCGCAGGTCTCGGAACGGATTCGCAAGAGCCAGATCACGAATCCAATCGCCGGTACGGTTCTCGTGACCTATGCCAAGGCCGGCGAGACCGTGCTGCCCGGCCAGGCGCTCTACAAGATCGCGGATCTCCAGTCGGTCGAGGTGCGGGCGTACGTTACGGAGCCGCAGTTGTCGCGCGTTCGCCTGGGCGGCGGCGTGCAGGTGGCGGTCGATGTCGGGCAGGGCGCGCGTCGTGTATTCCCGGGGACGGTCTCGTGGGTGTCGTCACAGGCGGAGTTCACACCGACGCCGGTCCAGACCCGCGACGAGCGCGCCGACCTCGTCTATGCCGTCAAGGTTCGCGTGGCCAACGAGAGCGGCGCGTTGAAAATCGGCATGCCGGCCGACGTGCGCTTCGACGCGGGTGGCGGCCTCCCATGACTGCGCCGAGATCACTCCAGCCGCCGACGCCGACCAGCGGGACCGCCGCCGGCGTCGGTGCCGTCGTGGCACAGGGCCTCGTCAAGCGATTCGGGTCAACGACCGCTCTCGACGGCGTCTCGTGCACGATCCATCCGGGCGAGCTCTTCGGCTTCATCGGCCCGGACGGCGCAGGCAAGACGACGCTGTTCAGGATTCTGACAACGCTGCTGGTGCCCGACGACGGGCAGGCGCGCGTGCTCGGCGAGGACGTCGTCGGGGACCTGTGGTCGCTGAGAACGCGCGTCGGGTACATGTCCGGCCGCTTCTCTCTCTATCCCGATCTCAGCGTCGAGGAGAACCTGCGCTTCTTCGCATCGGTGTTCGGCACGACGATCGCGCGGGAGTACGACCGGATCGCGCCGATCTACGCCCAGCTCGAGCCGTTCAACGCCCGGCGCGCTGGAGCGCTCTCGGGCGGCATGAAGCAGAAGCTCGCCCTCTGCTGCGCGCTCGTCCACCGTCCCGAAATCCTGTTCCTCGATGAGCCGACGACGGGCGTGGACGCCGTCTCCCGCCGCGAGTTCTGGGACCTGCTCGGCCGCCTCAAGGCATCGGGCCTGACGACCGTCGTCTCGACGCCGTACATGGACGAAGCGGACCGGTGCGATCGCGTGGCGCTCATCCAGAGAGGGCGCCTGCTGGCGATCGACACGCCGGAGGCGATCGCGCGGTCGCTCGATCGGCCGCTGATCGCGGTGCGGTCGGACGATCGCTACCGGGCGCTGCGCACGCTCCGCGAGTTCCCGCACATGCGCACCGTGTTTCCGTTCGGCGAAGCCTTGCACTACACCGACGTCCGCCCGGACGCGCCGGCGGATCAGGTCGCGCGAGAGGTGCGCAACTTCCTCGAGCTGCACGGCCTCACGGGGATCCGCGCCGAAGCAACCGCGCCAACGGTCGAGGACAGCTTCATGGCCCGCATGGGCGCGCCGGAGGGGCAGGAGGAGCGAGCATGACCGGAGCGCCCGCGACGGATCGCCTGGCGATCGCGGCGAAGGATCTCACGCGCCGCTTTGGCGCGTTTACCGCCTGCGACGCCATCACCTTCGACGTGCGAGAGGGGGAAGTCTTCGGTTTCCTCGGCGCCAATGGCGCAGGCAAGACAACGGCCATTCGCATGTTGACGGGGCTCCTGGCGCCGACGAGCGGGCGTGCCACCGTGGCGGGCCACGACGTCTCGACCGAGAGCGAGGCGGTCAAGCGGCGGATCGGCTACATGAGCCAGCGTTTCTCGCTCTACGAAGATCTCACCGTTGGCGAGAACATCCGGTTGTACGGCGGCATCTACGACCTCACCGATCGGCAGATTCGCGACCGGACCGGCGCGATGCTGTCACGCCTCGGATTCTCCGGCGCCTCGCGGGATCTCGTGCGCGCGATCCCGCTCGGCTGGCGGCAGAAGCTGGCCTTCTCGGTCGCTCTGCTGCACGAGCCGCGGGTCGTTTTTCTCGATGAGCCGACGAGCGGCGTCGATCCGATCACGCGGCGCCAATTCTGGGAGCTGATCTACGAGGCCGCGTCCCGCGGGACCACTGTGTTCGTCACGACGCACTACATGGACGAGGCCGAGTACTGCGATCGCATCTCGATCATGGTCGCCGGCCGTATCGAGGCGATCGGATCGCCGGCGCAGCTCAAGCGGGAATTTCAGGCCGCCTCGATCGATGACGTGTTCGTCCGGCTGGCGCGTCCAGCGCCGGACGGCGCCGTCCGGCACGGAGGGTCCGACCGGTGAGCGCGCGCCGCTGGATCCCTGCGGTCTGCCTCAGGGCCGTCAGTGCCGTCAGTGCCGTCAGTGCCGTCAGTGCTCTCAGGGGCCTGCTGAGAAAGGAGACGTACCACATTCTGCGCGACCGCCGTACGCTCACCGTCATCGTCCTCATGCCGGTTCTGCAGGTCATCCTCTTCGGCTACGCAATTCGGACCGACGTCCAGCACATCCGCCTGGCCGTCGTTGATGCCATACCGGACGCCGAAACGCTGGCCCTCCGCGGCCGCTTCGCGGCGACCGACGCGTTCCGTGTCGTCGCCGTGGTGCCGCGCGCCGGGGAGCTCGACCGGCTGTTTCAGCGGGGCGTTGCGCAGGAGGCGGTGGTCTTCGAGCCCGGGTTCGCCGAGCGCATCGGTCGCGGTCTGCCCGCGCGGGTGCTCATCATCACCGACGCCACCGAGCCGAACACCGGAAGCGCCGTGCAGGCTTACGCGCTCGCGGTCATTCAGGGTTACGAGCAGGAGCTTCAGATACGTGCGCGCGGCGTCAGGCTCGCGCCGGAGGTGCGCATGCGATTCAACCCGACGCGCGCGAGCTCGAACCTGTTCGTGCCCGGGCTGATGGCGTTCGTGCTGACGATCATCTCGTCACTGATGACGGCCATCTCGCTGACGCGCGAAAAGGAAACCGGCACGATGGAAACGCTCCTGGTCTCTCCGCTCCGGCCCTGGCAGATCATCGCCGGCAAGGTCGCGCCGTACCTGGCGATCGGCTTCGCGAGCGTGATCGGCGTCATCCTCGAGGCGCGCCTCGTCTTCGGCGTGCCGCTCCGCGGCAGCATCGTGCTGCTGCTCGGCGAGGGCCTGCTCTTCATCCTCGTGTCGCTGTCGCTCGGCATTCTGATCTCGGCTCGCACGTCCTCACAGCGCGTCGCGATGCTCGGCGCGCTGGTCGGCACGATGCTGCCGACGCTGTTGCTGTCGGGCTTCATTTTTCCGCTGGAGAGCATGCCCTGGCCGCTGCGCGCGGTCTCGATTCTGGTGCCCGCCCGGTGGTTCGTCACCGTCGCGCGCAGCATCATGTTGAAAGGCGTCGGCCTGGCGTACCTCTGGCAGGAGACGCTGGTGTTGCTGGCGATGGCGGTTGTGCTGCTGGCGCTCAGTACCCGCTCATTTCACGAGCGGCTGGAGTAGCGATGCGCCGCATCTTTTTTCTCGCGCGCGCTGAAGTGCTGCACGTCGTCCGCGATCGGGCGACGCTGGCGCAGGTGCTCGTGCTGCCGATCGTGCAGCTCCTGGTCCTTTCCAATGCCGCGACGTTCGAGATTCGCGACACGCCCGCATACGTCGTCGATTTCGACCGGAGCAGCACGTCGCGAGAACTGATCGAGCACTTCGCGGCGTCGGGACACTTCCAGATTGCGGGGCAGTCGGCGTCGAGCAACGCCGCCAACGAGGAGCTGCTGCACGGCCGCGTGACGCTGGTGATGACGATCCCCAAGGACTTCGAGGCGTCGATCGTCCGTCAACGTGCGGCGCCGGTGCAGCTGACCGTCAACGCGGAGAAGGGATCGGCCGCCGGCATCGTCCAGTCGTACGCGTCGCGAATCCTCGCAGCATACGCCGCCGAGCTGAGCGCCGAGCTCCATCCTGCGGTCGACGTTGTCCGCTCGAATACGACGGAACGGGCGCCCGTCCCGGGCCGGAGCGTCATCGACGTGCCGATGCAAAGCTGGTACAACCCGACGCTCAACTACGAGCATTACATGGTGCCGGGACTCCTCGTGGCGCTCGTCACATTGATTGCCACGCTCTTGAGCGCCCAAAACATCGCGCGAGAGAAAGAGCTGGGAACACTCGAGCAGCTCAACGTCACGCCGCTGACGCGCGGGCAGTTCATCACCGCCAAGCTGCTCCCGTTCTGGGCGCTCGGGCTGGTTGACCTCGCGCTCGGGCTGATCGCCGGCCGCTTCGTGTTCGGCGTGCCAATACGCGGCAGCCTCGTGCTGCTGTTCGGATCGGCGGCGATCTATCTCGTGGTGGCGCTCGCCGTCGGGCTCTGGATCTCGACGCTGGTCGAGACGCAGCAGCAGGCGATGTTCGTGACGTTCTTCATCATGAACGTCTACCTCCTCATGAGCGGTCTCTTCACGCCCATCGACAGCATGGCGGGCTGGGTGCAGACGGCCTCCCTGCTGAATCCAGTGCGTCACTTCGTCACCATCTCGCGCGCGATCCTCGTCAAAGGCGCCGGTGTGCGCGAGATCGCGCTGCCGCTCTCCCTGCTGGCGGGGTACGCAGCGATTGCGCTCACGCTCGCCGTCCGGCAGTACTCCAAGCGCACGGCCTGACATCGCCTAGACAGGAATAGAGGGCTCGGCAGAAGCGACACTGATCAGACCAGGCTTCAGCCCGTTTACGAGTTGGCTAGAGCAGTAGCCCTACCCGTTCGGGCTGGCCGTCACGCGGGGGCAGTCGGCTATCATCGGATGACGACACCGCATGACCAAGCCGCTCATCCTGACCGTAGACGACGATCCCCAGGTGCTGCGGGCCATCGCCCGCGATCTCGTGGCGAGGTACGGCCGCGACTTCAGGGTGGCGCGTGCCCAAAGCGGCGCCGAGGCGCTCGAGATCCTGCGCCATGAACGTGAAAGCGCGCAACCGGTTGCGCTGCTGGTGTCCGATCAGCGGATGCCGCAGCAGGACGGCGTGCAGTTTCTCGCCGAAGCCCGGACGATCGTTCCGGCAGCGAAACGGGCGCTGCTCACCGCGTACGCCGACACCGACGCCGCCATCGCCGCCATCAACACGTCGCAAGTGGATTACTACCTGCAGAAACCGTGGGATCCGCCAGGCGACCACCTGTATCCGATCATCGACGATCTGCTCGAAGACTGGCGAGGCGGCTATCGACCCGGTTGGGGCGGCGTGCGCGTGGTGGGCAGCCGATGGATGCCGTCGGTGCACGCGCTCAAGGAGTTCCTGGCGCGCAACCACGTGCCGTACGAGTTCTTCGACATCGAATCCACAGACGAGCGGGGCAGGGAGGCTCGAGAGCTGGGCGGCACGACCGACGCGTTGCCGCTCGTGATCATGCCCGACGGCGAGCGCCTGTCGAACCCCACTGTCGACGAGGTCGCCCGGCGATCCGGTCTCAAGACCGAGGCGACGCAGGGCACCTACGATGTCGCGATTGTCGGCGCGGGCCCGGCGGGGCTTGCGGCCGCAGTCTACGCTGCGTCGGAAGGCCTCAAGACCGTCCTGCTCGACCGCGAGGCTCCCGGCGGTCAAGCGGGGACATCGAGTCGAATCGAAAACTACCTTGGATTCCCGTCGGGCCTCTCCGGGCAGGATCTCGCGCGCCGCGCCCTGACGCAGGCGCGCCGGTTCGAGGTGGAGGTGCTCAGCCCGATTGACGTCAAGGGCCTGCGCGTCGACGGTCCGTTCAAGCACTTGCAGATTGGAGACGGTGGCAACGGCCATCAGCTCTCCTGCAAAGCGCTGGTACTGACGATGGGCCTGGCGTGGCAGCGGCTGCCGGCGGCGTGTGCGGAGCAGTACGAAGGGCGCGGCATCTATTACGGCGCGGCGACCACCGAGGCGCTGAGCTGCCGCGGCGAGGTCGTCTACATCGTCGGCGCCGGCAACTCGGCGGGTCAGGCGGCGATGCACCTCGTCAACTACGCGCGCAAGGTCGTCATGGTCGTGCGCGGCCGCGACCTCGGAGACCGCATGTCGCAGTACCTCGTCAAGCGCATCGGAAACGATCCTCGCATCGAAGTGCAGGCGCGGACCGAGGTTGTCGGCTGCCGCGGCGCCGATCGGCTTGAGGGCCTGACGCTGAAGAATCTCGACACGGGAGCGACGCAGGACGTCGATGCCGGATTTCTGTTCGTCTTCATCGGCGCTTTCCCGCAGACCGAGTGGCTCGGCAACCAGGTGGCGCGCGACGCCCGCGGGTTCATCCTCACGGGGCCCGATCTCGACCGCCAGCGGGACCTGAAGGCCTGGCCGCTCGAGCGCGAGCCGTTCCTGCTGGAAGCGAGCGTCCCAGGCGTCTTCGCTGCCGGCGACGTGCGACACGAATCGGTCAAACGGGTCGCGTCGGCGGTCGGCGAGGGATCCGTGAGCGTCCATTTCATCCACCGCTACCTGGCGTCGTTGTGACGCTGATCGTCGCCGTCGGCGTGACGCCGCCCTTTCTCGTGCAGTCGGTCGCGATCGTCGTGGCCGCGGCGGTGATTGCATACCTCAGCTACCGCCTCGGGCTCGTGCCAATCGTCGGCTTCCTCATCGCGGGCGTCGTGATCGGCCCGCACGCGCTGAGGCTCGTCGAGGATCCGGAGCTCGTGAACGCCGCGGCCGAGATCGGCGTCATCCTCCTCCTCTTCACGATCGGGATTGAATTCAGCCTGGAGAAGCTGGCGCGCATCAAGGCGCTCATCTTCGGCGGCGGCGGTCTGCAGGTGACGCTCGCCAGTCTCGGGGTGCTCGGCTTGCTCGCGGCGTTCGGCGTCGAGTGGCGGCCGGCGCTCTTCACCGGTTTCCTGGTCTCGCTCTCGTCGACGGCCATCGTGCTGAAGCTGCTCGCGGACCGCGGCGAGACGGCGTCCACGCAGGGTCAGGTCACCGTCGGCCTGCTCATCTTTCAGGATCTCGCCGTCATCGTCATGGTGCTCCTCGTGCCGATGCTCGGCGGTGGCGGCGGATCGGCCGCCGGCATCGTGTCGGCGCTGGCCACAGCGCTCGCGCTCATCGTCACCGTGCTGGTCGTCGCGCGGCGGCTGATGCCGCCGCTGCTCGAGCGCGTGGCGCTGACGTGTTCACCGGAGCTGTTTCTGCTGACCGTCATCGCGATCTGCTTCGGCACGGCGTGGCTCACGAGCATCGCGGGCGTCAGCCTGTCGCTCGGCGCGTTCCTCGCGGGCCTCGTCGTCAGCGAGAGCCGCTTCAGTCATCACGCGTTCGGCGAGATCATGCCGCTGCAGATTCTGTTCAGCGCGACGTTCTTCGTCTCGGTCGGCATGCTGCTCGACGTTGGCTTTCTCGTGCGCCACCTTCCGCTCGTCGCGGCCGCGGTGGCGCTGGTGGTCGTCGTCAAAGGCCTGACCACGGCGGGGAGCGTGCTGGCGCTGGGCTACGGCGCGCCGGTGGCGGCGGCGACTGCGCTGACGATTGCGCAGGTGGGTGAATTCTCGTTCGTCCTCGATCGGGCGGGGCGCGACGTCGGGATGTCGCCGGCCGGGCTGGGCGACGCCGGGTCGCAGGCGTTCATCGCCTCGACGGTGCTGCTGATGATCGCTTCTCCGCAGCTGACCGCGATCGGGTCCCGCCTTGCCGACAGGCTGCGCCGCCGCGACGTCCGCGTCGCCGCGACGACGGCAGAGGCGGCGGCGGCGACCGGCGCGTTCGATCACCTGCAGCATCATGTGATCGTGGCAGGCTTCGGTGACGCGGCGAGGCAGCTCGTCCACGTTCTGCGCGGGTCGCGCGTCCCCTTCGTGATCACGACGCTCAGCCCCGGCGGCGCCAACGAGGCCGAAGCGCAAGGGCTCCCGGTGCTGCGCGGTGATTCCGCGCGTCTCCACACGCTGCTGCGCGCCGGCATCGAGCGGGCGAAAGCGGTCGTCGTCGCGGACGACGATCCGGCCACCGCGCAGCGGATCGTCGCGGTCGCCCGATCGCTGGCGCCGACGGCACGCATCGTCGTGCGGACGCGCCATCAGTCGGATGCGGCGGCACTGAGCCTCGAGGGCAGCGACCGGGTCGTGGTCGACGAGCTGGAGAGCATCGTGCAGTTGTTTGCGGACGTTTTGCGGAGCTATAGAATTTCGGCCGTGGAGATCGAGGCGCATGAAGACGCTATTCGCAGCGGCGGGTACGCGGCGCTGCGAGAGGCGACAAGCGAGCCCGTCGTGGTCTGCGAGCTGGACGGGCGTTGTCTCGACACGCGGACGGTGATCGTTCGAGCGGGCGCACCGATCGTCGGGCGTCCGCTGGAATCGCTGTCGGGCATGGGGTTGCAGGTCGGTGCCGTCGAGCGGACCGGGGAAGCGCTGGGTGTGGACGGGTCGGCGCCGGTCATGCCTGGCGATGTGCTGACGCTGGCGGGATCGGCCGACGCGTTCGCCGCGGCGGCGGAACTGTTCCGGATCGGCGACGCGCCCGTGGCGGATCCGGTGGAAGCGAGACCATCGCGCGCGATCGATCGCGAGACCCTTGTCGCGTTCACGCCGCACCCGGAACGCCCGTGCGGGCACCTGAATCGGATCCGTCCCGTTCATCCGAGCGCGCCTGGTTGCGAGGAGTGCCTGCGGCTGGGCGACCGGTGGGTGCACCTGCGGCTCTGCCTGACGTGCGGTCACGTGGGGTGCTGTGACAGCTCGAAGAACAGGCACGCGACCGCCCACTACCATGCGACATCGCACCCGATCGTGCGGTCGCTCGAGCCGGGCGAAGAGTGGGGCTGGTGCTACGTGGACGAGGTGATGATGTGAGCGGCGTCAGCGTCGACGAGCTGAAGGCCGTGCCGGCCTTCGCGGAACTGACGGCGGAGCAGCTGGCGTGGCTGGCGGCGCACGGCGAGCTGGCGGAGTACGGCCCGGGAGAGTCGATCTTCGAGAGCGGCCAGCCGGCCGAGGATATGGTTGTGGTGCTCGAGGGATCGGTTGAGATCCTCTTCGCGGTCGGCGGGCAGCTGGTGCCTGCGATCACGCAGCGTCGGGGCACGCTGACGGGCATGCTTCCGTTCTCACGCATGCGCACCTACTCGGGCTCGGGGCGGGCGGGCGGCCCGACGCGCCTGTTCCGGCTGCATCAGTCGCACTTCGACGAGATGCTGCGGGTGGCGCCGCCGCTTGGACCGCGCCTCGTCTCGCTGATGACCGATCGCGTGCGGGAATCCACGCGCCTGACGCAGCAGCGCGAGAAGATGTTGGCGCTCGGCAAACTGTCAGCCGGTCTGGCGCACGAGCTGAACAATCCTGCCACCGCCGTCCGCCGCGACGCCGACGCGCTCGGCGAGCAGATCGCCCGGCTGCCCGAGCTGACTCGACTGCTGTTGGTCCGTGGCCCGGAAGTGGAGAGCATTGCGGAAACCATCGCCAAGACCATCGCCCGCACCGATGCGATCGCGGCGGCGCGGCTGGCGCGGGGCGCGGAAGCGCGGTCACCGAACGGGCTGGAGCGGAGCCGCCTCGAGCAGGCGGTCGGGACATGGCTGGATTCATGCGGCGTGAGCGAAAGCTGGATGCTCGTCGATGTCTTCGTGGAGGCAGGCCTCGGCCCTGACGATTTGCGCGAGATCGCGGGGAATCTGTCGCCGTCTGCCACGGAACGTCTGATGGGCTGGCTGGCCGTTGTATTGGGCGTCCGGCGTCTGTCGGAAGACATCCGCACCGCATCGGCTCGCATCTCGGAGCTTGTCGGGTCGGTCAAGGTGTACTCGCACATGGACCGCTCGGGCGAGCGGCAGCGCGTTGACGTCCGCGAAGGCCTCGACAGCACGCTGGTGATGCTCGGCCACAAGCTCAAACGCAAGCGGGTCTCGCTCGACCGCGACTACTCGCCGGATCTGCCGCGCGTGAGCGCGTTTCCGGGAGAGCTCAACCAGGTCTGGACCAATCTGATGGACAACGCGATTGACGCGATGGCCGAGGGCGGCGTGCTGCGCGTCGAGGCCGCGCGCGACGGCGGGACCGCCATCGTCCGGATCATCGACAACGGCACCGGCATTCCACCCGAGATTCAGTCGAGAATCTTCGAGGCCTTCTTCACGACCAAGCCAGTCGGCGAAGGAACAGGCCTCGGGCTCGACATCGTCCAGCACATCGTCGCCGAGCAGCACGGCGGCCGCGTGGACGTCGAGTCGCAGCCCGGGCGCACGGTGTTCACGGTGAGGCTGCCGATCGATGCCTGACGCGCCACCGTCCGCCTTCGCACTCGAGCCGCCGATCGAGCCGATGCTGGCAAAGCTGGCGGACGAGCTGCCGATCGGGGCGTTCCTGTACGAGCCGAAGTGGGACGGATTCCGAGCGATCGTCTTTCGCGGCGCATCGGACGTCTTCATCCAGAGTCGCGATCTGCGGCCGCTGAGCCGATATTTTCCGGAAGTGAATGCGGCGCTCCTCGCGGGTCTGCCGGCCGGCTGTGTCGTCGATGGCGAGATCGTGATCGCGACATCGAAGGGGCTCGACTTCGACGCGCTGCAGTTGCGGTTGCACCCGGCGGCGTCTCGCATCGCCAAGCTGGCCAGGGACACGCCGGCCGCCTTCGTCGCTTTCGACCTGCTGGCGTTCGCGTGGGAAGACGTGCGCGGCCGGCCGCAAGACGAGCGCCGGGCCCTGCTCGAGCAGATGCTCGCGGATACGACGCCGCCCATCCACCTGACGCCGATGACGCGGGACCCGGCGGCGGCCACGGAGTGGCTGGCGCGGTTCGAGGGCGCAGGCCTTGATGGCGTCGTGGCCAAGCCGGAGCGCGGTCCGTATGAACCGGGCAAGCGCGCGATGATCAAGATCAAACACGCGCGCACGGCGGACTGCGTGGTGGCCGGATTCCGCTGGCATAAGAGAGGCAGGAACGAGCTCGTGGGATCGCTGCTGCTCGGGCTCTACGACACCAAAGGGGGCGTAGGGGCGCTGCACCATGTCGGCGTCACGTCGTCTTTTACGCTCGCGGCCCGACGGCAGATCGCGCAAGAGCTCGAGCCGCTTCGTGCAGGGGCGCTCGATGGCCATCCCTGGCGCGAATGGGCCGACTTCGGCGCGAGGGAAGCGGGCGAGACCACGCGCATGCCTGGAGGTCAGAGCCGCTGGAGCGCCGGCAAGGACCTCTCCTGGGAGCCTGTGCGCCTCGAGCGCGTGTGCGAGGTCAAGTACGACCACATGCAGGGGCGGCGGTTTCGCCATGCGGCGGTTTTTCGGCGCTGGCGGCCGGACAAGCGACCGGCGGACTGCGGCTACGACCAGCTCGAGGTCACGACGCCGTACGAGATCGGGAAGATTTTCGGCTTGGCCAGTCGCGACCGCTGACGCCGCTCCAGTCGTCGGGCGTCTCGTCCGGATCGAGGGGTTCCTGCGCCGGCCGCAGCGACTCCGGCACGTGGCGAAGGTTGACGCGGATGCGGGTCCAGGTGTGAAACCTGCCGCGCATCGCGTCGACCAGCACGTCAGCCGGCGCCAGGTGGCCTGCTGCCTCCGGATGACGCGCCCGCCACCGCTCGAGTCCCGCCAGCGCGTCGTCTTTCTGCTGCGCCCGCGCGATCTCAACGAGGGGATACCTGGGCGTGCGGCGGCGTGATGGCTGGACGCGATCGGGCTCGCCGGCCTGCTTCCGGTAGTGTGGTGGCCACGGCGCGTCGCCCAGACCATCGCGTTCCTGCCGCGCGACCAGCTCGAGCAACGGCGCCAGCGAGCACGCGTGACGATCGATGTCGGCGTGGCGATCACCCATCGCGGCGAATCGCGGCGGCATCGTGGCGAGCGTGAAGTCCCTCGGATCGCAGGTGTCAATCTCGTCCCAGGCAAGAGGCGCGGATACCCGCGCATCCGGCGTCGGCCGCACCGAGTACGCGGCGGCCACCGTGCGATCCTTGGCATTCTGGTTGTAGTCGAGGAACACCCCGTGGCGCTCTTCCTTCCACCACTTGCTCGTGGCCACGTCCGGCGCGCGACGCTCGACTTCACGCGCAAGCGCCAGCGCCGACCGGCGGACCTCGTCGAACGTCCACCGTCGCTCGATCCGCACGACAACGTGGATGCCACGCGAGCCCGAGGTCTTGGGCCAGCCGATCAACCCGAAGTCATCGAGCGTGGCGCGCACCACGTGCGCGACCTCCTGCAGCTGCGGCCACTCGACGCCGGGGACCGGGTCCAGGTCCACGCGCAGCTCGTCGGGATGATCCAGGTCGTCGGCGCGAACCGGATGTGGATGCAGCTCGAGGCACGCCAGGTTGGCCATCCAGGCGAGCGCGGCCGGGTCGCGGGGAACTATTTCCTGAGCGCTGCGGCCGGACGGAAAGCGCAGCGAGACCACGTCGATCCAGGCCGGGCGCGAGTCGGGTGCGCGCTTCTGATAGAAGAACGGGCCGCCGACGCCGTCCGGGTAGCGGACGAGGACGTTGGGGCGCCCGCCCGCGCCGCGGAGCGCGCCATCCGCGACGGCGACGTAGTAGCGCGCGAGATCGAGCTTCGTGTAGCCCGCCTGGGGAAAGAGCACCTTGCGCGGGTTCGAGACGACCACATCGCGTCCGGCGACCGTCAAGACCTCCTGCTCAGCGCGGCTCTGTCCTGTGCGGCTCGGCACGGCCTGATTGTAAGAGCGTTTTGACCTGCGTGCAGCCGATGCCGGGCTGAGCGGCGAGCCGCGACGGCGCTAAGATAGCGGACTGGAGAACAGCCCGTGACCAACGCGCAGTTGTGGACGACATTGTCGATATTCCCTGGCGCTCCCATCGCGGCCCTCGCGCTCGTGGTCGTCGTCGTTCTCCTCTTCTATCGAGCGGTGGCGCGCCTCTTCGGCGTGGTCATCGTGCCCGAAGACTCGGTAGGCATCGTCAACAAGCGGTACGTGGTGGTCGGTCAGCACCGGACGTTGCCGGCGGGCGCCATCATCGCGCTGAAGGGCGAAGCCGGCCTGCAGGCCGACGCGCTCGCGCCCGGTCTTCACTTCGGTCTCTGGCCGTGGCAGTACATCGTCACGCTCCAGAAGTTCATCACGATCAATCAGGACACCATCGGCATCGTGGAGGCTCGCGACGGCCATCCGTTGACGGACGGCCGCGTGCTCGCGCGACGCGTGAACTGCAACTCATTCCAGGATGCGCGGGCGTTTCTCGAAGGCGGCGGCGAGCGCGGCCCGCAGATGACCGTGATTCCCCCCGGGACCTACCGCATCAACACGGCGTTGTTCACGGTGCAGAACGTGAAGGTGCTCGACATCCCGGACAACATGCTGGGCATCGTGACCACGAAAGAAGGCCATCCCTTGCCGGCGGGGGAGATTGCCAGCCAGCCGGTGGACGGGCACAGCTCCTTTCAGGACGCCCAGGCGTTTGTCGATGCCGGCGGGGGCAAGGGGCTGCAGGAGCAGGTCATTCTGGCCGGCCGCTATTTCATCAACCCGCGGTTTGCGACGGTGGAGATCAAGGAGACGACCATCGTTCCGATTGCCAACGTCGGCGTGGTGATTGCCTACGTCGGACGCGAAGGGAAAGACGTGACCGGCGAGGGGTTCAAGCACGGGAATCTGGTGAACAGGGGCGAGAAAGGCGTCTGGGTCGAACCGATGGATCCGGGCAAGTATCCGATCAACCCGTACACGCATCGCGTGGAGCTCGTGCCGACCGCCAACGTGGTGCTGAACTGGGCGACCGGCAAGACCGAGGCGCACAATCTCGACAAGAATCTCTCCACGATCACGGTGCGGTCGTCGGACGGCTTCACGTTCAACCTCGATGTCAGCCAGATCATTCACATCCCCCGGACGGACGCGCCGAAGGTCATCGCGCGGTTCGGCAGCATCGTCAATCTGGTCACGCAGGTGCTCGAGCCGACCATCGGCAACTACTTCAGAAACGCCGCGCAGGGATCCGATGTCATCGACTTCCTGCGGACGCGGCGCGAGCGCCAGGAGGACGCGAAGAAACAGATCTCCGCTGCGCTGGCGGATTACAACGTCGTGGCGGTGGATACGCTCATCGGCGACATCACTCCGCCCGAGGCGCTGATGACGACGCTGACGGACAGGAAACTAGCCGAGCAGGAGAAGGTGACGTTCGACACGCAGCGTCTCGCCGAGGAGACGCGCAAAGAGCTCCAGCAGGCGACGGCGATGGCCGATACGCAAGCGAGCGTTGTCGCGGCTGAGCGCCAGGTGCAGATTCAGGCGTTCCAGGCGAGCGCCGCCGTCAAAACTGCGGAAGGGCAGGCCGCGTCCCGGAAGCTCGTCGCCGACGGCGAGGCGTATGCGACGCGCGCCACCGGCAATGCCGACGCGGAGAAAACGAAGGCCGTCGGCACCGCGGAAGCGGATGTGATCAAGCTCAAGATCGCGTCGATGGACTCGGGCAACTACGCCGGCATCGAGATCTCCAGGGCGCTCGCGGCGAGCGGCTTCAAGCTCGTGCCGGACGTCGTCGTGAGCGGCGGCGGAGGCACCGCTGACACCGGGAGTTCGCTCGTCAGCGTGCTGCTGGCCAATCTCATTCGAGATGGCCGCGGGAAGCGTAGTGATTAAACCGTAGTTATGAGTATTTAGTTCTAAGTGCTGAGTCATGCGCTCATAACTCAAGACTCAAGACTCAAAACTCAAGGCTGACAGGGATCTTCTACTCACCGCCGCTTGTAGCGAAGGCTGACGGTCGCCTCCTGATCGACCACCAACGGCTTCACGAACTGATGCGACGTTCCCGCGCGCGGCACGTCGACGCGGATGGGCAGCACGCCGGCGGCCCGGCGTTGGAGGTTGATCACGTTCTGGGACGGCTCGGCTTTTTGTGCGTCGGCCAGCATGGTCGCCATGGGCGGCGCCGGCACCGGAGCCGCCCCGGTGACCGTGACCGATTCGTCGGCGGCGGACACAGGCATCACGACATCGATCTGGCGAGGCTGCTGATCGAACGTGAACGACGTGCTTTGTGTCACGAAGCCGTTCAATCGAGCGGTGGCAGTGACGGTCCCTGATGGCACGCCGGAGATGAGAAACGTTCCATCGCCTGCGCTGACAGCGGCCTGGCGTGACGATCCCGCGTCGAGCACGATGGTCGTTCCGGGCAGGGGCGATCCGGCCGCGTCTTTGACGAGGCCATGAATCTGGCCGGGCAAGGCGCCGGGAATGACCGACATGTAGACGCCGCCGCCGCCAGGGCTGCGGAGGCCGCCAACGATGCCGCCGGTCACGCCGCCGGAGGCGCCGCCAGCGATCCCGGAACCGAATCCGGAACCAATTCCGTTCTGGTCGGCGCGCTTGTTGCCCTTCCGCTGCGCAGAGGCGAGCACGGCGCGATTGATCACGTTCCCGTCAAAGGCCTCGACCGCGTAGCGGTCCGGCACGAACATCTCCCACTCGACCAGTCCCACAGGGATGTCCATCCTGGGCAGCGCCATCTGCAGCTCGCCCTTGCGAGCGAACGGAGCGCCGGCGTGCAGGTAGACGTACGAGACCGGGTAGACACCCGTGGGGCGGAACCCGGGCCGCAGCAGCGGCACGCGTGTGCCGTCGGCGCCAACCACCGGTTTGGCCGCTTCGCCCGCGACTTCGACCGACACGATCGTCCCCCCGGGCGGCAGCGTCACCTTGAGGAATGCCTGCGCGCGATTGCGCACGTGCAGGGCGACTTCGGTGAGCGCCCGGCCTTCCGCTGTGATTAACGTCGTCGCGACGGCACGGTCGGCCACGGCGCTCAGCACGCCGGCATCGGCAAATCGCTGGACGTCCATCGCGAGCGCCACTTGCGTGCTCGTGCTTCGCTGGTAGCGGAAGGCCGACAGAATCGGCAGCCGCGCGAGCGATTGCAGCGCGGAGTTGAGCTCGCGGACGTCGATCCGATGCATGCCGGTGCGTTCGGCCGCGCTCAACTCGAGCGTCCCGAGACCTTCGATCGCGATCTCACCGCGCTCGCGCTGGACGCCGGGCAGCGCGATGAAGTCGGTGTCCATGGTGAACGATCCCCCGGCGAGCGTCCGCTCGAGGCTCACAAGGAACTGGTGTCGACGCACGGTGGGATCGCTGACCGTCAGCGACACGCCGCCGTCTCTGGGTTCGCTCGATTCGATGACCGAGCCCGAGATGCCCGCGAGCTCATAGCCGGCCGGCAAACGGACCTCGATCGTCCTCGGCTCGCCTTGCACGACCGTCAGATCGACGAGCGCGGCCATGCGAACGTCCGAGTCGCCGATCGTCACGAGCGTCAGCACGTCGGCCAGCATGCGCACCTCCCGCGCGGCGGCCACCGGCGCGCTGTCGCGCATCGACCACCAGACTTCGGCCGACGTTCCCGGGCGCAGCGTCACGTCGACGATCGTTCGACCGCCGGCCGCGGACCGGCGGGTGATGACGCCGGCGGACAGATGCAGATCCGCCTGCTCGCCTGGAAGGTCGATGGTGGCGCGCGCAGTGCCTGCCGGCGGGACGGGCAGCACGAAGGAGGCCCGTCCCGGCGCGAACGTCAGGGGTGCTCCCCATTCCAGCGTCACGGCGAACGGTGCGGGTCCCGGCAGCAGCGCCGTGTGCGCGTTGCCGTCGGCGGCGAGCGGCAGCGGCCGGCCGTCCGCGTTGCCCTCGGTGAGCGTGGCGCCCGACACGAGATTGACGCGGGTGATCCCCGCACGCAGCACGTCGCCCGTGAGGCTGAAGACGCCGTGCGCGGTATCGCGGTCCACGCGCACGCGGAGGTCGGCGCTGGCGAGCACGGCGCCGACCGGTGCGGCAGACGCCGTCTGCGGAGGCCGGCTGGCGAGATCCATCAGCCGGTTGTATTCGCTGAGCGACAGCGTGACGCTGCGGGACGGGTCGGATCGCGCTGCCTCGCCGGGCCTCGCCGGTGGCTGGGCGGCGGCCGCGCTCGCCAGCGTGAGGAGGACGAAAGGTAAAGCTTTGAACGTCGTCATGGTGACACCTCGCACCGAAAGGGGACGTATCAGAAAATGGACGATCAGTTGTTGATTCGTCTGACGAGGAGATCGACGGCGGGCGCTCGGGTTTCCGCTGTCAGCTCGGACGCGAGAAACACCGAAGGGCCGAATGCCGGGAACTCGATGTGCAGGGGCAGCACTCCCGCGACCGTCCTGCCGCCCGAATCGTTCTTGAAGCGGTCGACGAGGGCCTGCAATCCGCCGGCGGTGCGATCGTCGCGCCGCCGCATGTCCACGGTCAGAGCCGTTTGCGGACGCCGGAGCGCTTCAGCGAACGGACCCGGGTCGCTATCGACGCGAAACGCGCCGGGCTGCGGCTCCACCCGAAAGCGAGGCGAATGATGCAGCTCGATGCCCGTGCGCGAGACGGGGAGGTCGAGGGCCGGGAGTTCGAGGCGCGGCCGGCTCTTGTCCGTCCACACGCTGACGCGTTGCAAGTAGACCAGCTCCAGTACAAACGTCGGCGCTTCATCGCCGGCGCGCCCTTTCTCGAGCGGCAGCAGCACTGACCCGTCTGTGGCGAGCCCCGGACGGATCGGCCGGCCGGCCACTTCCGCGCTCCAGAGCGTCGCTCCCTGCGGCAGGACTGCCTTCAGGAAGCTGCGCTGGTTGTTTCGCACGGCGTATCGCGCTTCGACGAGCAGCCGTCCGTCCTCCGATACCAGCGCGCGATAACGTGCCTCCTCGACGTTCGCGATGAACACCGCCTGCGGCGTATACCGCACGACATCTACGGCCAGCGTTCGAGCATCGCTGCCGGCGATCGGCCTGTGCCGAAACGCGATCATCGACGGCGACTCGCGGTTCGCGACGATGTCGCCGAGCTCGGACGGGTCGGTACGCTCCAGCCCGCGGACCTGCTGCTCGCCGACCTCCCCGGCGCCGGCGACCTCGACGGCGACGCCACCTGTTTCCCGCTCCGCCGACGGCATGCGCACGAGCGGTATCGGCACCGAGCCCTCCCGCGGCGTCCGCGCATCCGCCTGCACGACGAAGGACGCGTCGGTCGCGGTCGGCTCGAGCAGCATGACCCGCAGCGTGCCGCCCGCGGATTCCCAGTCGGCGACAGTCGATCCGGTCACCTGATTGACGACCAGCCCTGCAGGTACGAGCAGGGACACCTCGTGCGCGAGGCCCTGGAGCACTTCGATGCGGACCGCCGCCGATACCTGACAGGCGTCCTCTCCGAGACCGACAAGCTCAGTGATGCGCGCGCGGACCCGGAGCGGCTGCTCGGCGCGCCGGTCGTCCACTTTCCGCTTCCACGTCAACGCCAGCGGCTGGTTCGGGCGTCCGAACGCGGTCCAGTGGCTCTCGTCGGCGGTTTCCGAGTGCTCCGCGACGAACCCGCCGTTCAGCGCGAGCTCCACGCCGTTTCGCGGCAGCGTCAGGCGCGCCCGCACGATCGGCGACGCAGACGGCGGCAGCACGATCGATTCAGCACCGGCCGCCGCGCTCATCGGGATGACGACGTCGAGCGCGAGCACCGCGCGGCCGGGGTGCGAGAGCAGCACGTAGGGCGGCGCCGCGTCGACCAGCGACACGCGGTGGCCGTCGAGGCTGGCCTCGCGCACCATCAATCCCGCTGGAATCGGCACGCGCGTCCAGCCGTCACGCAGCACGTCGATGGTCAGCAGCGCGCGACCCGTCACGGTGTCGGCGTCGATCCGTAGATCGTAGTCGACGCGCGTGAGCGTGGCATCGACTGGCGGGGTCACCGGGGGGATTGGCGGCGGTACGGCGCGCTCGCGGAGGGCGCGGTACTCGTCGACGGGCAGGACCACCCATCCTTCGGGAAGCGCGGCCGTCTGGGCGTGGACGGTCGTCATCACGAACATCAGTCTCGACACGACGACCACGACCGACGCGAGACGTGCTCGGTCCATGTGATCCTCCTCAAACTACCGAATCGTGATCTTGGTGACCTTGATCACGGCGATCACGGCGGCGGCGGCTGGCCTGGCTGAAGGGTTAGACACCTGCGGGCCGCGCGTAGCTTGGGCGTGCTCCGCAGGCGAAGACGATTACGGTTCTGGAAAGGGCGGCGATTCAGATCGATGGAGAACATTCAAATCTCCGGGGGCAGGGGTCCCTGGGAGCAAAAGAAGACGAACGACACGTTGACGTACACTCGTGTCCGTGCGATGGCCTGCTGCGGTTCTCGGTGTTGCCATGCTGGTCGTGCCTCAGAAGAGTTTCAGGGGAGCAGGGGTCCCTGGAGCAGACGTCCGGGGCCCCGGAGCGAACAACATCCTGCGGCTCTATCTCGCGCGCCATGGCGAAACCGAATGGAACCGCGATCGCCGGCTTCAGGGCAGCGCGGATATCCCGCTGAACGACACCGGCCGCCGGCAGGCGGCGGCGCTTGCGGACCGGCTGAGCGGCGTGCAGCTCGATGCGGTGTACTCGAGCGAGCTGAGACGAAGCCGCGACACCGCCGCGATCGTCCACGGCGCGGCGCCGATTGTCACGCTCGCGGGGCTGAACGAACGACGACTCGGCGTCTTCGAGGGCCAGGTCAGCAGCGCGGAATACGAGCGGCGGCGGCAGGATCCCGACGACACGCTCGACGGAGGCGAATCGCTGTCGCAGTTCTTCGCGCGCATTCACGCGACGCTCGAAAGCCTGCTGCGACGCCATCGATCGGGCGCGATTCTCGTTGTCGGCCACGGCGGCACCAATCAGATGATTGTCCGCGCGCTGTTTGGTCTGTCACCCGAGAAAGCCGCCGCGTTCAATCAAGCGAATGACGAGCTCTATCTGTGCGAGATCGCGTCGGGAACCGCACGCCGCTTCTGGAAGCTGACTGACCCCGCCCGCTGAGCTGGCCAGCTGAGCTGATGGCTCGCTGACTCGCCTTGACAACGATCTCTTCATGTTTTCGTTGCGCGAATGTCGTACGGCCGTGTCAAAGACGACACTCGCCGCCCATACGCTCACTGTTTTCCGGAGGACTGAATGCCGCTGAGCGATCGTTTGGGCCGAACGTGGGCGTTGTGTCTGGTGCTGGTCGTTGTCGGGGTGTTGGCGCCCCAACGAGTGTGGGGTCAAGAGCGAAATGGGTCGATCACCGGTACGGTGACCGATGCAGGTCACTATGTGCTGCCCGGCGCACGGATCGAGCTGGAGCCAAAGGGTCCGACGGGCGTGTCCGATCAGCAGGGACGCTTCACGATTCAGAACGTGCCGGCAGGCGACTATTCCATTACGGTGTCGTATGTCGGCTTGCTCCCTTACACCGGGAAGCTGACCGTCGCCGCTGGACAAGCGATGCACGTCGACGCCGTCCTGCAACTCGGCGGGGTGAAGGAAGAAGTAACCGTCAGCGCGGCGCGCCCCCGGGGCGAAGCGCAGGCGCTCAACCGTACTCGAACGGCTGACAACATCGTGCAGGTGGTGTCTGCGGAGGTCATCACGAGCCTGCCGAACACGAACATCGCCGATGCCGTCGGCCGGCTGCCGAGCGTCTCGCTCGAGCGGGACGAAGGCGAGGGCAAGTACGTCCAGATCCGCGGGACCGATCCGCGGTTCAGCAACGTCACCATCAACGGCATCAACGTGCCTCCTCCCGAGGGCGGCGTGCGCGTCGTCAAGCTCGACGTCATCCCGTCGGATCTCGTCGCGTCGATCGAGGTGAACAAGACGCTGTCAGCGAACCAGGACGGCGACGCTATCGGCGGGTCGGTGAACCTGGTCACGAAGACGGCGCAGGATCAGCCCTATTCGACGGTGTCGGCGACGGGCGGGTACACGAATCTCGTCGGCGGGCGAGGCCTCGATCAGTTCGCCGGCACGGCGGCTGGCCGCTTCGGCCCCGACAAGCGCCTCGGCGTGCTCGCCGGCGGCAGCTATGACTGGAACGGACGCGGCATCAACGACATCGAACCGTCGCCGGGAACGGTCACCCTCGGGGGCACGGTGTATCCCGTCCAGACCGCGATGGACATTCGCGAGTATCTCTATCGCCGGACGCGCTATGGGGCGGCCGGCGGGCTCGACTATCGCCTGGGCAACGGCTCGTCGGCGTTCGTGCGCGGGCTCTTCTCGCAGTTCAACGACTACGGGACCACGTGGTTCTACTCGCCGGGCGTTGGCGATTTCATCACGCCGACGATCACGGCGGACAACGGGTCGATGTCATATCGCACCTACGACCGGCAGGTCAAACAGCAGATCTTCAGCATCGACGCGGGAGCCAAGCACCTCAGCGGATCGACCTTGATCGATTACGATTTGTCGGTCGCGCGCTCGGCGCAACACGGCAACTTCCCGACGGCCAACTTCAACGGCCCCAGCAACGTGGCCTTCGGCGTCAACCTGAGCGATCCGTTTCACCCGCAGTTCCCCGTCCTGAACGGCGTCAACATCCACGACCCGAGCACATACTCGCTCGCCTCATGGCAGGCGCCGGCCGACGATCCAACGGCCCAGCGAAACATTCAGGGCGCCTTCTCGGTCGGGCACCCGTACACTGCCAGCGGGAATTCCGGCCTCTTCGAGGCGGGCGCCAAGCTTCGCGATGCGCACAAGACCCGCGCGGTCACCGACCAGTACTACGATGGAACGGGCACACCCACGCTCACGAACGCGATGATCCTGGGCGGCCCGGTCGACCCCAACTACTACTTCGGCAACTACAACGTCGGACCGCTGACCGACTACAACAAGCTCGTCAACTTCCTCGCCACCAACCCCTCCGCGATCGCGCTGAACGTCGACACGACACACCAGCGCGACGATTCGAACAACTACGACACGACGGAGCGGATCTACGCGGCCTATGCCATGAACACGCTGGACTTCGGCTCGAGCCACCTCCAGACCGGCGTGCGCCTCGAGACGACGCGGTCGTCGTACACGGGGTATCACGTGACGTTGAATGCGGCGGGACATTACGTTTCGACCCAGCCGGTGTCCGGCACCTCCAACTACACGAACGTGCTCCCGAGCGTGCAGTACCGGGTTGCGCTCGACGAGAACACCAACGTGCGGGCGGTCTACGGGATGGGCATCGCCCGGCCGAACTTCGGCGACCTGCCGCCGTACCTCCTTCAAAACGATCGGCGCCAGACGGTGAGCGTCGGCAATCCCAGTTTGAAGCCGACGCGCGCGAACAACGTGGACCTGCTGTTCGAGCGGTTCCTCGAGCCGCTCGGCGTCGTGCAGGCGGGCGTCTTCTACAAGTGGCTGACCGACCCGATCTTCAGCGTCCAGACGCCGGTGACCAGCGGTTCGTACGTGGGCTACACGCAGTCACAGCCGGTCAACGGACCCAACGCCTCGGTCGGCGGGGTGGAGATGACGTGGCAGCAGCACCTGACGTTCCTGCCTGGAGCGCTGAGCGGTCTGGGCTTCCGGGCGAACTACAGCTACACGACATCGAAGGCGACCGTGCCCGGGCGAGCGGACACGCCGCCGCTGGTTCGCCAGGCGCCGAACAACTGGAACGCCGACGCGACCTACGACTATCACGCGCTGTCCGCGCGGCTCGGCGTCACGCACAACGACGCGAACATCTACTTCTACAACTATCAGAACGGCGCGGATGGCGGCATCACAGGGCCGAACGGCGATGTCTATCTCTACGCCCACACGCAGGTGGACGCCCAGGCAAGCTACGCCATCGCGCGGCGGATGCAGCTCGTCGTCGCCGTTCTGAATCTCAACAACGAGGTGTTCGGCTTCTACCAGGGGAGCACGTCGTATCCGATCCAGCGGGAGTTCTACAATCGCACGTTCTCGTTCGGCGTTCGATTGACGCGGTAGACGGGCGCCTGGCGCGGCAAGACGCGCCACACGGATTGAAGCCGTTCGCACATAGATGACGGGGCTCACGGCTCATGCCCGTGTGGCAGTTGCCAGGCGAAGGCAACTGCCACGCGGACACGAGCCATGAGCCCCAGTCGCCCTTCTGCCGCGGCACACTCGGTGACGCTGTTAGCACCGTCGGTGCGGCCGTAGCATCGTCGGCGAAGCCGTAGGACGTTCGGCGAACCCGTAAGCACCCTCGGCGATAGTCCTTACCCGCCGACGGCCTTCGAGCGATCGGCGCCTGCCTTGAGGCGAAACTTCTGCGTGCGTCCTCCGAAGCTGTCGGCGGCATACAGATTACCGTCCGAATCGACGGAGAACTGGTGCATCTCCCAGAACGTGCCTGGGTTGGTGCCGTAGACGCCCCACCAGTAGAGCAGCTTCCCGCTCGTGTCGTATTTCAGAATCCGGGCGTTCGTGCCGTCGGAGACCCAGACGGACTGCTGGTCGGCGGCCACGAGGATGTGATTGGGAAACCGGATGTTCGGCCAGGTGTCGAGATGGCTCCCATTTGCATCAAACACCTGGACTCGACTGTTGCCGCGGTCGGCAACGTAGATACGGCCGCTTCGATCCGCTTCGATTCCGTGCAGGCGGCTGAACTGGCCCGGACCGTTTCCGCGGACGCCCCACGCTTTGACGAACTTGCCCGTTCGATCGAACTTGACGATGCGGGAGTTCTGCAGTCCGTCGGCGACGAGGATCGAGCCGTCGGGCAGCCACGTCAGGTCCTGGGGCTGGCCGAAATGCCTCTCGTCTTCGCCGGCGACGTCCTTCTCCCCGAGCGTCATCACCAGCTCTTTGCCGTCGTTGGTGAACTCGTAGATCTGCTGGCGTGCATCGTTGACGACCCAGACGTGGCGGGCCGGGTCGTACGGGCTGATCTTGATCTTGTGCGGGCCGGCCACGCCCGCGAACAACGCATCCCACTGGTTCCACGCCTCGACGAGCTTGCCGGCGCCGTCCACGATGAGGATGCAGTTCCGCATCTCGGCCTTGGGCACGGTCGCCCGCTCGCCCGTCGAGCCCCAGATTCCGTTGAACCCACGCGGCAGGGTTTCTGGCAGCTTGAGCTCGCCGCGGACCGCGAGGAAGATCCGGTTTGGGGATTCCGCGAACACGCCCGGCTGCGAGCCCCAGATGTACCCCGGCTTCGACCAGGGCTGAGGCCAGCCGGCGACGACATCGTACGGCCCTGTCTCATCCTCGCCGCCCTTGGTCTGGGTCTGGAGCGGCGCCGAGCGCACGGAGGTGAACGCGAGCAGCGACAACGCGAACATGACGGATCGTCTGCGCATGAATGAAGTCCCTCGCCGGAGCACGAGCATCGTTCGATCTGTTCGAGGTTGAGGCGGGGCCGAAGACTCATGGCCGCAGGCAGTTACCTCGCCCCTAGATCAGTATTCTCCAAGATCTTCAGCCCATTCTGAATCATCAGTGTCGCTTCTGCGGAGGCATTTATGAGATAGCTTCTCACTAATTTTCATGGGAGGCCTGTCGGTTTGCCGTGAGGTAACGTGACATGTCTTCGGCGGTCAGCGGCTGGCTGATGAGATACCCCTGCATCCGGTCGCATGCATGTTCTTCGAGGAACGCGAGCTGACGCCGGGTCTCCACTCCCTCGCCGGTAACCGTGAGTCCGAGCGAATGGGCCATCAGGATGATCGCCCTGGCGAGCGTTCCGGAATCGCGGTGCTCGATATCATCGACAAACGTGCGGTCGATCTTCACCGCGTGGACCGGCAGGTGCCGCAGGCGGCTCAGCGACGAGTAGCCGGTGCCGAAGTCGTCGATGGACAGCCTGATCCCGAGCGAGGTCAGCGCCGCCAGGACGGACGCCGTGGCGGCGTTCGAGAGCATCGCCGTGCTCTCCGTGATCTCGATTTCGAGCGCCGAGGCCGGGAAGCCCGTCTGCGCGAGGTGCCGCTGCAGCATCGTGACGAGCGTGCCGTCCCGCAACTCCACACCCGACACGTTGACGGCGAGCGAGAGGCCGTGCGCCAGCCCCGCCCGCTCCCACGCGAGCATCTGCGACATCGCCTCGCGGAGCACGTAGTCCGTCACGGTTCCGATGAGGCCCGAGTCCTCCGCCAGGCGTATCAACTCGACCGTGGGCAGCAACCCGCGCTCCGGATCCCGCCAACGGACCAGTGCCTCGACGCCGGACAGCCGATGCGATGTCGCGAGGATCTGCGGCTGATACGCCAGGCTCAGGTGACCTTGGTCGATAGCGCGCCTCACCGACGCGAACGCTGGAAAGGCGCCGGGCATCGGGTGCTGGAGATCCGCCGTGTAGCGCTGGTATGTGTTTCTGAACTGCTTCGCGTGATAGGCGGCCACGTCGGCCGCCCGTACCAGCGCGGCCTGGGTTGGCGCGTCCGCTGGAAAAACAGCGATCCCGATGCTGCATGACACGGTCACGGTGTGACCGTCCAGCACGTGCGGATCGCGCAACGCCCCGAGGCACTTGCGCGCCACGACGTCGCCGTCGCCGGCGTCGCGCAGGTCCGCGAGGATCACGGCGAACTCGTCGCCGCTCAATCGCGCCACCGTGTCTTCCGTCCGCGTGATGGCCCGCAGGCGGCCGGCGACCGATTTCAGCAGGAGATCGCCGATCGCGTGACCGAAGCTGTCGTTTACCGTCTTCAACCGGTCGACGTCGATGTACAGCACGCCGAGCTGGGCGCCGCTGCGCGTGGCGTGCGCCAGCAGCTGTGTGAGGCGATCGTCGAACAGCTGGCGATTGGGCAGCCCGGTCAACGAATCGTGGTGCGCGAGGCGGAACAGCGTCGCGTGCTTGAGCTCGGTGATACACCGCATGAGGCTGTATCCGGTCCCGATCCCGAGATAGCAACCGCCGCGCGTGACGATGAAGCCGTCGAAGATGTAGCGCGCGGCATCATCCACGAGCGCGTGGCTCAACTGGTCGAGCGGCACGTGTTCATCGACGATGAGCGGCGACGGGTCCATGATCGTCGCGACCGTCTGGTGCTTGAGCAGATCGTGGGCGAACGGCCGCGAGAGCGTTTCGAGAAACTTGAAGCGATTGAGCAGCCCGATCGGCCGGCCGCCCGGGTCCACTACGGCGATCGCGTAGAGCGCGGCATCGGCCTTGAATGCCTCGTACGCCACCGAGGTCGGCGAGTTCAGCGACAACGGCGGGATGTCGGCGATGAGGGAGCCGAGTGTGTCGTCCCGCGCATCCGGGGGAAGTTCCCGAACAGACGTCACGGCCTGATTGTCGGCTGGTGGCGCCCGGATCCGCAGTCCATTGCGGTGAGAATTTACATGCAGGAACGCGCTTGACAGGCCAATTCTGCTACGACGCGCGTTTCGCGTGACGGCGAATCGCCTCGGCGTGTTCGAGGATCCGCGGGTCGTGCGTGCCGGTCCTCAGCGCCTGCCGCGCTGCGGCCAGCGCCTCGTCGAAGCGCCCGTTCTTGTACAGCGCCCACGCCACGGCGTCCTCGGTGAAGATGTCGTGCCGGGTCGCGACGACCGCTTCGGCGATTCGTTCGGCTTCCGGCAGCTTGCGGTCGCGTTCCGCGAGAAACAGCGCCAGAGCGGGTTCGGTCTGTGCGATGGCAGGACCTGCCAGGTCTTCCGCCAGCTGATAGTAGCGCTCGGCCTCGACGGCATTGCCCCGCGCCTGGTAGAGGTCGCCGATCCGGGCAGCGATGTCGAGTGTCGGCGTGCGCTTCAGCTGGTCGAGAAAGATCTCGAGCGCGCGGTCACGATCTCCACGCGCCACGCTGACTTTTCCGAGGCCGACCACCGCGTGAGGGTAGTCGGGAAACAGAAACACGGCGCGGCGGTACTCACGCTCTGCCTCGCTCACCTTCCCCATCTTCAGATACAGCTCACCCGTGTGCGCTGTGTACCAGGCCTTTGCCTCGGCGTCGTGGGACATGGTCGCTTCTTCCGCCATTTTCATGACGGCCAGGGCGCCATCGAGGTCGCCGTGCAGCTCACGCGCGTACGAGACGCGCGCGTAGGCGTCGGCGCTCGGCCGCAAGGCCGCCATCCTGTCGAACGCCTCGAACGCCTCGTCATAGTCACCCAGCTCGACGAGCGCGTCGCCCATTACGCCATAGTTCCAGGCATCCTGGGGCCGCTCGTCGCGCGCGCGCCGCGCGACCTGGAGCGCGTCCTTGAACCGATGGCGCGAGAGGTGGATGGCCCCGAGCAGACGGAGCGCGTCGTATTGCCCCGGGTCGTCTTTCAGGACGCTGCCAAGGACATCGCCGGCGCGATTGGCTGCCCGGCCATTCGTAGTTGCGCGCGCCTGACGGAGGAGCGCGTCGGCGAGAAGGATGGCCGCGCCTGCGTCCGCGGGATGCTCCCGCAGGCGCGCCTCCATCTCGGCGATCCGGTCACGCAACCCGTCAGCGGTTGTTCGAGGACCGCCCGGCATGCCGACACCGGGCGCCAACCGGACCGGCTCCGAGGTCCGCGACGGCGAGCGTCGCGACAGCACGTGGGGCAACACGGCTGCGGCGATTCCGGCGGCGGCCGCGGCGACGATCCATGGCGCGCGATGCGGAGTTGGCACTGGTGCGCTCCGCGGCTATGGGACCTGATAGCCCTGATGCGGCGTTCCCACGTACGGGAACGTCGTCAGGAACGGCACATCGTTGGCGTCGACGCCGTCGCCGAGCAGGTTGTTCGGGCTCTTGTTGGGAAGGCCGAGCAGGCCGTTCAGGAACGGTCCGTAGCCCTGCGCAAACGCTCGCAGCTCGATATCGATAACGTCGTCACCGAGCCGGCGCCCATTGGGGAAGCCCGCGAGATCACCCGCGAGCACGCCGAGGCGGTTGGGGGACGATGCCGGCGCGATGCTCGTGTTCAGCCTCAGGAGGTCGGCTCTTCGGGATCCGGTGAAGTTCAACCCCGGGACGCCGGTGAGCAGGATCGCGACGAGATCCGTGCGGTTCGATTCCGCGATCGGCGCGAGCGCGCTGCCGTACAGCAGATTCTCGAGGCGCGAGACCTCCGGCGACGTGTAGAAGCCCTCGAAGCGCGCGTCGTCCTCGGGGTCCGATCGGTTCCACTCGTCCTTCTGTCCGAGCGGAATCACCGCTTCGTTGATCAGCGGCTCGCCGAGCCTCGATACCTGGACGTATTCGCCGAAGTCGTCGCGCGATCCGTCCCTGCGCAGGACGCGCACGGCGCGGCGGCTCGCGCTCGCGTAGACGCCGATGGTGGTCTGCTGGCCGCTGACGAGCTGGCGAATCGGCACCTGCAGCGCGATCGAGTGGGTGTTGTATCGCGCGACCGCATCGCGACCCGGTTCGGCCGGCAACGGGATGAGATGCAACGGGTTGAACGGGCGCAGACCCGCCAGATCGAAGATGGAGCCGAGGTCGACGAAGAAGGGATCGTCGCGCTGGCCCGCAAACACCCGGACGCCGCCTGCAAGGGTGTGCACGGCCGAGGCCGCCAGCGCGTCGTAGTTGGGAGTCGAGCGCGGCCCGATGTTGTCCGGTGGCGTCGTCAGGCCTGTGCCAAGCAGATCGCCGGATTCCGAGTGCTCGTGCCCGCGCTCGTGGCGGACCAGCCGGACGCTGTAGGTCTGCGGCCGGTTCCAGTTGGGATCGTCGAGCGATGCGATCGGACCAGTGTTGTAGAGAAACGTGTCGGGGTTGCGGGTCTCGGTCTTGAACCGGAACTGGTACGTGAGATCCTCCCGCGAGTCGCCATCGTTGTCGATGTGGATCTCGTACAGGACCGAATCGTCGAAGGCCGGAAAGTTCGGCCCTCCCGCAGGAGATTCGAGCGGGATGTAGTTCGCGATGATCGTCACGGTGTCAGGTCGATCCGGACTGCGGAACGCGTACAGGTCGGTATTGTCGGCCATCGGATCCATGCTGATCAGCGGCGCCTCGCGATGGCTCGACGCGTGACCGGACATCATTGGCCAACCGACCAAACCCCCCGCTACCACCACCAGGGCAACTGCTTTTTTCACACGGTCCTCCTTACTTCGTAGGCTCTACGGCGGGCGTCGGCGTTTGGATTTCAGGGTGGTTGGTTGCGGGAACGCAGTTGGCCCTACACTAGGCCGTGCATGGCGGCGTCCGCACTTCCGGACCCGGTGGCTTCCTCTCCCTACCAACTGATCCTCGGAGAAGCGTTCGCCTCGCTGCACGCCCACGTGCAGCGCGCCCACCTGGCGCCCCTCGCGGGCCGCGGCCAGCATGTGCGACTCGAAGTGACGGCCATTGGCGCCGACGTGGAATGGGTGCGTCGAATCGGGTCGTCTTCGCGGTGGAGGATGGCACGCTTCTCTACCGCCAGTCGTCGTTCAGTGTTGCGGGCATCGTGCTTCCGGCCGTTGTGAGTCCTCGCGGCGGGCCCGCGCATGAACGACGAATTCCGGATCTATCGCGGCTGGTTCTATGCAGCGGCGATCTACAACGGCGTGTGGGGGATCGCGGTTGTGTTGTTTCTGGATCGGGTTGGCCGGGAAAACGCTCGGCCCACTGGGGTTTGCCTACAGCGTGTCGGCAGGCACGCTTGGTGGCCGGTCTTCTGGAGATTCGCACTCACGCAGGCCAGGGATCCGTCGACATAACGATTCGTCCCGAAGATCGGCGGCGCGGCCTGCCCGCTCTCACCGAGCCTCACCGAACCGCGAAGCGCTGCTCGTGCAGCAAGGCGCCGGCCAGGCTCCTGACTTCCACTCGCCAATCTCCGCCAGCGTCCACGGTCTGCCGGCTGTAGGTGCGATAGCCCTCCGTCGCGCTGGCGCGGATCGCCAGCTCCACGGATTGGCGCAGCGTGTCTCCGTGATACCACCGATGCACGACCGCAGCATTGCGCGGGGACCTGACCCGCGTGTAGAGGACGAGCGCCCCCGGCGCCACCGGGTCGCCTGCCGGACTGCATCGCCACGTGCCACTGTTCGTGGACAAGGTCTTACATAGCTGGACGCTTGCGAGGGAGACCTCGCCACCGGCCCCCGGCGGCCGGGCTGGTTCCAGTGGCGGCGTCCGCTTGATTGAGGGCGCCGGTTCGATCGGGGGTGCCGGTTCGATTGGCGGTGCCGGTTCGATCGGTCGCGCCTCCTCGAGCGGACGCGCCGGTTCGATCGGAACGGGCGCAGTGGGCTGAGCGGGGGCCGATTCGCGCGTCTTGTTCACTCCCGGGGCCCCTGCCCCCGGGTTCACTCCCGGGGCCCCTGCCCCCGGGTGCGTCGCCGTCGGCGCCGGCGACGTCGGCGACCACGGTCGCGTCACGAGGAGCGCGGCGGTCGCGAGGATGACCACACCGACCGCGACTGCGGTGAGCGAGCGCGATGCGCCAGGCGGAGTCGCTGCAGCATCGGGAGTGATCGGTGGAGTCGCTGCAGCATCGGGAGTGATCGGCGGGGTCGCTGCGGTATCGGGAGTGATCGGCGGAGTCGCTGCGGTATCGCCAGGCGGGATCACGGCGGTTCCGGCGATCGGCAGGCCTCGAGCGCGGCAGAAATCCTCGAGGTTCTGCCGGCTCGCCGCAACCGCCGGATCGTCGGGCGGCAGCGACGCAGACACAATGGCCACCGCCCGGCGATAAAACGTCTCGGCATCGCCTGGCCGTCCTGTTCTCTCGGCGACGACGGCGAGGTTGTTGAGTGTGTTGGCGAGATCCGGATGGAGCGGACCCAGCTCGGCTTCCTGAATGCGTGCGGCGCTTTTCAGCAGCTCATCGGCAGACGCGAGGTCACCGGCGGTCGCGGCGCGTTCCGCCTCCATGAGCTTGTTTCGAACGTCCGGTAGATCCGACATCGCCTCTCTGGCGCCACGGCGCAATCCGACACCGACGACGACCTCATTGTAGACCACGGTTTTGTGATGCATGGTCGATTGGATCGTCGAAACTGTAAGTCTCGCCTGAAATCTGAAATCTGCGGCTTCCGTCCACAACGAATTTTCGGTGGGTCGGTGAGGCACGGGTGTTGCTCCTCGTCGACACCTGTCACAGGGCCCCGACACACCTGATGCTCACTCTCTTCACGCTCACGCTGTTCGTGAGCTCGGCCCTTCTGTTCGTCGTCGAGCCGATGGTCGCCCGCATGGTCCTGCCGGTTCTAGGCGGCACGCCGGCCGTGTGGAATACGTGCATGGTGTTCTTCCAGGCGGCGCTCCTCGCGGGCTACCTGTATGCACACGCCGGCCCACGTCTGCTCGGGTTTCGACGCCACGCGATCCTGCACATCGCGCTGCTGTTGCTCGCGTTGGCGACGTTACCCACAGCCCTGCGCGATGCGGTGACGCCGCCGGTCGATGGCACGCCGGTGTTCTGGCTGCTGCGCGTCCTGGCGGCGACGGTCGGGCTCCCGTTTTTCCTCGTCGGCGCGACCAGTCCGATGCTCCAGCGGTGGCTTGCGAACACCGATCATGCGGATGCGGCGGATCCGTACTTTCTCTATGCGGCGGGCAACGCCGGAAGCTTTCTGGCATTGCTGGGCTACCCGGTGATCATCGAGCGGACGCTCCGCCTCAGCGATCAAAGCCGGTATTGGGCCGTGGGATATGCGGTCCTTGCGGGGCTCACGCTGCTGTGTTTCGTCTGTACCGCGCGGCGGTCGGCCGGCGCGGCTGAGCCGCTGCCGGCGCGGGCGGTCGGCGCCGATGCCGCGCGGATCACGCTGCGACAGCGGGCCTGGTGGGTGGCGCTCGCGTTCATCCCGTCAAGCCTGGTTCTCGGCGTCACGACCTTCCTCACGACCGACATCGCTCCCGCACCGCTGCTCTGGGTCCTGCCGCTCGCGGTCTACCTTCTCTCCTTTGTGCTCGTGTTTGCGACCCGCCCTCCCATCCCGCACGCCGTCGTGGTGCGGTTCTTCCCGCTGATCGTGCTGCCGCTCGTCGTTCTCATAGTCTTCGACAGTGTCCTTCCGGTCGCCGCGCTCGTGACCGTGCACCTGGGCGCCTTCTTCATGGCCGCCATGGTCTGCCACGGCGAGCTCTCGCGCAGCCGGCCGCCGAGCGATCACGTCACCGAGTTCTACGTGTGGCTGTCGGTGGGGGGCGTGCTCGGCGGTCTCTTCAACGCGCTCGTCGCGCCGGTCATCTTCAAGACAGTGGTCGAGTATCCGCTCGCGGTCGTGCTCGCCTGTCTCGCTCGCCGCCCGCTGGATTCGCGCCCTTCACCGGCGAACGCCTCGACGTGGGACATTGCGTTGCCTGTTGCGCTTGGCGCCGGCTCGCTCGCGATCATGCTGGCGGTCGGCGGGGCGGTTGGCGTCACGGGTCGATTCCTGGTGTTCGCGGTTCCGATGGTCATCTGCTACGGCTTTCGCCACCGACCGGTGCGGTTCGCGCTCGGGGTGGCCGCGCTCGTCGTCGCGGGGACGACGTTCATGAGGGCGCAGGAGGACGTGGCGCTGCGCAGCCGCAGCTTCTTTGGCGTGCGGCGCGTGACCTTCGATCCGACAGGCCGCTGGCGCAGCTTCATGCACGGGCGCATCGTCCACGGGGCGCAGAGCGTCGATCCATCACGCCGCCGCGAGCCGACGCTGTATTTCCACCGGAGCGGACCGATCGGCCAGGTGTTTGCGGCCCTGAACGGCACCGGCGGGACGCGGCGCGTCGCGGTCATCGGCCTCGGCATCGGCACGCTCGCGGCATACAGCGCGGCCGGCGAAGACTGGACATTCTACGAGATCGATCCGGCCGTCGAGCGCATCGCGCGCGACACCCGGTACTTCACATATCTCGCCGACAGTCCCGCATCAGTACGCGTCGTGCTCGGCGACGCGCGGTTGAAGCTCGCGTCGGCGCCCGACGGCGGATACACCATGATGATTCTGGACGCGTTCGCGTCCGACGCGATCCCCGTGCATCTCGTGACGCGCGAAGCGCTCCGCGTGTACGCGAGCAAGGTCGATGCCCATGCGGTAATCGCCTTCCATGTATCCAACCGTTATGTGGATCTTGAACCGGTGCTCGGCGCGCTGGCGCGCGACGCGGGCCTCGTCGCGATTGCGACGCTCGATACCGACGTGATGCCGGGGATCCCAACAGAACGCAAAGCGGCCTCGAACTGGGCGGTGATCGCGAAGAGCGCGGCCGACCTGCGGGGTCTTGCTGCCGATTCGCGCTGGCACGCCATCGCGCCGGGCGGGGTTCCTGTCTGGACGGACGACTTCTCCAACATGCTCAGCATCGTCCGATGGACGCATTGACACTACCTATCTCATAAACGGGCTGAGGGCTCCGAGGCGTAGGCAACTGCACGCGACCACGAGTCTCCAGCCCATCCCGAGTCATCTCAGTGCGTGAGGCCGTACATCATGTAGTTCACGCCGAGCTTGTACGCCTCGTTCGTCTGGTCGAACGGACGAAAGCCACGGCCGGACCACTCCCAGAATTGTGAGACGTCGGTGTTGTAATTGATGATCGCCATCAGCCGCTTGCGGCGATCGTTGTCCTCGAAGATCCCCTTGAAGACGGGATCCCCCGACACGTAGGCCTGCGGGAAGTGCTCCAGGTCGTTGATCTCGAAGAACGAATGGAACACCGTATCGCCCGGCACCATGTCGAGAAACTGCGCGTCCGGCAGCACGCGCCGCATCGTCTCCGCGAACGGTTCCCACCCACCGCCGGACAGACCGCGCCACCCGGGCGGTTTGAAGTCGTCGACAAACAGAAATCCGCCCTTCTGCAGGTAGGCACGCAGCCCGGCGGCTTCGCGGTCGGTGACGGTCCACCAGCCGACCTCGATGATGTAGGCGATCGGATACTTGAACAGCTCGGGGTCGTCCAGCGTCACCGTGTTGATCTCCTCGCGCGCGCCCAGGAAGGTCACCTCGTTCATGATCTTCATCAGGTTCTGCTCAGCGAGCGGATAGCCGTGGATCCAGGACGGGCGCCGGCCCGGCCAGTAGCCGCCGGGCGCGGGGTCGTAGCGCACGCGGACGAACGTGAACCGGCCGTCGTACGGACTGTTGGGCAGGGGTCGATACGCATCGCGATAGCCGCCGAACCCGAACTGCGCGAGCGCGGTGCCAGCTATCGCGAGGACGACGGTCGGCACGATCATCGACAGGCGGTTCACGCGCCGGCTGCGTATCACCATGGCGACCCCCGATGATACTGCTGATACTGCGTCGAGAGTCACATAGCGCGTCAGGCGCGAGAAGGCGTCGAGCGGCGTTTCACGCGGGGACGCGGGCGTTCGGGGACGATGGTGTCGCCGCGAGCCAGCATGTCGACGAGCGCCGCGATCTTCTTCGCACGGCCAGCCGCCGTCTTCGCCATGTTCGTGCGAAACGCCAGCGCGAAGAGATTCTGGCGTCCGAGCGTCAGGAATGTCTTGCGCGCGCGCGGATTCGCGCTGATGGCGGCGCGCAGATCTGGTGGGACAGTGGTCCTCGTCGCGCTGCGGATCGGGGCGTAAGCGGCGTCCCACCGCCCATCGGCTTTCGCGGCGTCCACCTGCCGCTGACCGTGTGCGGTCATACGCCCTTCTGCGGTCAACCGTGCCACGGATTCGCGATTGATCTGGCTCCAGACACTCCTGGCGCCGCGCGGGCTGTAGCGCTGCAGGAACGACTGTGCGTCAAAGGACTTGCGCGTGCTGTCAATCCAGCCCCAGCAGAGCGCGACATCGAGCGCCTCGGCGTGGGTCACCGTCGGCAGGCCACTCTGTTTCTTGTGAATCTTCAGCCAGAGCTCCGGCTGTTTGTCGTGGTTCGTGCTCAGCCACGTCGCGAAGGCTGCCGCCGTACGAAAGCTCCTGATCCGCCTGGGGTCTGGGATTATGGGCGCCATGCTCTGTTCAGATGGCGCGTCAGGCGCGAGAAGGCGCGAGCGCCGCGGGCCGCCGGCGGGCGGCGACCAGAATGCCGATACCCACGAGGTTCATCACGCCGATGAGCAGCACGATCTTGAGCGCGAAGGTGGCCACGCTCTCCACTTTGATGATCGGGAACACCGAAAGCGCGATGTACAGAAGCGTCATCAGCAGTCCCGACCACGACGCGAGCTGCAGCCACCACGGCGGGCGCGGCGCGACGCCCCGCATCCCGAACAGCGGGAGTGCGAACATCACCACGTAGGTCAGCGCATAGAAGATGCCGCTGGTGTTGAAGAGCAGCTGGAACGCTTCGGCGTGCCCGACGCCGATCAGGCTCAATGACGCGATCGCGAACGACGCCGCACCAACGAGCATGATCGAGTTCACCGGCGTCTTGTAGGTCGCGTGCAGCTTGCTGAACCACGACGGCAGCATATGGTCCCACCCGGCGACCATCGGCAGCCGTGTCACCGCGGTGAAGGCGACGCTGGCCTGTCCGATGCGCATCGCCAGGGTCATCAGGATGGCGACCGTCACGAGCGGCGCCGCGATGCCAAACGGACCGAAGCCCGCCCGCAGCACCTGGGCCACCGGCGCGATGAGGTCGATGTCTTCCGTGGGGACGTAGGCGACAACGGCGCTCGTGCCCAGGACGAACATCAGCGCGATCACCGGCGCGGCGATGAACACCGAGCGGCTGACGGACCGCGCGGGCGACCTTGTCTCGCCGGCGAGGATGGCCATGTATTCGAACCCGCCGAGGGCGCCGAAGCCCATCTTGCCAAGGATGTTGAGGTTGAGGAGCGAGACCTCGGGGACACTGCTGTGGAACGGATGATAGGCGGGCAGCGTTCCTGTGAGCAGGCCGATGACCGGCAGCAGCACCACCGTGCCGAAGACCGTGATCATGAAGATGCCGCCGGTGTTGTGCACCCATTTGCCCACCGACAGGCCGAGCGTCGAGGTGAGGACCATCAGCGAGAGGATGGCCGCGGTCGCCAGCGCCACGAACGCGCTGCTCGCCGTCATCCACGCGGCGGTCGGCCCGATGGCATACGAGAGGTAGGTAGCGCACTGCAGGCCGATCTCCGACGTGAACACGATCACGTACAGCCACAGGTTCCACGCGAGCATGAAGCCGACGGTCTGATTGAAGCCAAGCTTCGCCCACTGGTAGAGCCCGCCCTCGAGCGGCATCAAGCGATTGAGATAAATGACAACGGCAGCCGAGGGGAGATAGAACAGCACGAGCGCGAGGAGCCAGAACACGACGTGCGACGGCCCGAGCTTGCCGGCCACGCCGATCCAGGTGAGCCCGACGATGAAGAGGATCTGCGTCAGGGCCAGGTCGCGGACACCGAGCTCCTTCTTCAGCCCGGCGCTGCGCTCTTCGACCCGCGCCTCGGCGCGTGCCAGGCCGGCGTCGGGAGAGGAGCCGGGGCCGCGGGTGGTCAAGCCGGCACCTCGCCCAGAATGTCCCAGAGGCGCGCCCACGCCTCGAGCCCTTCGTGCAGCCGGTGGACGCGGAAGAACTCGTTTGGCGCGTGGAAGTCTTCGTCGGCCGTCGAAAAGGAGAAGAAGACCGTGTCCAGCCCCATATGGCGCTGGAACAGCTCCGAGATCGGCACGGTGCCGCCCATACGAACCACGAGAGGCCGCTCGCCGTAGGTCGCCTGAAGCGCGCGGTCCGCGGCCTGGAGCGCGAAGTGATCGGCCGCGATCTCCGATGCACGCGAGCCGTGGTCCGCGAGCGTGAGCGACAGGCGCGTGCCCGGCGGCACGTGCGTCTCCAGGTGGCGCGCGACCCGCGACAGCACGGCTTCGGGCTCCTGATTGGGCACGAGGCGGCACGTGATCTTGGCGTGCGCCTCGCGCGCGATGACGGTCTTCTGCCCCGGTCCCTGGTAGCCCCCCCACATTCCGTTGACCTCGAGTGTGGGCCGCGCCCACTGGCGCTCGAGGGTTGTGTAGCCTGGCTCGCCGAACGCCGACGGCGCGCCAATCTGTGTGAGGTACGCGCGCTCGTCGTAGGGGAGCGCCGCCATGGTCTGGCGCTCCAACGGCGTCAGCTCGCGAACCTCGTTGTAGAAGCCGGTGACCGCCACGCGTCCGTCCGGCTCGTGCAGCGAGGCGATGAGCCCGGCCATCGCGTGGAGCGGGTTCGCCACGCCGCCACCGTGACGGCCCGAGTGCAGGTCCTTGGACGCGGCGGTGATTGTGAGCTCGAGGCCGCACAGCCCGCGACTCGCCACGGTGAGCGACGGCTCATCGATGCGCCACATCGCGCCGTCGGCAGAGAGCACGGCATCGGCAGCGAGGAGCGCCGTCTGCTCGAGGACGAACGCCTCGAGGTGGCGGCTGCCGATCTCCTCTTCACCCTCGAACATGAACTTGACGTTGATCGGCAGGCGGCCCGCCACGCTGAAGAAGGCGCGCGCCACCTCGATGGGAATCAGCATCGGCCCTTTGTCGTCTGACACGCCGCGGGCGTACAGCCGTCCGTCGCGCAGGGTCGGGGTCCACGGGCTGCTCTGCCATTGATCCAGCGGGTCCGGCGGCTGCACATCGTAATGGCCGTAGACGAGCATCGTCGGCTTGCCCGGCGCGCCGAGCCACTCGCCGTACACGACGGGATTGCCGGCCGTTGGGATCGTGCGGACACTGAACGGGCCGGCGGCGGCGATCGCGTCGGCCACCCAGCGCGCCGCGCGGTCGATGTCCGGCGCGTGTGCCGGATCCGTGCTCACACTCGGAATCGCGGCGAACTGCACGAGCGCGCTCAGAATCCGGTCGCGATCCGCCTCGAGGTGCGCGAGCACGCGGGTATCGACCATCACTTGCCACCGTCGATGGCGAGCACCTGGCCAGTCATCCAGCCCGCGTAGTCTGAGGCGAAGAACAGCACACCGTAAGCGATGTCATCGGGCGTGCCGAGGCGCTTCAGCGCGATGCGATCCACGAGCGCGCGCTGCCCCTCCTCGCCGTAGGACTCCCACTGGCGCTCCGTCGTCGGGTTGGAGCGCACGAACCCGGGCGCGATGTTGTTCACGGTGATGCCCCACGGCCCGAGCTCATGGGCGAGCTGCCGCGTGAGGCCGATCTGCGCGGCCTTGGCCGAAGCATACGCCTGGATCCCGGTGAGGCTGATGCCGAGGCCGGCGCCGCTCGAGATATTGACGATCCGTCCGCGGCGCGCTGCCTTCATGCCGGGCGCGACGGCCTGGGAGCAGTAAAAGGCGCCGGTCACGTTGACGTCGAAGATGATCTGCCATTGGTCGGGCGTGATCTCCTCGAGCGGACGCCCCACCTGCCCGAGCACGCCGCCGGCGTTGTTCACCAGGATGTCCACGTGGCCCGAGGCCGCGGAGGCCTGAGCCACGCAGGCCTCTACAGCGCCGCGGTCGCGGACGTCGGTGTGCAATGCGTGGCACACTCCGCCGCCCGCGAGGCAGAGCCGCGCGGTCTCGCGCAGCTCGTCGTCAAGGACGTCGCAGGCCCAGACCCGCGCATCGCGTTCCGCGAACGCCAGGCTGATGGCGCGCCCGAAGCCATGCGCCGCGCCGGTGACAAGGACGGTCTTGCCGGTGAAGTGCACGTTCATGCCTGGTTCGTCTGGGAAGGCGTCCCGGCGAGCGCCTCGAGCGCATCGAGTGACTGCGGTCTTGCGCCGCGTTCAATCGCGTGAATCAGCTCGACGAGACGCGCGGTCAGCGGCGTGGCCACACCGGCCATCGTTCCGAGCGCCACCACGATGCCGAGTTGGGCGTCGACTTCGGTGGGGCGCTTGCGTACTGCGAGGTCGCGCCAGATGCCGCTGTGTGACTTTGCCGAGCGCCGGTTGTGCGCGACAAGTGCCTCGAGGGATCGATCCGCCGCGCCGGGCGGCGCGCTCGTGAGATACGCCGACGGCTCGAAGCCGTCGAACGGCTCCGGGTGGACCCCGCGAGCCGCTGCGACGGCCAGGATCTCGCGCGCCAGCGCGATGTACAGGTGCCGGTACGCGGGCATCGCGAGCGCGTCGGCGATGGACTCGTTGGTGAGGGCCGTCGCGAAGAGCATCGCGCCGTACGCTTCCTTGCCCCAGAGATAGCCCCAGATGTTCGTCGTGGCGATGGCCTGAGGGTCGACATCGCACCATGCGTCCCGGATCGCCGTGACCCGAGGCGTGATGTGGCCGGCGATTTCCCCGACGACCACGGCGCCCCGGCCGCCGTAGTGAATCACACCCGGCTCCAGGTAGTCGGCACCGAAGTTGACGAACGCGCCGACCGTCCGTGCCGCGCTCACGACCTCCGCGATGGCGAGCTCATTGAGCCCGTTCTGCGCCGACACGACGCAGCCGCCGGCGGTGAGGTGTGGAACGAGCGCGCGCAGGGCGGCACCGGTGTGATGGGCTTTGGTCGCGAGCGTGATCGTGTCCCAGGATCCGGTGAGCGCCTGCGGGGTGAAGGCGGGCACGGGCACCGTGAACTCGGCAATCGGCCCAGTCACCAGGAGCCCGTTCCGGTTGATGGCGTCCACATGCTCGGCCACCACATCGACCATCGTGACGTCGTGGCCTGCCCGGGCGAGGTGCGCCCCGATCGTCCCGCCGATCGCCCCCGCACCCCAGATGAGACATCGCATTCCCAAGGACCTAAGAAGCGTCGCCCCACGAGCCGGTGAGCAACGCGCGGGTTTCCTCCACGGCGACCTGCCACAAGGCGTGCATTTCGGCATCCGAGCGTTGGTATCTGCCGCCGAAGTTACCGTCGCCGAGATACGCGCGCAGCGCGATCGGGTCGAGGGCACGTACGCGCGCCGGGTCCACCATCGGGCGCTGCGCGTCAGGCACCGTCACGTCCGGGAGGCGTGTCCAGGGGAAGTTCTCCATCCATGAGCCGTGGGACGCCACGGGATCGATCGCCTGCACCTTGGCCCACGTGAGCGGCGCGTTCCACCAGTTGTGAAAGAGCACACGGCATCGGGGGTGATCGGCGGCCCATTCAATCGCGAACTGCTGCACGGCGTTATTGCCGCCGTGCCCGTTGACGATCAGGATGCGGCGGAAACCGCTGTGCGCCATGCCGTCGAGGATGTCACCGACAACGCGCAGATGCGTCTCGAGCTTGAGCGAGATCGACCCGGGGAATTCGCGAAAGTACGGCGTGACCCCGTACGGCACGACCGGGAACACCGGCACACCGAGCGGCTCGGCGGCGTCGGCCGCCACGCGTTCGGGGAGGATGCAGTCAACCGTCAGCCGCAGATGGGAATGCTGCTCCGTGCTCCCGAGCGGCAGCACCGCGCGGTCGTCGTGCTGCAGATATGTCTCGACCTGCATCCAGTTCATGTCCGCGATGCGCACATCCGGTCTCCAGTCAGGGTCGAGGTGCCGCAATGAAACGAAAACGCGTCATCCGTCACTAGTGATGATATGAAGCCGCGGGGCTGGAACATCGTGTGGGGAGGAGACTGACGGCTACTTCATCGGCTCCGCGACCACAATCGCGACCGCATCGCCCTGGGGCGATACGGCCAGCCTGGACACGGCACCCAGATGGTGCGGAGCGGCGTCGAACGCTTCCGTCCACTCCCCAGCCCCTCGCGTCCAGGCAAAGACCTTCGTGCCCGCCGACATGAGCACTGTCTGACCGTCGGGCATCCAGGCCATGTCCCGGTCGGCGCTCCCGTCCACGGTCTTGACGACCCGCTCAATCGTCTTCGAGGGGAGGGCAATCTCTTTCACCCAGAACTCCCCGGACGGCTCGCGCTGCACGAAGCTGACGGTGCGCGTGCCGGGAATGCGATGCACGGAACGGCCGATCCCTTCGGCGACGACTTCTGCGGTGCCGGTCTTGATGTTGGCGATCCGCAGTGTCGCTGGCTGGCCGAGGACGAAGAGCGCGACCGTTTCCCGGTCCACCCAGGCGTGGTACCCCACAGGCTTGACGTCCGCGAGCACGAGCTGCGGGTTGCGCCCCTGCGCGTCAAAACGCCACAACCGCTGCGACGCGTCGGGCTCCGTGCGCACGACGCTGAAGCCTCCGGGGTCACCGACGCCGTCGGGAAGGTAGGTCGGCGAGTTTTCGTTCTCAGCGGTCTGAGTCAGTTGCGAGACGCGGTTGCGCGCGCGCTCGTAGACGAAGACATCAATTTGCTTGCCGTCGCGGTTTGCGGCGAACAGGATGCGGGCGCCATCCTGGCTGAACATCGGCTGGTTGTCATAACCAGGTGCCGTCGAAACCGGGGAGGGCTTCGCGCCCTTCATCGATGACAATCCCCCGGTCAGCCGAAGGAGGTAGATGTCGGTGCCCGGCGGCGGCGCGGGCGGGGTCTGGGGGGCTGGTGCGGGTGCCTGCACGAGGCTGAAGGCTGCGGCGGCGATGGCAAACAGAGCCCTCACCGCGTGAGTATACCGCGCGACCTCCGCAGCTCTACAATGCGTCATGCGAAGCATCGCCATCATCGCCGCCATCGCCGTCATCGCCATTGGGGCGGCGGCGGCTGCTCTCGGGATGTCCGCCGCAGGATCGTCGCCGCAGCAGGTGGTCTTTGCGCGGGTGTCGCCGAATCCTGGCGGGCTCGGGCTGTTCATCGCGTCGGCGGACGGCAGCGACGAGCGTCCGCTGCTGAGCGCGCCCGACGTCGACTACGATCCCGCGTTTGCGCCCGACGGGCAGACGCTCGTTTTTACGTCGGATCGCGAGGGCTCCGCGGATCTGTTCCGTGTGAGGCCAGACGGCAGCGCACTGGAACGTCTGACCGATGATCCCGCATACGACGACCAGGCTGCATTCTCCCCTGACGGCAAACAACTCGTGTTCGTCAGCACGCGACAGGGCGGCTTCGCCCGGTTGTGGACGATGGATCTCGCGACGCACCGCGCGAAAGCGCTGACGACCGGATCCGGCGGCGACTTTCGCCCGTCCTGGTCACCCGACGGCGTCTGGATTGCTTTCGCGTCTGGCCGCGGCAGCGAGCTGCCGTTCGCGCATGGACGATGGGAGCGCCTGCAACCCGCGGATCTCTACATCGTGCATCCCGATGGATCCGGCCTGAAGCGGGTGAGCGAGCACGGCGGCTTCTGCGGCAGCCCGAAATGGAAATCGGACAGCCGTCACGTCATCGCGTACTGCATGACGGCGGAGCAGACGTTGTCCAACCGTCGAGCCCTCCCGGAATCAGGACCCGACGGGACCGACACACGGCTCGTGTCGTTCGACGTGAGCCAGGGCGCATCCGAGAATGTGAGGACCGGCGCCGGCGTCATGTTCAATCCATCGTTCGTGCGCGGGACCGTTGGCTACATTCGCAAGTTCGCGCAGGGGCCTGGCGCGGGTATCTATTACATCGACGGCCGAAGCGGACCCAAGGGTGACATCCGCTCGGCGTCGTGGTCGCCGGACGGATCGCGCGTGGTGTTTCACAAGCGCCTGGCGGCGCCGCCTCCGACGTGGCGCCCGACGTTCAGCCGCAATCCGGCGTACGCGCTCACGTTGACCGGCATCCTGCCGTCGTTCAGCCCTTCCGGCGATCGCTTCGTGATGACCGGCCGCCCGCCGAATCCCCCGCGACCGTTCGGCTCGAGCATTGTCATCGCCGCCAGCGGCACCGACAAGGGGGACGTCATCTACAGGGATGACGCTCGCAACGTGCTCGCGCCGCAATGGTCACCTCGCGGCGACACGATCATCTTCAGCGTCGGCGTCTTCAATGCGTTCTTCAACGGCTTCAACGCGCGATTCGTGAAACCGGGCGAGCGCGCCGAGGGCGGTGCGCAGATCGCCGTGATCCATCCTGACGGCAGCGGTTTCCGAGAAATCACGAGCGGGTCCGAGAACAGCGCCTTTCCGTCGATGGCCCCTGACGGCACGCGCTTCGTCTACCGGTCGTTCGGGCAGGATGGGGTTGACGGCCTGAAAATCATGAGTCTCGATACCGGGGCGGTGACGAAACTGACGAGCGGCTACGACAATTTCCCGCTCTGGTCACCGCGCGGCGACCTGATCATGTTCTCGCGCCTCTCGGGCGGCGACTACGAGATCTGGACAGTGAAGCCCGACGGGAGCGGAGCCAGGCAGCTGACGTTTACGCGGGGGAACGACGCCCACCAGGGTTGGTCGCCCGACGGCGAGCACATCGTATTCGCGAGCTCGCGCATGGGGTTCAAGGACGAAGCGATCTACACCGACGCGCCGCAACCGTATGGCGAAATTTTCGTGATGCGGTTCGACGGTACGCGCGTCGAGCAGTTGACCGACAACCAGTGGGAAGAAGGAACTCCGGCCTGGAGACCGGTCCCGGCCAGTCCAACCACGGCGCGACGGCCGTGAACGGGGCCATTAGAAGTTAGAACTTAGAAGTTAGAAGTTCGGCGAATTGAGGCCGGATGACGTCGACGGTCGGTGCGGTATTGATCCAATTCCTGTGAACGCGGGCCGTGGTCGCATTCGGACAACAGCATCAGCCGGCGCCGGCGTTGGCGTCCGGCCGCGCCTCATCCGCGCGATCGGCCGTTGGGGGCTGACCGCGGCGGTCACCAACGGCGTGATCGGCAGCGGCATTTTCGGGCTGCCGTCGTCGTTGGCCGGCCTGACCGGCACGGCGAGCCCCGTCGCCATCCTCATCGCGGGCGCCAGCATTTTCGTCATCGTCCTCTGTTTCGCGGAGGTCGGCAGCCGCTTCGACGACGCCGGTGGACCGTATCTCTACACGCGCGAAGCGTTCGGGCCGGCGGTGGGATTCCAGGTCGGGTGGCTGCACATCTGGACGCGGTTGCTGTCAGCTGCCGCTGTTCTGAACGTGTTCGCGTCGTATCTCTCCGTGCTTTTCCCGTGGGTCGGCACCTCGCCGGGCCGCGCGACGGCGATCACGCTCGCCATCGTGCTCGTCACGGCCGTCAACGTCGTTGGCGTGCGTCAAGCGGCAGGGGCCGTCAACGCGTTTACCGTGGCGAAGCTTCTCCCGCTCGTGGGGCTCGTTGTCCTGGGGATCTTCCAGATCGATCGCGCCGTGCTCGACACGCAACAGGTGGCGAATCCGCGCTGGACGGAAGCCGTTCTGCTTCTCGTGTTCGGGTTCGGAGGGTTCGAGTCTGGCGTCGTTGCCGGGAGCGAATCGCGCGACCCGGGGCGCGACACGGCTTTCGCCCTGATCTCCGCGATGACGGCGGTGACGGTGCTCTACGTGCTCGTGCAGATCGCCGTCATCGGCGTCCTTCCACACGCGGCCGGGAGCGCCGCGCCGATTGGCGCGGCACTGGGGAGGCTCCTTGGTCCGGCGGGCATCACGCTCGGCACCATTGCGGTGCTGCTCTCCGTGTACGGGTGGTTGACCGGTTTCGCGCTCATGTCACCGCGCATCATCTTCTCAATGGCCGAACGCGGCGAACTCCCACTCTTCATGGCGCACGTGAACGAGCGGGGCCGCGTGCCCGACCTCGCGATCATCGTCAACTCGGGGATTGCGCTGGCTCTCGGCCTTGCCGGCGACTTCGGGCAGCTGGCCACGTTCGCCGCAATCGCGAAACTCGGCATTTACTCCACAACGTGCGGGGCGCTCATCGTCTTCCGGCGGAGACATGGCCTGCCGGAGGGCTATCGCGCGCCCGGGGGGCCGGCGCTGGCGGCGACTGGCATCGTCTTCTGCGTGTGGCTGTTGACGACCCGAAGCCTGGCGCAGGCCTGGTTCATGCCCGTGATGGTCGCGGCCGGCGCGGCCATCTGGTGGGCGACGACGCGGATGCGGCGCGGCGCGGCGGACCCGGTGCTCAGGATCCCTTCTTCTTGAGCTCGCCGAACGGCGACTGCAGCGTTCCGTCGTCGTTGACGTCCATCGGCATGTCCTGACGCGGCGAGTCGCCCGGCTTGTGCAGGTACACCTTGCCGCCTCCCATCCAGCATTCGAGCTCGGTGTCGTTGTCGCCGACGGCGTCCTTCATGATCGCTTTACCCGATCGGAACACGATCGTCATGGTGCCGAATCCACCGCTCGTCACGTACCGGCCCTCGATCTTGCCGGCACAGCTCGTCAGGCCCGGCTTGGGCGGGACGCCTGATTTCGGCGCAGGAGACGTGCTCGCGGACTCGCGGGGGCGCAACTGTTGCGCGTTCGCCCACGCGGTGCGATTGCCTGAGACCCGGACCTGGAAGTCCGTCCCGAGGGTTGTCACGATCTCGCCGTCCATCCACGTGCCGTTGACATTCACCTGGACCTTGTCGTGAAGCGTGTATTGACCCGCCTTCTTGTCCTTGAGCGTGGCCGGCCCGATTCTCCGCACTTCGTCCGGATATGTCTTCGTGACATCGGTGCCGGCCTGTGTGTGGACGCGATAGTTGCTCCCGTTTGCCGTGAGGATCGTCCCGTCTATCCATCCGAATCCGGTGAGGACCTGCACCCGGTCCCCAACCCGGAAGCCGTTCGCGTCGGCGGCAGCCGCTCCGGCGCGGCTGCGGTTGGGGTCTCCCTGCGGTGCCGCGGGCGGCTGGGCGTGCGGAGCGGCGGCCAGACAGACGAGCGCAAGCAGCACGAGCGCCAAGGCGGAGCCCTTCATAGCTGCGCCGCCGCGAGAAAGTCCGTGTAGGCCGCTTCAACCGTCGCCATGTTCCGCTTGCCGAATTGCAGGACCCACCACCCGAAGATCATCGCGGGGATGCCCGCGATGGCCATGACGACGGTCACTGTAAGGAAGGCGCCGATGACGATGCAGAACCAGCCGAGAAGCTTCAGATGCCTTGCAGGGGCGATGAGCTGCTGCTTCTGCGCGTAGAGGACGTCCGGATCCCGCGACGCGCAGGACTTCAGGGTACCGATGACGCCCTGTTTCTCGAGCTTGGTGAAGGGATTCGCGCCCGTTGCCGGCATGAGGCCCATGATGTGTTCTCCTTGCGTGTTAGATGGCGCAGCACGCTGCCTATCCAACCATTGCGCAAGGGGGGCGCGAAAACAGTCATCGCCCGCATCAGCGTGTGGCGCCCGCCTGCGAGACGCGCGCGGCCTCGGCGCGGAAGCGCGCCGCCTCCTCAGGGCGATTCAAGGCGTCGTACACGGCCGCGAGATCTTCACGAGCGGATATCAGCCAGCTCACACCTGGGGCGGCCTGCCGGGATACGATGTCGTAGCCTGCCTTCGACTCTGACTCCGCCTCGGCGATCCGCCCCTGTCGCAGCAGCGACCGACCGAGCTTGATTCGCGCGATTCCGGTGTTCAGGTGGTCCGGCGACTGCGCGCGGGCAAAGATGCCGGCGGCCTGCCGGTACATCGCCTCCGCGGTGACGTAGTCCCGACGGGCCATGTACACGCCGGCGAGATTCGATGCCGCGATCCCGACCAGATAGTGCTTGTCGCCGTAGATCGATCGGTAAATCTCGCCAATCCGGCGGAACGCCGCATCCGCATCATCCAGGCGTTCCTGCCCCATCGCAACGTTGCCCAGATCGTTCAACGCGGAGGCGACGCGGGGGTGGACGCGGCCGAACACCTGCTCCTGGATATCGAGCGCCTGGGTCAGGAGGCCGCGGGCTTCGTCGTAGCGTTTCTGCAAATAGAGCGTCCGGCCGAGCATCGTCAGCGTCGACGCGGTGCGGTAGCTGCCGGCGCCGTACCACGCGCGATTGATCTCGAGCGCGCGCCGATAGAAGCTCTCGGCCTCGGCGTAGCGGCCGCGCTCGTGCTGGATCGCGCCGAGATTAATCAGATCTTCGGCCACCAGCGGATGCGCGTCGCCTACCAGTTCCGTCTGGATCGCCAGCACGCGGCGATTGAGCGACTCCGACACGTCGAGATGTCCCGCATAGAAATTCGTGTTCGCCAGCTCGTAGAGCGTCTGCGCGAGCTCGGACCGGTCGGCGTCCGGCCGCGACCGCAGCGTCACGGCCTGTTGAAGCGTCGTGATTGCCTCCGTGTACGAACCGCGCTGCTCGAGAATCTGTCCCAAGGCTGCCAGGGAGTTGGCAATCTCTGCATCGTCCGGCGCCGGCGTCGACCTTGCGAGGGTGAGCGCCTCCCGCGCGAGCCGTTCGGCCTCCTCGAACCGGGCCTGATCGGAGCGGAGCAGCGCGAGGGCCGCCGTGCTCCTGGCCACGTCAGGCGCGTTCGACGGCAGGCGCGATCGGCGCGTGTCGAGGGACGCGCGAAGAAGCGTCTCGGCCGATTCGAGCTTGCCGAGTTTTTCGTAAACGCCGCCCAGCGTCTGATACAACTCGGCCTGGACGAGCGGCTCGCGATCGAGCGTGCGCGCCTCGCGGGCGCCGCGATCGATGATTGTCACGACCCGGAGGTCGTCGGCCGGCCCCGCGTCCTTCTCCCCGCCATCGAAGAGTCGCAGCATGAACCGCTGGATGCGGTCCGTACGAGTCGCCTGGGCCACGGCCGCATTCCGCGCCGCCGTGAGCCGGGCGGTGTAGAAACCGATCAGCGCGATGACGAACGCGGTCACGACCACCGCTGCCGAAGCCGGACGCCAGTTCCGGCGGATGAACTTGCGCGCGCGGTACCCGATGGCGTCCGGCCGCGCCTCGAGCGGCTCATTCGCCAGATAGTGGTCGAGGTCGCGGGTCAATCCCTCGACGGACCCGTATCGGCGCGAACGGTCCTTGTGCATCGCCTTGAGGACCAGCACGTCGAGGTCACTCCAGGCCGACGCGGACAGCCCCTTCACGCCCGTGGTCGTCTGCCGCGCGGCGAGCGACGGGCGCTCGGGCTCGTCTTCGAGCAGCCGGCGTTCGGCCTCTGCCGGGGGCAGATGCGACACGTCGAACGGCGTCCGCCCCGCCAGCAGCTCGTAGAGGATGACGCCGAGCGCGTACACGTCGGTCTGTACCGTCGTCGCCTCGCCGCGAATCTGCTCGGGCGCGGCATAGGCCGGCGTCAGAAGCCGCACGGCGGCGAGCGTGGGAGCGGCGGCCCGATCCCCGGCGTCGATGTGACGGGAGATGCCGAAGTCTACCAGCTTCACCTGGCCTTCCGCGGTGACCAGGATGTTGGACGGCTTGAGATCGCGGTGCACGACCATGTGCCGATGGGCATGCTCGACCGCCTCGCAGACGTGACGAAACGCCTGGAGCCGATCCGCAGCCGACGCGCCGCGTGCGCGGCAGTACTGCGTGAGCGGCACGCCTTCGACGTATTCCATGGCGAGCCACGGTGTGCCGCCGGGCAGCGTATCCGCGTCGTAGAGCCTCGCGATGGCGGGGTGATTGAGCTCGGCGAGCGTGCGCTGCTCGCCGGCGAACCGTTCACGCCGCGCCGGCGAGATCCAGGCGTCGCGCAGGATCTTGATTGCGGCGACGCTGCCGAGATCGTCACGCACACCCAGCCAGACGATGCCCATGCCGCCTTCGCCGAGGAGACGTGTGAGCCGGTACGGCCCGAACGGCTGGTTTGCCAGCGCGGCTGGAATGCCTCCTCCGAGCACACGATCCGCCATGACTGCGAGATCGCCGTCGAGCACCGAGCGTGCGCCGGCGTCGTGCTCGAGCATGGCCAGGACATCGTCCACGAGCGCGACGTCGCTCTCGCACGCCGATCGGAGGAACCGTTCGCGCGCATCGACCGGCAGACCGGCCGCGTCGTGAAAGAGCTGCTGCATCCGCTCCCAACGTGCACCGTCCATATAGGTCTCCGCTGTCAGCCGAGGCGCGTCCGCTCGATCTGCGCGGCCAACCACGCTCGAGCCGCGCGCCAGTCGCGTTGGATGGTCGCTTCTGACACGTCGAGCAGCGCCGCGACCTCGGCGACCTCGAGGCCGGCGAAATAGCGGCTCTCGACCATCGCCGCCTGTCGCGGATTGATGCGCGCGAGGTCGTCCAGTGCGACATCCAGCGCGATCAGACTGTCCGCCGTCTGTGCCGCCTGCTCGATTGACTCGTCGAAGGTCACGAACATCGCATCGTCGCCGCCCCGTTTTGCCGCGTGGCGCCGCCGGGCGGCTTCGACGAGGACCTGGCGCATCGCCCGCGCGGCGATCCGCTTGAAGTGCAGCGGTGACGTCGATCGAAAAGCCGGCGACGCCGCCAGCTTCATCCACGCCTCGTTCACGAGCATCGTCGGGCTGATGCTGGCTGCGCGGTCTCCACGCCTCACGCTGGCGGCGAGCCGCCGCAGCTCCTCGTACGTGACGCTGAACAGACGGTCGAGCGCTTCGCGGTCGATCATCGGATCCAGTCCGACCCAGCCGCCTTGGGGCGCCGTGAAGTGGTCTCGTTCGGCCATGACCGTTTGCGAGCGCGTTTCGCGCAATGCGTGAGTGGAGAGCAATTCTGCACGCGCGGCGGCAGACATGCAATGGATGTCGAGGGGATGGAGGACAGCGATGGCAGGGTCTCGCCCGGGAGCGTTGACAGTTCCGGTTGCGTCGTTGGCGGTCGCGCTGACGATCGCCTGTGGGGGCGGCAGCAACGGCGGTCCGACTTCGCCTTCCGCCACCCCTCCGCCGGCGACACCCAGCGGCGGGACCCTCACATTCAAGGCGGATGGGGTGAGCGAATCCGCGACGTCGATCACCGCCAGCTTCGCCAACGGCATCTTGTCGATCGGGGGCACCGACAGCTCGCGGGCGACGACGCTCAGTTTTGCGCTGACGCCGACCGCCGCGGGGACGGGGACCTACTCGCTGGGGCCATTGAGCACCGCAAACGCCCTGGTATTGATCGGCAATCCGGCGGCCGGCTGGCAGGCCGCGGCCGGCATCGGTAATGGAACAATCACAATCAACTCGCTGACCTCGACTACAGCCTCGGGGACCTTCTCCTTCTCGCTCGTCGCGGTCGCCGGATCGGGCGCGAGCGGGACGAAGTCGATCACCGAGGGCGCGTTCAACGTCACGTTCACGTCGGTGCCGTCGCCTGCGCCGACACCAAGCGGCGGCAGCACCATCAGCGCGCTCGTCGATGGCGTGCAGTGGACCAGCTCCCTGACACGGCGGGCAACCCTGGGTAACAACTTCCTGACGCTCACCGGACAGGACACGAACTTCCGCGTCATCACCATCGTCGTGCCGGTCAGCTCGACTCTGTTCGTGCCGCCCTCGCAGCCGCCAACCATCCTGCTCAACGGGACTCTGGGCCTCGTCACGATGGTGCTGGGGGCGCAGAACTGGGACAACGGTCACGCGGGCGGCGGCGGAACCTTCACACTGACAGGCTTATCGGTGACCCGCGTCACAGGCACGTTCACCGCGACGTTGGTCCTGAGCGGGTCAAACGCCTCGCCCGGGTCGTTTGCACAGCTGACCAGTGGTCAGTTCGACATGGCGCTCGAACGGTTCTGACAGGTTGGAGACGAGCGAAAGAGAGTCGAGCCGCGCCCGGCCTCCGCGGGCGCGCCTCGGTGAGAGGCTCAGTAGCGCCGCTTCTGCTGGCGCAGGATGTCGAACTTTGCGGTATCGGCGATCGCCATCACGGCCATGACGCCGGCCTGGACGGGATCCGAGACGACGAGGTCGGCTGCTTCCGGCACTGTCCCGGCCATGTTGAGCGAGATCACGATCATGCCCTTCGCGCGCACTTCCTCGACCGCTCTCGTGATGTCGCCACCCATGAGCGATCCCGCCAGGACGAGAAGGCGCACACGGGGAAGCCGCACCACGGCTCGCACCGCGCCGGCCAACTCCTGCTCGCCCACGAGGGGAATCGTATCGACTGAGATTCGCTCGCCTCGAATGTTGTGACGGTCGGCCTCGGAGATCGCGCCGACGGCGACCTGACCCACTTGCGCGCCGCCCCCCATGATGACGATACGTTTTCCATAGATGTTCGTCATCGGCGGCATGGACGACACCGCGCGGACACCCTCGACTCGCTCGAGCTCGCCGATGACATCGGACAGCTCGTGGTCCATGGCGAATTCGAGGACGACCTCGGAGTGCCCGCCCTGGGGAATGAGATCGACGTAGGTGATTTGCGCCGTATGGTCGGCGAGGACCTTCGTGACCCCGAACAGGATGCCGGGGCGGTCGGCGACCGCCACCGAAATAGCGTAGGTGTTCATCGTGTCGAATCGATAGTGTACAGGCGCCGGTTCATCGACGGATAGAGGTGCGATCTTCACCGGCTGGCGGGCGGCACGATTCCATTCATGCGCAGGTACTCCACCATCTGGCCGTAGTGGTCGAACGCGTGGGCGACGCCAAACATGGCCAGGTGCAAGCGGGGCGATTGACTGTGCTCCGCGGGCTGCAGCATGTTCTGGGTCGTCAGCGTGGCTGCGGCCTTGTGGCCCAGCGCGAAGGAATCCTTCAGGAACCTCAGGATCTCGGCCTTCGATTTCAGGCTCTGCGGGCCGTCGCCGCCGATGAAATCGTCGGGAAACTTGTCGCCGGTCAGCGGCGACCAGATGGCGTAGTTGCTTGCGCCGACATGCTTGACCTGCAGCGCAAACGTCCGGACGCCCTTGTAGTCGCTGCCAGGCAGGTTCAGCGTGACGGGCGAGAAGTTGAACTTGCTCTCGGGCATGGCGTCGGCGGCTGCGACGACCTGCTGCTCGACGCTGCTGATCTCGGCGTCCATGGTCGAGGCGATCGTCGGTTGAGCCTGCGACTGCTCCGCGCGAGGCGCACTCGCGTGTGCAACGCCGTCCCCCTCCGACCCCGGCGCCATTACCGGGAACACGAGCGCCGCCGACAAGCAGAGGGTTCGAATGTGTGTCACAAAGCTCTCCTCGACGGGCTTGAAGCGCCAGGCCAGAGATCGCGCTTTCGGGTAAACATGTGACCCAAAACTAGCGCACGCTCGGGTAGAGTGTCAACCCGGAAGTCGGTGGATGTCGGTGGTCTGAAGTCGGTGGTCGTTTTCGAACGCCCCGTTCTCGCGAGCGAACACGTCGGACAGCTGCCGGCGGCCTGCTTCATGGGAATCAACGACGTTTCTATTCTCGACGCGGCATTCACTGTGCAAGAGATCGCGCCAGGTCAGGTGAGACGTGGACAAACTCCTGCAGGACGTTCGGTATGGGTTCCGTGTGCTGCGCAAGGCCCCGGGCCTCAGCGCCGTGATCGTCCTGATTGTGGCGATCGGCGTCGGCGCGGCGTGCACGATCTTCAGCATCGTCGAAAGCTCGTTGCTGTGGAGCGAAAACCCCAACGTCGACCGCTGGGTCATGCTGCGAGCGTTCTTTCCGCGCCAGAACATGCGCGTGTTCAGCTTCACGTCCCGGGAATACTTCGACGTTCGCGGATTGACCGACGTCTTTGAACGCGTCGGTGCGGTTCACGGCATCAACGCAACGCTCTTCGTGGATGACGCCCCGCAGCTGATCGAGGAAACGTTTCTCACGGCCGACATGATCCCGATGACGGCAACGGCGCCGCTCCTGGGACGTGTCTTTTCCGGAGACGATGACACGCCCGGAGCGCCCAAGACGACGGTCCTCACGTATGAGTTGTGGCAACACTACTTCGGCGGCGATCGGCACATCCTCGGCAAGTCACTTCGCATCGACGATGAGCACTACACGGTGATTGGCGTCATGCCCCCCCACTACACCCTGTGGGGCGGCGCGCTCTATCTCCCTTTCCAGCTCGATCCGGCTGACGCCGATCGCTCGAACCGGCGCATGCGGGTGGTGACGCTCATCCGGAAGGGCATTTCCACGGAGCAGGCCACGGCGCGTCTCGAAGGATTTGCCCAGACCCTGGCGCGCGATCACGGCGGCACCAATCCCGAATATCAGGACATGCAATTGACGACGTGGAACATCAGGGAAGCCGTGGTCGGCGGCGTGCGTCCCGTGCTGCTCATCCTGATGGCCGTCGTCGGTCTGATCGTTGTCATCTCGTGCGCCAACATCGGCAACCTGCTGCTGGCTCGCGCGAGCGGGCGCCGCCGCGAGATGGTGGTGCGCACCGCGCTCGGCGCACCGCGCCGCCGCATCCTGCGGCAGCTGCTGACGGAGAGTCTCCTGCTCTCGTTGACGGGCGGGGCGCTCGGGATTCTGCTGGCGGAGTGGGGGGTGCCCGCGGCCGTGGCGTTGATTGGGGAGAGCCAGTTGCCCAACGCCGAGTACGCACGCCTGGACGGCGGCGCGGTCATCCTGGCGCTGGCGGTGTCGGTCGTCATGGGCTTCGTGTTCGGACTGGCACCGGCCGTGTACATGATGCGCGGCGACCTCGCGCGGGCGATTCGTGAAGGGGGGCTCCAGGCCGGCGCCAATCGCTACGAGCGCTGGACCCGCGCCGGACTCGTCGTCTCGCAAGTTGCGTTGGCGATGGTCGTCCTTGCCGGCGCGGGCCTGATGATCCGGACCTACGGCGAGTTGCTGCGGCTCGACGTCGGCTACAACGCTCACAACGCCCTTACCGCGCAGCTCGTTCTGCCCGCCGAGAAATATTCCACTCCGCAGAAGATGACGGCCTTCTACAACGATCTGATGGAGCGGATCGGCACGTCCCACGGCATCCAGGGCGCGGCCGTCGCGACAGGCCGGCCGATGCTGGATCGCGTCGTTGACGTGTCCACGCAGGACTTCTCGCTGCCGGGCTGGGACGACAACAGAAGCGCGCCAAATGCCAACGTTCGCGCCGTGACCGCGGGATATTTCGATGTGGTCGGGATGCACCTCATTCGCGGCCGCCTGTTCGGCGACGCCGACACGCCGCAAACCGAACCGGTCGCCGTCATCAATCAGACGATGGCCAGACTCTACTGGCCGCGCCAGGAGGCGGTGGGACAACGCATCCGTCTCGGCACGCTCTACAGCACCGGCGCCGGCGCCGCGCCAGGCAGCGGCCTGGAGACCAGTTCGAGCCGCACGCCGTGGGTGACGATTGTGGGCGTGGTCTCGGACGCGCGCCAGGTGCGCGTAATCGAGATTCCGGTGAGGCAGGAGATCTTCTTTCCGATCGCACAGCGGCCCGAGATGACCCGCGCCGTCACGTTGATCGTGCGATCGCCGCTGCCGACCGATCAGGTCACGAGTACGGTGCGGCGCGCGGTTGCCGCGATCGATCCCGATCGACCGATTTTCGACGTCGTCACGCTCGAACAGGCGGTGTCCGATTCGTTCGCGACGAAGCGGCTCGCGACCGTGCTGCTCGGGTTCTTTGCGGCGGTCGCGATGACGCTGGCCAGCGTGGGGCTGTATGCCATCGTCGCGTACTCCGTCTCGCTGCGGACGCGCGAGATCGGGATTCGCATGGCCCTTGGCGCCCGTCCGCGTGATGTCCTCGCCCTGGCGTTGGGCGAAGGGTGGCGCCTGGCGGCTGTCGGGTTGGCCGCCGGGATTGTCGCGGCATGGCTGTCGACCGGCATGATGCGCAGCCTCGTTTTCGACGTGAGCACCACGGATCCACTGACGTTCGTGGTCGCGGGCGGCCTGCTCGCCGCGATCGGGTTGTTCGCGAGCTACGTGCCGGCAAGGCGCGCCACTCGCATCGATCCCACGGTTGCGTTGCGTTGTGAGTAGCGCGTGGACCCAACGCGGTCATGACGTCCAGAGTGTTCCTATCACTGCGCGAAAAAGAACCTGGTCAGATGAAAAAACACCGGCGCGGCAAAACATAGTGAATCGATCCTGTCGAGCACGCCGCCGTGTCCGTTGATCATTGAGCCGTAGTCCTTGACACCGCGGTCCCGCTTGATCGCTGACATGACAAGGCCGCCTGAGAATCCCATCATCGTCACAACAAACGCCATCACTGCTGCCTGGCCCGGTCCAAATGGCGTCGCCCACCAGATCGCGGCGCCGGCAGCGGTCGCCGAGACGGCGCCGCCGAGGAATCCTGCCCAGGTCTTGTTCGGGCTGATCGACGGTGCGATGCGCCGGTCTCCAATGGACTTGCCCCACAGGTACTGCAGAATGTCGCTCAGCTCCACGACGAGCACAAGAAAGAACATCAGTTTCGCGTTCTGGTGTTCGTACGCCGGGATGCGAAGCATGAGCAGTGCGGGAACGTAGCTCACGAAGTAGACGCAGATCACAAGTCCCCATTGGGTGATCGCGGTACGTTCGAGAAACCGCTCTGTGTCCCTGGCGAGGACGGTACGGATCGCCACGAAGATCGAGACGTAGACCGGGATCAGGATGCTGAACAGGCCGTACCACCCCATCCAGATGAGTCCATACTCGAACGGAGTCACGACGAAAAAGCACCAGAAGAGGGCTCGATGATCCGCTGGCCGCGTGGGCGCGATCGTGACGAACTCTCGGAGCGCGAGGAACGAGATGAAGGTGAAGAGGAAGATGGAGCCGAGCGCGCCTGTCGCGACCGAAAGCGTGAAGACCAGCGCCATGACCCACCAGGCGCGGATGCGGGCGTTGATGTTGTCCACCGTGGCTCGGTCCGTGTCATTGACGACTCGCCGGCTCAGGGCCCAGCCGATCGTCGACGCCAGGACCAGCAGCGCCAGGACGCCGCATAGAAGACCAAAGAAAGTCGTGTCGCGGTAGACACTCATTGCATGACCCTCAGCCGAATCAATGCCTCCCGTGCCCTCGCAAGGAATGCCTGCTTGTCCTCGTTGATGTTCGTGACCAGGGCCGGACCGAACACGACGCGACTGAGCATGGGGACCGGAAGGACCTCGCCCTTCGGAAGGATCCGGTTCAGGTTGTCGAGATAGACCGGAATCAACTCGACATCCGGTCGCAATCGAGAGAGGTGATAGAGGCCGCTCTTGAAGTTGCCGATCTCGCCGTTGAGCCGCCGCGTTCCTTCGGGAAACACGATCAGCGAGTTCTGGTCTCCCATTTCATCTGCGATGCGCTCGATCGAAGCACGCGCTGCGGCGGGAGGGTCGCTCGAGCCCGCCCTCGCCCGCTGAATCAACACGGCGTGGAAGACGTGTTCAGCGAGATACCGCCTGACCGCACCTTGTTCCCAATAGTCGCTTCCCGCGACGGGCCGCGCCAACCGGCGCAGGTCAGCTGGCAGCGCAGACCAGATGACAATGAAATCCAGGTGGCTCGAGTGATTGCCGAAGTAGATCCGCTGACCCGCGACGGGCGGACCGCCATGCCAGTGCACCGTCGCGCCACTGATGAGGCGCGACACCATCGTAAGCGTCGTGGCGATCATCGCGCCTCCACCTCACTGATGATGCGCCGGGTGCGCCGCCAGGCGGTCACCATCGATCCCGCGACGATCAATGCAAGGCCGGCGCGCAAGGCCCGCGTCGGAATGCCGAGCATCGTTTCGACCGCCGAGAGCAGCGTGGCGATTGTGAGCGTGAACATCCGATGCTGCTTGGCCATCGGGCCGATGAAATGCTGTGTCACGCCAAGCGAGCCGCCCAGGAGTCTCACGTAGGCTGTGAAGACAGCCATCAGCGCCGCGAGCCATCCCAGCGTCGAGCCATAGGGGAGGTGCCGCATTGCGGCGCCCGCTCCAACCAGGATCAGGACGTCGGCCACGCGATCGGGGAGATCGTTGTAGATGTCGCCAGTTTTGCTCTTGAACCCTTCCTCCACTGCGAGCATGCCGTCGAGCAGGTTGCAGAGCAGGCGAAGCTGAATGGTCGTCGCCGCCAGAAGCAGCAACACCGTACGACAGCCGGGAGTGACCTCCGATACGAGACAGAAGGCGCCGCACGCACCAAGGGCGAACACCACGCCGGCGATGGACACCGAATTGGGTCGGATGCCGGCACGTCCGAGCCAGCGGGCGAATGCCCTGGCCCAGCGTGCGTTTCTGGTGGCAAGAGCCCGTCGCGACGAGCGGGTGACTTCCCGTGCAGTCGTGACCGACTTCATGGGAGTCGATGCGGTCTCTGGCGCGCGAACGGATCCCCGACCGGAGGTGTCCGGTCCGCGGCGCTGGTGAAGCGGCCGGCCCGGATGAACGTGAGGAGTTCAGGCCAGGCTTCCGCGAAGCGCACATACAACTCGTCATGGTTCATCGGGAGATACAAACAGTCGTCGTACCGCTGAAGGAAGGCGTCGCACTCGAAGCGGAACGGTCCGTGCTCGCGCGCCTGCCTCTCGTATCGCCTGATAAACGACGTGGGTGTCGACTCCACCATCAGCGCCACCTTGACGGTTGGCGCGGTAAGCGGCGCGTAGGGCGTCCTGGCGAGGTCGAACACGGTCGACCCATACTTCACCCAGGTAAGAAGGCGCAGTGTGTCCGCGGCGATGCCGGGCGCACGCTCCTGGAGCGGGCTGCGATCGTAGATGACGCTCGTGAGGTTCCGCAATTCAATCCGTTCAACCAAAGGATTGAAGGTCCACGCACCCGCAATGAAGGCAAAGACGTGCAGGCGCTCGTACCGATCCAGCTGGTTCTCGCGAATGAATCGCTCGAGCTTCGCCCCGCTCTCGATGAGACCGGATCGCGTGACGTAGTCCGGTACGTACAGATCCACACCTTCGCCGCCCATCGCCGGCGCGAGCGAGCGCAACGCGTTCCCGCCGGCGCGACTGTAGCCGAATCCGGGCAGCACCAGCAGCGCGTCCGCTCTTGGTTTCAAGGGCGACAGCGATGGTTTGACGACCTGGTCAGCGCACGCTGCAAGCCATGAGGACGCAGCGAGAATGGTCAGACGAGCCACGACGGATGAAGCGAATGACTCAGCGGCGCTCATTGGAACCCACTACTAGATGCGCAGGCGAGGGTTCGCGCGGCTCACGCTCGGCAGGCGGAGCGGACCGTCCGTGCGGTCCGGCTCACGGAATGGGTTATCGATTCCGGTCGTTTGGAGTCAATGACTTGGAGATGGTGGGTAGTAGATGCCGAGCATCAGTTCCCCGCGGTCGTGCTGCGGCACGAGGACGTGCACCCCGCGCGCGACCTCATCCTGCACCCAGACCGAGGAGCGGCAGCAGATCCGTCAGGCGATCGATTGTCTGCACGCCTGGTCTGCTCAGCTGTTCCATGGTGTGCGTCCCGTAGGTGACTCCGACGACGGAGCCGCATCGAGCCGCGAGTCCCTGCTCCATGTCGGTGGGCGTGTCGCCGATCTTGGCGACGCGACTCGAATCCCTGACATTGGCCATGGACATCGCACGGTAGATCAGATCCGGCTGCGGCCGCCCGTTGGCAACTTCGTCGCTCGCGATCGAGAAATCGATCACCCCATTTGACCAGCCGAGCCGATCCAGGATGGTCTGGAGAATGTCGCGGCTGAAGCCGGTGTCGAGCGCCACTCGAACTCCGGCACGCCGGAGCGTGGCAAACACGCGCTCGGCCCCTTCGGCTGGTGCGATTGGGCCGTGGCGATAGCGTTCGATCATGGCGCCGCGGAATGTCTCGTGCGCTTCGTGTACGGCCGCGTCCAGGTCACCTCCCTGATTGATGCCGGGCTGTGACAGGAGCCGTCGAATCGCCACCGGCTTCGGCAGGCCCATGACCTCGAGGACCTCTTCCATCGACACCGGGACCCGCTTGACGACGACTGCCAGGAGACACTCCGCGACCGCATCGCCGTCGAGAACTGTCGTGCCGGCGACGTCGAATACGGCCAGCCGGAACGCATGTGCCGGGTGTGTCATTGCGGTCTTTCGAGAGCGGCCAACCCGCTCTGATATTGCAACAAGCCTGGCATTTCGCGCCCGGGAATCTTCGCGGCGTCATCCCAGCGGCGATGTCACGCGCTTGAGAGTATGCTAGTCAGGTTTCAGGAGAATCGCGATGAAGAGACTGAGACGCGTCGTGCTCATGATCGCGTTGTCGTGCGGCGTTGTTGCGCTCGCTGCCACGGATTCGGCATGGAAGTGGAGCGGCGCGTACGGCTCGAACGCGATGACGATGTTGATCATCGGTGACATCGACATCCAGCAACGGGCGGATCCCGCGACCGCGTTCGCGCGAATCGGCGAGACGCTCAAGAGCGCCGACCTCGTCTACGCCAATCTCGAGGGCATGCTCGTCAAACCTCAGGGGCCGGAAGTCGACATTCCGGACAAGCGGGGATGGCGCCATCCTGGCCCCGACGGAGTTCGGGCGCTGAAAGCCTGGAACATCACAACCGTGGGCGTCGCGAACAACGTCGCGTACGATCGGGCCAACATTCTCGAAACGTTGCGCATCCTGGACGCTCACGGCATCGCGCACACAGGCGGCGGAACGAACATTGCGGAAGCGCACAGGCCCGCAGTTGTCGAACGCAAGGGCGTCAGTGTCGGCTTTCTTCAGTACACTGCCAGGTGGTATCAGGACAGCGAGCAGATCGCCACAGAGACCGAGCCCGGTGTGGCAAAGATCAGCTCGCGCGACGGCCTCACCATCGATCCGGCCGACGTCGACCGCGTGCGCGACGACATCCGCCGCCTGCGTCCGCTGGTTGACGTCGTCGTCGTCTCGCACCACAACCGCGACGGCGCGACGGCCACGCAGTTTCCGGGAAATCCCCCCGCTGCGCGGGCTGGCGCCGCGCGGGATCAACACGTGTCAGAGGCATATCAGAAACAGTTCGCGCATCTTGCGCTCGAGGCGGGCGCCGACGTCGTGTACGGACACGGTACGCACACGATTCAGGGCGTAGAGATCTACAACGGCAAGCCCATTCTGTACGCCATCGGGCACTCGGCGTTTGATCAGCCGGGCTATGAGAAATCGAAAGACGGCCTGGTGGCGCGAGTGGTCACCCAGGGCAGGAAGATCGTGCGCGTCTCGTTCGTCCCGGTAAGCCGTGACGATCACAATGATGTGTTCATGCTCGAGCCGTCGAGTGAAGAAGGCAGCCGGCTATTGGAGATCGTCAGGCACATGTCACCGCCGGATCTGCCGCTGCGGATACAAGGCCACGAAGTCGTCCTGATCGATCGAACGTCCACCATGTCGACGGAGGCGGGGAAGAAATACTAGGTCAGAGCGGGCGGCGCGTACTCGATGGAAGACGCCATCGAGGGACAGATATTCGGTTGCGACGAGTCTCACGGTAGCCTCCTTAGTGGCCGTACACCAAGACGACGAACGAGGACCGCCTGGATCGACAGCCCGAACATCTCGACGGCGTTGGCGGGGAATGAGCTGTCAAAGGCTCGGCGGGCTCGCGCCCTCCTTCACCTGGCGCTGGTACTCGGCTTCATCGAAATGACCCAGGGACTGGGAGATGAGGCCGTCTGGGCCAAAGGTCCATTCCTCATAGCCGGTGATACGCACGGCTTTGCCGGTTCCGCCTGGGCCGCTGTTCGTTCCGGTCCAGATCCAATCGAAGCGTGCACTGGTCCCAGCTGCGATGACCGAGTTCATCCGGACCACCATATCGGGAAACGCGGTCATGAACCCTTGAGCCGTCGCTCGAACCGACGCGCGACCAACCGCTGGTGCACCTGCATTGACCTGCAGCGATCCGCTCTCCGAGTAGAACGCTGCCAAGCTGTCGGGGTTCTGACTGCTCCAGGCCGCGGCGTACCGCGTGGCGAAGTCAGCAAGCTGAGTTTGGTTCATGGGTGTTGTCCAAGAGTCTTGCCAGGTGACTTCATGGCAACCGCGATCCTAAGGCGAAACATGCAGTGCAGTCGAACCGTCGGCAAGGCCGGAAAAGAGCTGGCAGAAGCACATGACCACGGGTCAGCCGATTTATCAAGTTTTACAGCGCCGTCTCGACTTCGTCATGGGTCGCGGCGTACAGTCCTCCGAGCCGCTGAGGAGGATCGATGAAACGTCTGGCTTACGCTGTGGTCCTGGTGCTGCTGGCTGGCGGAGCCTGGCACGCCGCCGAGAGTTTCCGTATCAAGCATCCCGTCTCAGGTCTCGACATCAGCGTCCCTAGCAGCGAAGGCTCAAACACGCTGTTAGTGAGTGGCTGGAAGACGACTCCCGCCGGGCGGCAGCTCCCCTCCGGCGACATGATCCTCAGCGGTCAGGTGAGCCCGGACGGCAAGATCTTTGCCTTCACAAACACGGGCTACACGGGCCACGCCCTGCACGTCGTGGACCTCGCCACTGAAAGGGAGATCGCGACGTTCCCGATGGCGCAATCGTGGAGCGGACTGGCCTTCGCTCCTGACGGCAAGCGCATCTTCGTCTCGAGCGGCGCGGGCGCCCCGAACAGCGACATCCAGTACGTCGATCGCTGGGACAGGGAGGGTTGGAAGGCGTCGAGCGCGGACAGCTTCATCAATGGCTACACGCTCTTCGGCGCGGTGAAGACCCAGACCGCGGTTTCATGGCTCGGCACGTCGGCAGACGGCGAGCTCCTCTACGCGCTCAACAACTCCGACAATTACCTCTACGTTCTCGAGACCCGCGGCGGCCGCGGCGTCAGCCGCGTGAAGGTCGGCGATCATCCGCTGGCGGCGGCGCTCTCGAAGGACGGCAAGATGCTGTATGTCGCCAACCTTGGCGATGCCACCATTTCGATCGTCGACGTGAGCGATCCGGCTCGCGCGAAGGTCGTCTCGACGCTCGCGACCGATCCCCATCCCAACGCCATCGTCCTCACCGCGGACAATCGCCTCTTCGTGTCATGCGGCCACACCAACAACGTCGTGTCGTTCGACGTGAAGACTGGTCAACGCCTCGAGGTGATCAGCACGGCGCTCGGTCCGAAGGCGCCCGCCGGCAGCACGCCAATCTCGCTCGCGCTGTCTCCCGACGGCGAGACGCTGTACGTGGCGAATGCCGACAACAACTCGGTGGCAGTGATCGACGTGGAGGATCGCGGCAAGAGCAAACCGCTCGGCTTCCTGCCGACGGGGTGGTATCCCACGTTGGTCACGACCTCGGCCGACGGCAAACGAATCATCGTCGCCAGCAGCAAGGGGAACGGCCTCGGCCCGAATCGCGTCAAGCGGCCGATTGATCCGATTGTGCCGGCGGTGAGCTTTCAGCACCACGGCAACCAGCTGAACGGCCTGGTTTCGTTCATCGATACGCCCGACGCGAAAACGCTCGCGGGACTCACGAAGCAGGTGTACGACAACGCGCTCTATCGCGACACCCTGCTCGGGTCGACCGGCGTCGGCGGCGAGTCGGTGATTCCGACCCAGGTCGGCGAACCCTCGTCGATCAAGCACGTGCTCTTCATCATGAAAGAGAACCGCACGTACGACCAGGTGTTCGGCGACTTGAAGCAGGGCAATGGCGATCCGAGCCTGACGCTGTTCGGCCGCGATGTCACGCCGAACCAGCACGCGCTGGCGGAACAGTTCGTGCTCCTCGACAACCTCTACTGCAGCGGCGAGGTCTCGCAGGACGGCCAGCCCTGGACGACGTCCGCCTACGCGAACGAGTTCACCCAGCGCGCCTGGACGCTCAGCTACTCGAGGCACGGCCGCGTGGACACCAGCAATCGCATCAGCGAACAGAGCTCACCGTACATCTGGGAACTCGCGCGGGCGAAGGGGCTGAAGGTGGAGACGTTCGGGATGGGCACGCGGCGCGGCGTCGCCGAGGTCCGCAGCACCCACTTCGAGCAGGAAGTCGCCGAGCCGCGAGTCGAAGAACGTCCCGCCGATCCACGCATGCAGCGTCCGCGCGACTACATACGCGCGGATCGTTTCATCGAAGAATTCCAGGAGATGGATCGCGACGGCACCGTGCCGAACTTCATGTTCATGTCGCTCGGCGAGAATCATACGAGCGGCACGGCGCCAGGGTCGTACACGCCAAAGGCCATGGTTGCCTCGAACGACCTCGCCGTCGGCAAGATCGTCGAGGCCGTTACCAAGAGCAGAGTCTGGAATACGTTTGCGATCTTCATCATCGAGGACGATGCGCAGAACGGCCCCGACCACGTGGACTCCCACCGGACCGCCGGTCTTGTGATCAGCCCGTTCGTCAAACGCAGGACCGTCGACAGCACTATGTACTCGACGATGAGCATGCTGCGGACGGTGGAGCTGCTGCTCGGCTTGCCGCCGATGACGCAGCACGACGCGGCCGCGCCACCGATGGTGAACACCTTCACGGTGAAGGCCGACCTTTCGGGCTTCACCGCGGTGACCGCCAACATCGACCTGTTGACGAAGAATCCGCCGCAAGGCTACGGCGCCACAATTTCCGCTGCGATGGATTTCAGCGACTACGACCGCGTCGACGAGGACGCGCTGAATCGAATCCTCTGGCACAGCATCAAGGGCGGCGACGTTCCCTATCCGGCACCCGTACGCCGCGCGCTGCCGACGCCGCTCGGTCTGTTGCGCTTCCCGACAGAGGAGCGGTGACCGTCATTGTTGCGATGAAGTCCGTTCGGCGCACCTGCGCTGCGCTTTCATCGGTAGCTAGGGTCGCGGCGCTGAAGGAAGCTTGAAATAGCGCGTGGTCAATCGCGTCGCTCCTGTCGCAACGGCAGGATATGGTCGGGCAATTCGCCAGTTCCGACTTTCCGCCATTCCACATCGAAGCTTCCACGATATCCAAAGAGTGGTCCCCAGACTCTGTTGTGCACGGCCACCTGGATTTGGAATCGCTGGGCCGCAGCGTCGAACCATTCCCGCACGTCGGCTATCCCGCTGAACAGCATCGGAAAGCTGAAACCGATCGCGTCTTCGTAGAATCTCTGCGCGCCAGAGCGCAGTCGAAGACCGCCATGTTCGTCGACGGACAAGTCGATGTCGACGGCGAGGTGCTCGTGTGAGCCGAGGTAGTCAATGATTCGGCCTCGAGCGTCGCTGTAGATCATGTACGCGTCGAAGCGACGAGTGCGCCGCGACTCGAATGTTCGAATCCATGAAACGGTCTCACGTCCGAACTGATCGATGAACGCGTAGTTCTCGATCGTGAACGGAATGTTTTGTCCCGTCTCAGGAAACATGATCCGCCGCCAGCTGCCGACGCGAAGGAATGGCTCCGTGTAGAACCTTCCTTTCCAGATCTCGTCCATGACGCCGCGCCCGATGGATGCGATCCCGTCAGAGCTCGAGAAGCCGAAACGCCGCTGAATCTGAGGATGCAGACGGTTGAAATCAGAGCCAAGCACCCGTTGATAGATTGAGGTCATGGCCTCTCCGAAGATGGCCGACGACGACAACGTGAAGCAGACGGCAGGCGGGTGAGCACAAGGAGGTCGATAACGGCGAGACACGCAACCGCCAGGTTCAGGGACAACGGATTGAACGCCGCATCAAAGTATCGTGGCGAGTTCACACCGACGAGGGCGGTCGCCAACACCATCAAGCCGATGCAGAGGGACGACGGCCAGCGCCGATGCCAGGCAAACAGCAGCATCGCTGACAGAATTAGCTCGGAGATGCCGAGTGCGGTCACCGCCGTGCTTCTGAGGTCAGCCGCAACGCCAGCGTCGCCGAGCATGGCGATCTCGTCCGCGTGTCGCGCGATGAGCTTGGGGACCAGGCCTTGATACGCGAAGATGAGCGCGAGCCCGACGCGCGCAACGCTGTGTACGAGCGTCTGCCGCATTACTTGTGCAGGATCCACGCCTTGTTCGAGCCAAAGCCGAAGGCGATCGAAGCTCCAGGCGGTTGCCCAGCCGATCAGAGGACGGAATACCAAGCGGTCAAACAGCGCACCCAAGGCGCCGAAGCGCGTACGGTAGTCGTACCAAGTGAGGAACAGGATGCCGGCGGGCGTCGGGATGTACTTCCAGTATCCGTTTCCTTCGCGAATGATGGAGATCGGGTGACCGGACCAAAACTTCAGCGCCGACGAGCGGCTGCCGTCCGCCGAGTCCCGTTCCCCAACACTTTCACCCTCCCCGTTCACTTGGAGCCCGAAACCGATGCGTGTCGAATATCGGAAACGTTGGGGTTCTGTCTCGCGCTCTTTTGGCAGGTACTCGATCCGTGTAAAGCGGAGATCCCACTTCTCGTGAAGAGATGGCGTCTGCGTCTGGTTCCAGAGCGCGTCCATCGGCGCGCGAACGAGAATCTCGACGTAGATGCTCACCGTCGAACTCCATCGGCCTCTATCGCGCGCTTCATCACTGCGGCCGAGTCGCGTCGGAAGCGCGCCTGAAGCGCACGTGCGATCGGCTGGCCAATGCGGGCCAGCGCAGCCTGGGGCTTGGAAGTCGCGCGGATCCTGTACCTCACCTCATCACTCTCGGAATCAAGGAACACGTCGAAGAGCTCTTCGCCGGACTCGGCGTGGTTC